>NZ_SSOF01000036.1:0-82592 GCF_029873115.1 Pseudomonas sp. BN606 | reverse complement strand
CCCAACCGAATTGCTTGACGACCATAGAGCGTTGGAACCACCTGATCCCATCCCGAACTCAGCAGTGAAACGACGCATCGCCGATGGTAGTGTGGAGCTTCTCCATGTGAGAGTAGGTCATCGTCAAGCTTCTATCCCAAACCCCCGATCCGTGAAAACGGTTCGGGGGTTTGTCTTTGGGCGCGCAAAATCATCACACAGCCTTCCCAACCCGCACGTCTAACGCGCTGCAGCCCACTTCGATGTAGCAGCAAGCAGCCTCCATTGCTCATAGATTCTCCAGTTAGCACCTGATAACCAATCGATCTGCATGTTTTTCCTGCGTCGTTGCACAGACGGGAATACAGGCCGCTGGCCTTTCCGCTGACCTCACGCAGGAGCCTCCATGAGTCACGCTTATCTCCAGCTGATAGCCGAGGGCGACCATGCCGCGCTATCTGGATGATGCCCAGCGCCGGCAGGTTGAGCGCCTGCAGAGCAGCCTGACTGCGAGAACCGATTGGCCGACCTGGTTGTTGCTCATCGGCGTTTACGCCGGCTGGTTCAGCTTGCACCTGGCTAGCCCGCACCTCGGGCTGTGGCCGACGACCGTGCTGCTCGTTCCACTGGTGGTGCTCTGGCTATCCGTGCAGCACGAATTGCTCCATGGCCACCCAACCCGCTGGGCCAGCATCAATAAACTGCTCGGCTATGCCCCGTTTGCGGTGTGGTATCCCTATACCCTCTATCGCGATACCCACCTGCGTCACCACCGCGATGAGGACTTGACCTTGCCTGGTCTTGACCCCGAAAGCCGCTACCTCGGCCAACGCCAATGGAGTAACAGCCACAGGCTTTCCCGCACATTGCGATGGCTTGATAAGACGCTGCTCGGTCGTCTGCTCCTTGGCCCCCCTCTGGCGCTATGGTCGCTGGCCAGGGAGGAGGCTACTCGCTTGTTGAAGGGTGACCTCAAGGCCTGGATCATGTGGATCGTCCACGGCACGGCTACCTTGCTGATGCTCGCCTTCATCGCCCGTTTCAGCCAGCTGTCCGTCTGGCACTACCTGCTGCTGGTGAGCGTCCCCGCGTTGTCCCTGGCCATGGTGCGTTCGTTCTATGAGCATCGCCCTGCGGAGCACCCGGAACAGCGGACGGTGATCAACGAGTCTGCCTGGCCCTGGAGTTGGCTCTTCCTCCATATCAACCTGCACCTGGTTCACCACGACCTTCCTGGCTTGCCCTGGTACTACCTGCCTCGGGTATACCGCGTGCGCCGTGAACAATGGCTGGCACGCAGCGGTGGTTTTCACGTGCGCGGCTATGGCGAGTTCTTCCGCCGGTACGGACTCCGTCCGATCGATAGCCCCCGTCATCCCAGTGCCCACTGAGGAGCGTTCATGCGCCATGCCGAACTGTTGATGTACGTCGCTCCGCAATGTGTGGAGGAGGCCAATGCCATCTGGTTAAAACGGATACTCGAGCTGCTTGGCGAGGATCGGATTGCCGCCGATGGTCTCAGCCTGCCAGAACTCTGGACCTCGCCCCGCCTGTTGCTGACCCAGACCTGTGGATATCCGCTGATCACTCAACTGCGCGGCCGGGTTCGCGTTCTAGGCCGTCCTGACTACGTGCTGCCCGACAGTACAGACGGCTGGCATTGCAGTCTGATCCTCGCCCGCGTTCACGACGCCCGAACCACACTCGATGATTTCCTCTGTAGTCGCGGCGTGCTCAATGACGCCGGATCGAATACAGGCATGAATCTCTTCCGCCATCGCCTTGCCCCGTTGCAGCAAAGCGGAACCTTCTTCTCCAGCCTTATCCACAGCGGTAGCCACCGTGAAAGCCTGCGCCTGCTACGGGAGGACAAGGCCGATCTTGCCGCGGTAGACAGCGTCACCTATGCCTACTTGGCTCGTTACGCGCCGAAAGAGGTGGCTGGCCTGCGCCTGATAGCGCGCAGCGCCCCCAGCCCGACCCTGCCGTACATTTGCACGGCCGATCTCGGTCCCGACGAGGCCGAGCGTGTGCGCGAGGCTATGAACCAGGCGTTGAGCTACCTTCCCCAGGTTGCCGCCGTCCTGGCTATCCGTGAAATCCTGCCCGCGAAAGACGACGATTACCGGCTCCTCCTCGACTACCAACAACAGGCCATCGAGCAAGGTTATGCGGAGCTCCTCTAATTCATTAATGATCTATAAAAATAGAATTTAAATATTTTTGTCGTATAAGACGCCTTGCTAGGATTCATCCACCGGAACACCGGACCCCTCCCTGCATTGACCGATTTATGGAGTGGCCATGTCCGGCGCCGAGAACTCCCACAGCCTTTACGTGGGCACGCTATTCAGCAGTCATTACACCTGGCTCTGCGGACGCTTGCGCCGCTACCTGGATTCCCCGGCCAGCGCTGAGGACGTCGCGGCCGACACCTTCGTCCAGTTGCTTAGCGCGCCGCTCATCGAGCCCATCCGTCAGCCCCGAGCCTTGTTGACCACCATCGCCCAGCGCCTGGTCTACCAGGTCTGGCGTCGCCGCGACCTGGAGCGCGCCTACCTCGATGCCCTGCTCAACGAACCCGAACATGAGGCGCCCTCGCCGGAAGCGCTGGCACAGATGCTCCAGGCCCTGGAGGAGATCGACCGCCTGCTGGACGGTCTTCCAGCCAAGGTAAAAGCCACTTTCCTGCTGTCCCAGGTCAACGGCCTGACCTATCCCGAAATAGCCGCGGAACTGGGTATCTCACTGCGTTCAGTGAGCGACTACATGGGCAAGGCCATCACCCGCTGCCTGCGCGTTAGCCTGGAGTACCGACATGAGCAATGAGCAGGACGCCCTGATCGAACAGGCTTCACGCTGGATAGTGTTGTTACGCTCGGGAGCCGCCAGCGATGCAGACTTCCACGCGTTCAGTTCCTGGCGTGCGCAGGACCCGCGCCACGAACGCCTCTGTACGCACCTCGAGCAAACCCTCGGCGTCTTCCGGCGCCCGGTGGTGCAGGACGCCGGTAGCGAGTTGCTGCAACGGGTACTCGAGGCGCCCTCCAGCCGGCGTCAGCTATTGCATCGCGCTCTGGTGGGCAGTGGCGTGGTGATCGGTGCCGGCGTGCTGGGTAATCGCTTCACGCCATTGGACGAACTGACCGCCGATCTTCGTACCAGCACTGGCCAGCGTCGTAGCTTGCACGCGGCAGACGGCAGCCGCTTGGTACTCAATGCTCGCAGCGCAGTGGACCTGGACTTTGATGACAGCAGACGGCTCGTGCGCCTGCGAGGTGGCGAACTACTTGCCCAGGTGGCGCGCGCAGATCGCAGACCCTTCGTCGTGCAAACCAGCATAGGACGGGTGTCTTCCGCCGGTGCCGGAATGATGGTCGCCGAACGGGATGGCCGGAGTCGGGTCCTCGCCCTTGGCGGCCCGCTGGAGCTGGTTAACCGAAGCGGTGTTCGGCTGCGACTTCCCGCCGGCCAGGCGGTGGATTTCGACCCCCATCGCTTCGGGCCGGTGCTGCAGGCGAGGCTTGGCGAAACTGCCTGGGTCGACGGACTACTGGAGGTCCGCGATATCCCGCTGCGGGACGTGATAGCAGCGCTGCGCCCCTACCGTGCGGGCATCCTGCGCGTTCACCCAGCGCTTGAAAGCATGCGCGTCAGCGGCCTGTTCCGCCTGGACGCCAGCGATCAGGTGCTGGACGCCCTCAGCCGTACCTTGCCGTTGCGCATCGTCCGCCGCACCAACCTGTGGATAAGCCTGCTCCCCGCCTGAGCGGTTCTAAGGGCATAACCAAACGATCTGCAAGATTCCGCAGCGCCGATGCACACCCCATGCGAAGGCGCTGCAGGGAGCAGCACCACAATGGATTCCTTGGGGGAGTCATCTTGCGTCCTATCGCTGCTTCGAATCGCCGCCGTCTTGCGGCCTTTGCCCTCGGCCCGCTGGCCAGCTTCATCCTCACTTGCGCATACGCGGCCGAAGAAACCCGGCACAGCTTCCACATCGCACCCGGTCCGCTGGACGAGGTACTGCTCAGCATCAGTCGTCAGAGTGGGCAGGTCATCTCCTTTACGCCTGAAGTGGGCCGCTTTTCCGCTGCCGCCGTGGAAGGCGATCTTTCGGCAACCCAGGCAGTGAATGCTGCCCTGCGGGGCACTGGTCTTGATCTGCAGGTCACCCCGGCTGGCGCCTTCATCGTCAAGGGCAGCGGCGAGCGTCCCGTCGCGCCGCCATCCACCCAGGTCGTGCCCCGGGCCGCAGTGCCGGAGGAGCCGGTGCTGGAGCGAGTAATCTCCGTCGGTACCCGCCGCCACGACACTACTGCCCTGACCAGTGCTGCCCCAGTGGATGTCATCGACAGCAAGGAACTGGTCCGCATCGGGGCCACCAGCCTAAACCAAGCGCTGTTCCAGCTGCTGCCCTCGTTCAACTTCCCGCAGAACCAGAGCGCCACTCGTGGCCAGGACCCCAAGGGCGCATCCCTGCGAGGCCTGTCCCCGGATCAGACCCTCGTGCTGGTGAACGGCAAGCGCCGCCATGCCTCGGCGGTGGTCAATATCTCTGGCGGCGTGCCATTCATCGGCGCCCAGCCGGTAGACCTGGACATGATCCCGATCAGCGCCGTCGACCACATCGAAGTGCTGCGCGACGGTGCCTCCGCACAGTACGGCTCGGATGCCGTGGCCGGGGTGATCAACATCGTCCTCAAGGAGCGCGACAACGGTGGCCAGGCCAACGCACGCGTTGGCCAGTACGGCCAAGGCGACGGCTTCAGCAAGTCCGCGGATGTCTGGCACGGCCTGGCCTTGCCCGGCGATGGTTTCCTCACCCTCAGTGCCAATGGGCTGAACAACAAGCCCACCGATATCGGCGACAAGTTCGTCGCCGAAGGCAAGGTGCAAGACCCGCGTTGGGGTGGTGCCAGCCGCGAGAAGTACAATCTGGCGGCCAATGCCGAAGTCGGCCTGGACGACCGCTGGCGTCTCTACAGTTTCGCTACCTACGGCCAGGACGAATCCTTCAACAACACCCCGCCGCTGCTGGCCGGCAGCCCGAACAACGTGCCGGCGATCTACCCCGACGGCACCATTCCCAAGTATCGCTATCGCTATGAAGACGGGGCGCTGACCTTGGGTTCTCGTTTCGAGGATGCCGACATCGGTCGCTTCGATTTCAGTGCCACCTACAGCCGCGACAAGCATGACGAGAAGGCCTTCAACACCGTCAACCCGAGCTATGGGGCGGCGAGCCCGACACGCTTCGAAGTCGCCACCCTGATCAACGAGCAGACCAACCTTGCCCTGGACTACGTCCGCGATCTCGATGTCGACTGGGCCGCCAGTCCGTTGACCTTCTCCGCCGGCGCGGCCTGGCGTGAAGAGGAATACCGACTGGAGGAAGGCGACTTTGCCTCCTACTCCTTCGGCGGTATCGATGGCGTGCAAGTGGGTGCCATACAGGCTTCCGGCCTGCAACCGGACGATGCCGGCACCTACAAGCGCGAGGTCGGCGGCATCTACCTCGGCCTGGAAACCCAACTCACCGAGAAATTCCAGTTCGGCCTGGCCGGACGCACCGAGCACTACGATGACTTCGGCACCACCAGCACCGGCAAGATCTCGGCGCGCTACGAGCTGACCCCGGAGATTGGCGTGCGCGGCACCCTCAACAATGCGTACCGGGCGCCCACCCTGGGGCAGATCGGCACCTCCTGGACCACCACCACCAACGTCGACGCCAACGGCAATCCTGTACTCACCCGCATGCTGCCGGTCAGCCACCCGGCCGCGCAGGCCCTCGGTGCCCAGGACCTCAAGCCGGAGAAGTCCACCAACTACTCCCTCGGCCTGGTGTTTCGCCCCAGCGACCATGCTTCGCTGACCATCGATGCGTATCAGATCGACATCCGCGATCGCATTCTATTCAGCGGCGGAATCTCCGGCCCGGAGGCCGAGGCGATTCTCACCGCTGCGGGCTTTGGCCAGTACGCCTGGGCGCAGTTCATGACCAACGCCGCCGATACCCGCACTCGCGGCGTCGATATCGTCGGCAAGTACGAGATCGACCTGGACGTCTACGGTGACCTCGACCTTTCCGCCGGCTACACACGGACCCGCACCCGCATCGAGAAGGTCCACGCCAACCCCCACGGTTTCGAGACGGTCACCCGTGAGTCCCGTGGCTACCTGGAACACGGCTACCCGGAAGACAAGCTCGTGCTGGGCGCCGTGCATCGCCTGGGGCCCTGGACGGTCAGCCTCTACCAGACCCGCTACGGCGAGTACCGCAAGTACGCCGCCTCCGCCAGCAATGCCCAGTTCGACCAGACCTTCTCCGCCCAGTGGGTCACCGACCTGGATGTGAACTATGCGTTCACCCAGCAGCTGCGCCTTTCGGTGGGCGCCAACAACCTCTTCGACAGCCATCCCGACGACTTCAACCCGCGCCTGCGGCAGACCCCAGCGCAGCAGTACAGCTACCTGGCCCCGGCAGCGCCGGAAGGGGCCTTCTATTACACCCGGCTCAGCTACGACTTCTGACCGGCCACCCATCCAAGGACGCTATGAGGTGCCCATGACCACCATCAAGAAACTGCTGGGCGGCTCGCTGCTGGCCCTGGGGCTGCTTGCGCAGTCCCTGCCTGCGGCGGAGCAGCGCCAACCCATCCATTTCGCCGACATCACCTGGGAAAGCGGCAGCCTGATCACCGAGCTACTCCGCCTGCTGGTGGAGAAGGGTTATGGCTATCGCACTGAAACCCTGCCCGGCAGCACTGTCAGCCTGGAGGCGGCCCTGGTGCGGGACGACGTGCAAGTCATAGGCGAGGAGTGGGCCGGGCGCAGTCCGGCCTGGATCAAGGCCGAAGGCGAGGGCAAGGTGTTCGCCCTCGGCGATACCGTCAAGCACGCCACCGAAGGTTGGTGGGTGCCCGAGTATGTGATCAAGGGTGACCCGGAGCGTGGCATCCCGGCCCTGGCACCGGACCTGCGCTCGGTGGCGGACTTGCCGCGCTACAAAGCGGTCTTTCGTGACCCGGAAAGCCCCGAGAAGGGTCGCTTCCTCAACAGCCCCACCGGCTGGACTTCGGAAATCGTCAACAGCCAGAAGCTCAAGGCCTATGGCCTCACCGACAGCTTCGTCAATTTCCGCACCGGCTCCGGCGCGGCGCTGGATGCCGAAATCGGCTCGGCCATACGCCGCGGCAAACCGGTGCTCTTCTACTACTGGTCGCCGACCCCGCTGCTGGGTCGCTACAAGCTGGTGCAATTGGAAGAACCGCCTTTCAACGCCGAAGCGTGGAAGACCCTGGCCGATGCGCGAAACCCCAATCCGCGCGGCACGCGCTCCATGCCGGCGCGGCTGACCATCGGTGTCTCCGCCCCCTTCCGCACCGAGTACCCGGAGCTGGTGACCTTCTTCGAGAAGGTCGACCTGCCCATCGGGCTGCTCAACAGCACCCTGGCGGAGATGAGCGAGAAACGACTGCCGCCGCGCCAGGTAGCCGAACGCTTCCTCCGCGAACAGCCCGCCATCTGGCAGGCATGGGTACCAGCCGACGTCGCTGAGCGCGTGCGCGGGAGTCTCTGACGTCATGTTCCCGCAATCCCTGCACTACTCCATCGCCGACGCGGTGAACCGCTTCGTCGACTGGCTCGTTCTCCATTACGGCGATGCTTTCCGCGAGGTCTCCGACAGTCTTCTGCAGCTGGTCGCCGGCATCGAAGGCCTGCTGCGCGTCTGTCCCTGGTGGCTGCTCCTGTCCCTGGTCGGTGGTCTTGCCTGGCATGCCTCGCGCAGTTGGCGCCGGGCGGCTGTCCTGGTGGGGCTGCTCTTCCTCATCGGCGTGGTCGGTCTCTGGGACAAGCTGCTGCAGACCTGCGCCCTGGTGCTGGTGTCGACCTGCCTGAGCGTTCTGGTGGGCGTGCCCATCGGCATCCTTCTGGCACGTAAGCCACTGGCGCGGCGCCTTCTGATGCCGATGCTGGACGTCATGCAGACGCTGCCGAGTTTCGTCTACCTGATCCCGGTGCTGATGCTCTTCGGCCTCGGCAAGGTGCCGGCCATTTTCGCCACCCTGGTCTATGCCCTGCCGCCGCTGATCCGACTCACCGAGCTGGGTGTCCGCCAAGTGGATGTATCGGTCACCGAGGCTGCTGCCTGCCTGGGCGCCAATCGCTGGCAGAGCCTGCGCTACGTACAGTTGCCCCTGGCCCTGCCGACCATCATGGCCGGCCTCAACCAGACGGTGATGATGGCCCTGTCCATGGTGGTGGTCGCGTCCATGATCGGCGCCCGCGGATTGGGCGAGGACGTGCTGACCGGTATCCAGACCCTGAACGTGGGCCTGGGTTTCGAAGCGGGCCTGGCCATCGTGGCGCTGGCCGTGGTGATCGATCGCATCACCCAGGGATACGGCGATCCGGCGCAGCGGGCCGGCAGAATCAGATAGGCCGCCAGGGGACGCGGGATTAGGATGCGGAGGACTGCAGTACTAATAAGAACGGAGAAAACATGTCCCCCTCCCGCAAACTCCTGGTGCTCTATACCGGTGGCACCATCGGCATGCAGATGACCGATGCCGGCCTCGCACCGGCCTCGGGATTCGAGGCCCGGCTACGCGCCGAGCAGGCCACCCAGCCGCAGCGTCCGACGCCACCATGGATGTTCCGCGAACTGCTGCCGCTGCTGGACAGCGCCAACATGACCCAGGCCAACTGGTTGACTATGCGCGATGCCATCGTCGAAGGAGTGGAGCGGGACAGTTGCGATGCGGTACTGGTGTTGCATGGCACCGACACCCTGGCCTACAGCGCCGCTGCACTGTCCTTTCTGCTTCTCGGCCTACCGGTGCCGGTAGTGCTTACCGGCTCGATGCAGCCTGCCGGCGTCGATGGCGGCGATGCCTGGCCAAACCTGTTTGGCGCCCTGGCGCTGCTGGCCGCAGGCGTTGCTCCCGGCGTGCACCTTTATTTCAACGGTCTGCTGCTCAATGGCACTCGCGCCAGCAAGCAGAAGAGCGATGCCTTTGACGCCTTCATCGAAGCCCGGCGCTTGCGCAATGGCCAGCGCGCCTCGACATTCCCGGCCGAGCTGGACTACCACATGCAGCGCCAGCCGGTCAGCCTCGCCGTGCAGCCGCTGTTCCCCGGTCTCGCCGCAACGCAGCTGCGCGCGGTGCTGGATAGCGGCGTCCAGGGGCTCCTGCTGGAGTGCTATGGCAGCGGCACCGGCCCTTCGGACAACGCCGACATCCTCAGCGCCCTCAAGGACGCCCACGCACGCGGCGTAGTCCTGGCGGCTATCAGCCAATGCCCTGAAGGCGCAGTGAAGTTCGGCGTCTATGCTGCCGGCAGCCAGCTGGCCAGCAGCGGCCTGGTCTCCTGCGATGGCATGACCCGCGAGGCAGCCCTGGGCAAACTATTCAGTCTGCTTGGTGCTGGCCTGGCTCAGGCAGAAGTGGAGCGCTGGCTTGCGCTCGATCTCTGCGGGGAATCAGCTGACTGACAGCGCACGTCGCCTTTCGACCAGAAACGCGAAAGCCCGCACTTGGCGGGCTTTCTGATTTGGCGCATCCGGCGGGATTCGAACCCACGACCCCTGCCTTCGGAGGGCAGTACTCTATCCAGCTGAGCTACGGATGCGTATGGGGGCGCCATGATACCGATGTCAGACCCTTGCGTCCATGCGGCAAAACCTTGTTCGCAATGTTGAACGATGGTGCCGCTTCTGGTCATCTTTGATCAGGATTTCGACAAACTGCACCCACTTTTTGTTGATTTTATCGAACGGCCTATTGCCCTTAAGTTTCTCGCACCCTAGGATTCCGTTTGAGATTTCAAACGCCCCCTCGCCCCTCCATAAGCCGGGCCGTTCCAATCACTCCGTCCTGGCCAATCCCGCATTGGCTGAAGAACAACAACCTGCCCCGGCGCCCGTGCAGCGCCGGTGTGAAGGAGACAGAGATGCAATTGAAAGACGCCAAGCTGTTCCGCCAGCAAGCCTATATCGACGGCACCTGGCTGGACGCCGACAGCGGCCAGACCATCAAGGTCAACAACCCGGCCACTGGCGAAATCATCGGCACCGTGCCGAAGATGGGCACCGCCGAGACCCGCCGCGCCATCGAGGCTGCCGAGCGTGCTCTGCCGGCCTGGCGTGCGCTGACCGCCAAGGAACGCGCCAACAAACTGCGTCGCTGGTTCGAGCTGCTGATGGAAAACCAGGACGACCTGGGCCGTCTGATGACCATCGAACAGGGCAAGCCGCTGGCCGAGGCCAAGGGCGAGATCGCCTACGCCGCTTCCTTCATCGAGTGGTTCGCCGAAGAAGCCAAGCGCGTCTACGGTGACGTGATCCCCGGCCACCAGCCCGACAAGCGCCTGATCGTGATCAAGCAGCCGATCGGTGTGACCGCTGCCATCACCCCGTGGAACTTCCCTGCCGCGATGATCACCCGCAAGGCCGGCCCGGCTCTGGCCGCCGGCTGCACCATGGTGATCAAGCCCGCTTCCCAGACTCCTTACTCCGCCCTGGCCCTGGTCGAACTGGCCGAACGTGCCGGCATCCCGAAAGGCGTGCTGAGCGTGGTCACCGGCAGTGCCGGCGAAGTCGGTGGCGAGCTGACCAGCAACCCGGTCGTGCGCAAGCTGTCCTTCACCGGCTCCACCGAGATCGGCCGTCAGCTGATGGCCGAGTGCGCCAAGGACATCAAGAAGGTCTCCCTGGAACTGGGCGGTAACGCTCCGTTCATCGTCTTCGATGACGCCGACCTGGACGCCGCCGTTGAAGGCGCGCTGATCTCCAAGTACCGCAACAACGGCCAGACCTGCGTCTGCGCCAACCGCCTGTACGTGCAGGACGGCATCTATGAAGCCTTCGCCGAGAAGCTGAAGGCTGCTGTGGCCAAGCTGAAGATCGGCAACGGTCTGGAAGACGGCACCACCACCGGCCCGCTGATCGACGAGAAAGCCGTGGCCAAGGTCCAGGAGCACATCGCCGACGCCGTTTCCAAGGGCGCCAAAGTGGTTGCCGGTGGCAAACCGCACGCCCTGGGTGGCACCTTCTTCGAGCCGACCATCCTGGTCGACGTACCGAAGAACGCTGCCGTGGCCAAGGAAGAGACCTTCGGTCCGCTGGCTCCACTGTTCCGCTTCAAGGACGAAGCCGACGTCATCGCCATGGCGAACGACACCGAATTCGGCCTGGCTTCCTACTTCTACGCCCGTGACCTGGGCCGCGTATTCCGCGTGGCCGAGGCCCTGGAGTACGGCATGGTGGGCATCAACACCGGCCTGATCTCCAACGAAGTGGCGCCCTTCGGCGGCGTGAAGGCTTCTGGCCTGGGCCGCGAAGGTTCCAAATACGGCATCGAGGATTACCTGGAGATCAAGTATCTCTGCCTCGGCGGTATCTGATCCAAAGACGGGGCAAGGCGCGAAAGAGCGCGCGGCGCCCCAGTTCCACCCCTAGAGAAAACGAGCCTCCGGCAAGCCCGCGCAGTCGATCATCGAATGCTGCGCTGGCCCCTACCGGGGGCATTAATCCTTGAGATTGCGCCGCCCGATGAGCGGCCGTGAGGAACTTATGAGCAAGAACGAATCCCTGCTGAAACGCCGTGCCGCCGCTGTTGCCCGCGGTGTCAGCCAGATCCACCCGATCGTCGCCGAGCGCGCCGAGAACGCCACCGTCTGGGACGTCGACGGCCGCGAGTACATCGACTTCGCCGGCGGTATCGCCGTACTGAACACCGGCCACCTGCACCCGAAAGTGATCGAGGCCGTTCAGGAGCAGCTGACCAAGCTGACCCACACCTGCTTCCAGGTGCTGGCCTACGAGCCCTACATCGAGCTTTGCGAAGAGATCGCCAAGCGCGTGCCGGGCGACTTCGCCAAGAAGACCCTGCTGGTGACCTCCGGCTCCGAAGCCGTTGAGAACGCCGTGAAGATCGCTCGCGCCGCCACCGGCCGCGCTGGCGTGATCGCCTTCACCGGCGCCTACCACGGCCGCACCATGATGACCCTGTCCCTGACCGGCAAGGTGGTTCCGTACTCCGCTGGTATGGGCCTGATGCCGGGCGGCGTGTTCCGTGCCCTGGCTCCGTGCGAACTGCACGGCATCAGCGAAGACGAGTCCATCGCCAGCATCGAGCGCATCTTCAAGAACGATGCCCAGCCGCAAGACATCGCTGCCATCATCATCGAGCCGGTTCAGGGCGAAGGTGGTTTCTACGTCAACTCCAAGGCCTTCATGCAGCGCCTGCGCGCCCTGTGCGACCAGCACGGCATCCTGCTGATCGCCGACGAAGTACAGACTGGCGCTGGCCGTACCGGCACCTTCTTCGCCACCGAGCAACTGGGCGTCGTGCCTGACCTGACCACCTTCGCCAAGTCCGTTGGCGGTGGCTTCCCGATCTCCGGCGTAGTCGGCAAGGCCGAAGTCATGGACAGCATCGCTCCCGGCGGCCTGGGCGGCACCTACGCCGGTAGCCCGATCGCTTGTGCCGCGGCCCTGGCCGTGCTGAAAGTGTTCGACGAAGAGAAACTGCTGGAGCGCAGCCAGGCTGTAGGCGAGCGCCTGAAGGCCGGCCTGCGTGAAATCGCAGCCAAGCACAAGGTCATCGGTGACGTCCGCGGCCTGGGTTCGATGGTTGCCATCGAGCTGTTCGAAGGCGGCGACGAAAGCAAGCCGGCCGCCGAACTGGTTGGCAAGATCGTGGCTCGCGCTCGTGAGAAAGGCCTGATCCTGCTGTCCTGCGGCACCTACTACAACGTCATCCGCTTCCTGATGCCGGTCACCATTCCCGACGCACAACTGGACAAGGGCATCGCCATTGTCGCCGAGTGCTTCGACGAACTGGCCTGATTCCCCAGGTAGTGAAAAGAGACCCGCTTCGGCGGGTCTTTTTTTGCCTGGATGATCAGGAGTGACACGTACGACTCTCCCGCCCTCTGGGAGCGGGTCGCGCAGGGCTGCGTATGAAGCTCCGCAGAACAATCCTTAGGTCTACCTGGCGAACGAGATCCCCTCTACGACAGGAACCGCATGAGGTTGTTTTTCGCTACCGACCTTGGCCTAGATCACTATCCTCTGCCTGGCCCCCGGTTTAGACTGCCGGCCTTCTGTTCTGACGACGAATCCGACCTGCCTCTCGGCCATTTCCCGGCCCTGCGTAGATTGTCGGTGACGACCTATCTGCCACCCGAGGTATCCATGCCCGTCCTAGCCCAGGCCCCGGAAGTCCTGATTGCCGAGGCCGATCCGTGGACGTCGGAGCTACTCGCCCAGCTCGTGTTGGACATATGCGGCACCGCCAAAGTGTTGCAGGTGGCCGATGGCCTCGAAGCCCTGGCACGCTGCAAGCGGCGCTTGCCGGAGCTGGTAATTGCCGATGGAGAGTTGGGCGGCATCGATGGAGTCGAACTGCTGCGCCAACTGCGTCGCCACCCCCGCACCCCCGCGTTACCTTTCGTGTTGATCAGCGCCCGCGTGGATGCAGCCAGCGTGCGTGCCGTGCGGCCCTTGGCGCCGACGGCCTACCTGGGTAAGCCGTTCAATGCGGCCAAGCTGCGCAAGCGCCTCAGCACACTGCTGCCGGCCAGCGACTCCGTTGTCGGCGGCCAGGCGCCCGCGCTGTTGCTCAACAACCTCAAGGAGTACCTCGACAGTGTGCGCGAGGAGGGGCAGGGGGCACCGCTGCTGGATGATGTTCGCGAGGCGGTCAGCCAATGCCTGCACGCCGATCAGGTCGACCTGCGCGACCTCGATGAAATCTTCTCCCGCGACCCGCAGATCACCGCACGGCTGATCGCCGCCGCCAACAGCGCTGCCCAGCACTTCGGCATGCCCTGCCAGACGCTGGGTCAGGCCATGCAGCGACTCGGCGTCACCCGCGTCCTCAATCTTGTGCTCGGCATGGCCCTGGAGCGCAACGCGCGGCTGCACGACCCGCGCCTGGCGGAGCTGGCCGAACTGGCCTGGCAGGCCGCCCAGCGCAGTGCCGAGCTGGGCTACTGGCTGGCCAGCGAACTGGAGCTGGATGCCGAGCTCTGCTACACCGCCGGACTGTTGCACAACTTGGGTGAACTGGCCCTGCTGCGCAGTCTGCAGGATTGGCAGGATTCCGGGGGCAGCCTGAGCAACGATGAACTGCAGGATGTGATGCAGCGGAGGGCGGCGGGCTTCGGCTCGGCCCTGCGCATCCGTTGGCGCTTGCCGTTCGGTCTGCGCGAACTGGTGGCGGCTTTCCACGGTCTGGGCGCTGGCGTGTTCTCCCGCGAAGCGCTGGTACTCAACCTCTGTGCGGCCCTGCTGTGCCTGTCGCACGGTGCAGCCCCGACAAGCCTGATGGAACAACGAGCAGCACGATTGCTGCGGCTCGATCCCGCACTACTGGAACGTCTTCCGGCGCGCTTGCTGCCCTGACGTTGTCCGGGCTGGCGCGCGAGCGCCCGCATTGTCTAGTCTGCTGAAGTGCTCGCACTTCTTGTACGAGCCGTACAGGATTTTTCACCCAGAGTTACAGCTGAACTGGATCGCCACGCATGGCAGATATGGAGCGGGCACCCAAGGTGCTGATTGCCGACCCTGACCGCTGGAGTGCCGAGCTGCTTGTCGAGCTGGTGCGCAAGGCGCGATGCGACGCACATCTCGAGGTGCTGCCGGACAGCCAGAGCGTGCTCGAGCATTGCCGCACAGGTTGGCCGGACTTGCTGATTGTCGACTACGGGCTGCCGGGCATCGGTGGCCTTGAGCTGCTGCGCGAAGTCCGGCGGCAGCGACGCCATCCGCCAGTCCCCTTTTTCCTGATCACCGAGCGCGTGGACGCCGCCAGCGTTCGCGCAGCCTTGCCATTGGCTCCTACCGCCTACCTGGCCAAGCCCTTCAATGCCGAGGACCTGCTGCAGCGCCTGCGTAACCTGTTGCTGGAACCGGGCGAGGAGCTAGCCTGCCCGGTTCCGTCCGTCCCGAACATGCAGAGCCTGGAGGAGTACCTGGGCAAAGCGCGTGAAACCTCATCCGGGGCGCCGTTGTTGAAGGTGGTACATGAGGCGTTGGATCACGCCATGCAGTCTCACAAGCGCGACCTGGCCGAACTGCAGCCCCTGTTTCTCCAGGACCCGCAGCTTACCGGTCAGTTGATTGCCGCCGCGAACAGTGCTGGCCAGCACCTGGGCAACAGTTGCCAGACCCTGGATCAGGCCGTTGCCCGGCTGGGGTCGCAGCACAGCCTCAACCTGGCGCAGGGGCTGGCGCTGCAACGCAGTGTCGACCTGACGGACCCACTGCTGCTACCCCACGGCGAACGCATCTGGCAGCAATGCCAGCGCACCGCCGAGCTGGCACGCTGGCTGGCTCAATGCCTGGAGGGGGATGGCGAGCGTTGCTACACCGCTGGCCTGTTGCACCTGCTCGGCGATCTGGCGGTATTGCGCAGCATCCAGAGCTGGCGCGACCTGGGAGGCGAGGAGCTGACGGCCGAGCAGGTCGAAGAGGCACTGCGTACGCATGGCGCTCCATACGGCTCGGCCCTGCGCACGCGCTGGCGCCTGCCCCTGGAACTGCGCCAGCTGATCGCGGCCGCGTACCAATTGGGCGGAGGTGTCTACTCCAAGGATGCGCTCATCCTGCACATCGCCAAGCTGGCCGCCGAGCTTCCGGAAGGCGAGGACGCGGCCCAACTGGCCAAACACAAGGCTGCGCGAATGCTCGGCCTCGACGCCGCATTGCTGGCGTCGCTGCCGAAGCTCGGGATGTCGACTCAGGCCAGTGCTTCCTCGACGAAATCCAGCCGATCCTGACCGAAGAACATCTCTTCACCGACAAAACAGGTGGGTGCGCCGAATACTCCGCGTTTCACTGCTTCTTCGGTAACTGCCTTAAGCGCGTCCTTCACCTCCTGTTCACCCACCAGGGCCAGCATCGCCTGGGGATCGAAGCCGGCCTCCTGCAGGACGGCGGCCAGCACGACGGGGTCGCCGAGATTGCGCTTGTCCTGCCAGAGCGCGCGGAACATGGCATCTAGATAGGCTCCAAAGCGTTCTGGCTGACGCATCTGCACGCCGATGGCGGCGCGCATCAGCGTCAGCGTGTTGATGGGGAAGAAGGGGTTGAAGTGCATCGGCACGTCATAGCGTCGGGCGAAGCGCTGCATATCGATCATGGTGTGCCGCGCCTTGGCCGGAACGGCGGCAGGCGAGGCATTGCCGGTGGCCTGGAACACACCGCCCAGCAGCATTGGGCGATAGTGCAGCGTGGCGCCGGTCCTGGCGCAGATCCCCGGCAGCTGGGTCCAGGCCAGGTAGCTGGCCGGGCTGCCGAGGTCGAAGAAGAATTCGACGGTTTTGGTCATGAGGGTTCTCGTCGTTGGTTTCGGCTACGGCCAGGTAGGAGCGAGCGTGCTCGCGAACGAGGCCGTGCGGGAGCATTTCGCGAGCAAGCTCGCTCCTATGGGATCACCAGCGTTCCATCCAGGGCCGCAGATCCAGTTCGAACGTCCACGCATCGCGCGGCTGGCTGTGCAGGTACCAGTAGTTCTCAGCGATGTGGTCGGGATCGAGGATGCCGTCCTGGTCCTTCAGTGCGTAGCGCTCGGGGAAGCTGTCGCGGATGAATTCGGTGTCGATGGCACCGTCCACCACAACGTGGGCGACGTGGATATTTCGCGGGCCAAGCTCGCGCGCCATGCTCTGGGCCAGGGCGCGAATGCCGTGCTTGGCCCCGGCGAAGGCGGCGAACCCGGCGGCACCGCGCAGTCCGGCGGTGGCGCCGGTGAAGAGGATGGTGCCGCGCTCGCGCGTGACCATGCGACGGGCGACCGCCTGGCTGGTGAGGAAGCCCGAGAAGCAGGCCATCTCCCAGATCTTGAAGTACTTGCGCGCCGTTTCCTCAAGGATGCTGCAGGGCACGTTGGCGCCGATGTTGAAGACGAAAGCTTCGATCGGGCCGATGTCGCGTTCGATGGTTTCAACCAACTCGGCGACCTCTTCTTCCTTGCGTGCATCGGAGGCGAAGCCGTGAGCTTCGCCACCTTCGGCACGAATGGCATCCACCAGGGGCTGCAGTTTGTCGGCGCTTCGCCGGGTCACGCAGGCGACATACCCTTCGCGGGCGAAGCGCCGGGCGATGGCGCCGCCGGTGGCGTCACCGGCACCAATTACCAGTACCACTTTCTTGTTCTCGGTATCGCTAGCCATGCTGTTCACCTTTACTGAACGATCGTTAGCTTAACGGACGTTATGCTATGCTCGCCAGTGCGTCAAGCCAGTCCACCGGAGGTCGTCGTGCGTTATTCAGCCACCCACAAGGAAGAAACCCGGCAAAAACTGCTGGAAAGCAGTGGTGCCATTGCCAAGCTCGGCGGCTTTTCCACCACCGGCGTCGACGGCTTGATGAAAGCCATCGGCTTGACCGGAGGCGCCTTCTACAGCCACTTCCCGTCGAAGAACGACCTCTTCACTGCCATCGTCCAGCGCGAACTTTCACAGAGCCTGATCGGCCACGTCGCCCGTGGCGAAGGCTTCTGCCGTGACAAGCTGGAGCGCTGCCTCGACCGCTATCTGAGCATGGCCCATCTGCAGAACCCCGACACCGGCTGCGCCATCCCGGCGCTGGGGGCTGAAATCGCCCGCGCCGACCTTCCCGTTCGTGAGGAGGCCGAGCACTGGATGCTGCAGTTGCAGCGTGCCTGGGCGGAAATCCTTGAAGACGGCGAGCTGGCCTGGGCGATGATTTCCCAGTGCGTCGGTGCATTGGTGGTGGCGCGCATGCTCGCCCGCGAAGAGACCCAGGCCGAGGTGCTGAACGCGAGTCGCGGTTTCCTCGGCCGGGTGGTGGATGACCTGCTAGAGAAGTGACTGCTCGGCGCAGACGCTCAGAATCTGCTCGCGCAGCCAGATGTTTGCCGGGTCCTGGTCGAAGGGCTGAGCCCAGAGCAGCTCCAGGGAAAAGCTTGGCAGGTCGGGCAATGGACTTGCGGCGGTACGGGGGTTACCCAATAGCTCATACACCCGCGCCGGCAGCACCAGCAGCAACTCGCTGGCCGGGATCAGTTGCAGGGCGGCCAGGTAATTGTTGGTGCGGGCGGCGAACTGCCGGGAGCGGCCTTGCTGCTGCAGCCAGCCATCGATCATGTTGCGATCCGAGTCCCAGGGTGTGGGGAACACCTGGCGTCGTGCGCAGAATGCATCCAGGTCCGCCACGGGCTCCGTTTCGGCGGCACGTACGCAGAGCAGCTCATCCTTGAGCAGCGCCAGGCTCACTATTCCGGGGTGGGCGCGGTGCTGATTCGGGCCGAAGCCCAGGGCCAGGTCGAGCTCACCCTGCACCAGGGCCTCGGCGGGAATTTCCCGGCCCAGGCGTTGCACCTCCAGGCTCACCGGGTAGCCCGCATCGCTCAGTCGGCGCAGCAAAGGCGGCAGGATCAGCAGCTCGAAGTACTCCGGCGCGCAGAGGCGGAACGTACGCGGTGCCTGGCTGGGGTCGAAGGCGCGGGACTCGCTGAAGCAGGCGTTCATCAGATCGATCATGGCGCGGGCGTGGGGGCGCATGGCCAGGGCCTTGCGGGTGGGTCGCATGCCGCTGCGAGTGGCGATGAAGAGCTCATCGTCGAGGGTACCGCGGAGTTTTCTCAGGCTGTAGCTGACGCTGGAGGCACTGAGGTTCAGTACCTCCGCGACTTCCCCCAGGTGCTGCCGCTCGTAGATTTCGAGAAACACCAAGAGGTCCTGGAAATCGATCTTGCGTAGTCCGTTCGCGAGCAGCATGGTCGGGTTCCATGGGGCAGGAACGCCATCAGAACCCGAGCCTGTCGACATGGCAAGCACTCAGGCGGTGGCCGTGCGCGCCGGGCTCAGGCGAGCCAGCCAGAGCATGCCGAGGACAATCAGCACGGCACCGGCCCAGGCCAGCGGCGCGGGTACCTTGTGTAGCCAGACGCTCTGCAGCAGCAGGGCGAACAGGCCGCTCAGGTAGCTATAGGCGATCACTGTTGCCGGTGGCAGCCAATGGATGGCCCTGTGCAGGAGCCAGAAGGTCGCGAGGGTAGCGGTCAGGGCCAGGTAGAACAGCCAACCGATGTCGCGCAGGGCGATGCCTTGCAGGCCGTCCCAGCGCTGGCCGAGGGTGCTGACCAGGACGAGCAGCAAGCCACCTGCCAGCAGGTTGCCGCAGGCCAGGGAAGCGGCGCCGCGTTCGGCACCGAGCCAGGGTTTCAGACGCTGGCTGAGTGGGGCATAGAGCGCCATGGCGAGACAGCCGATACCGTAGACCGTATAGGCATAGGTATCGAAATGGGCATTGTCGAGGCCGAGCAGGGCCAGGGCGCCGAGCGCGGCGATGAGGGTCGGCCAAAGCCGTTGCAGCACCGGTTTGCCCAGCAGCAGGCGTTCACCGCCGAGCGTCAGCAGCGGCACGCTGACGTAAAGCAGCGCGGTGTCCAGTGCCTTGGTGTGTTTCAGCGCTTCGAACAGGCTGCCGAAATAGAGTGCCAACAACCCACCCAGCACCACATGCGCCAACAGTGCGCGTCCGCCAGGAAGACCGGGGCGGCAAAACAGAAGCAAGGGCAAGAACAGGCTTCCTGAAAGCAGCAGGCGCAATGCGGTGAGTGGCAGGGCGTCGAGCGCCGGGTTCAGCTGGGCAGCGGCGAAGAACGATAGCGCTACCAGCAATGCCCAGAGCAGCATTGAGGCATGGGCATTGAGGCCGGGGGAAAGCAGCGGGCGCATGGGCAGGTTCCTTATGTGTGCCGGTGGCCATTGCGCCAACGTCGTGAATCTCCGGCAAATCAGAAACTCGGGGGTGGATTCGGGAAATTGAATTGCCCAGCATCGAACTAGAGTTATCCACATGCCCCGTCTGGAGGTGCCCTGCATGGGCCAGCATCCATCGCCGCGCGTCGTCATTGCCGGTCTCTGCTCCTTGTTGCTGAGCGCGCAGGCCCTTGGCGACCCCCTTGCCGCGTCCAGTCGCGTCAGCTTGCTGGAAGACAGCCACTTCCTCCGCGATGCCGCATCCGAGCGCATCCAGCAGATCCGTTTTTCCTTCCGTGAACCGCCCCTGGAAGAGGGACAGACGCCGGCTTGGGCGCGGGCTTTCGGCAGTCACGGCTCGGCGGATGCGGACCACCGGGCGCCCCGCCGTGAGCGGGATATCGGCGGACTCTTGCTGGGCAGCGAGCGCAAGCTGGGTAACTGGTTCGCTGGTGTGATGGGCGGCTACTCGACCACCTCCGTGGAGGTGCAGGGTGTGGATGCGGATATCCACAGCCTGCATCTGGGCGCCTACGCCGGCACCAAGATCTACAACCAGATCGGCGTGAAGTTGGGGGCGGCCTGGAGTGGCCACGACGGTGACACGCGCGCGGCCGATGCCGATAGCGGCCAGGTGTTCGGCGAGCTCAGCTACTCCCTGGATTTTCGTGACTTCAGCGCAGAAGGTTTCAGCGAGCTGGCCTACGTGCGCCTGGACAGCGATTCGCGGGGCAGCCTCGGTAGCCAGCGCGACGAGATCGGCTACAGCACCTTCGGCCTGCGCGGTACCACGCGCATCGAGCTTGAATCGGGGCGGCGCCTGACCGCGCGCATCAGCTCGGGTTGGCGGCATGCTTTCAGCGACAGCCGGATCGACGACGAGAGTGGCGCCGCCGTGGCACTGACCCGGGACGCTTTCAGGCTGGACGCGGGGGTGGATTACCAGCTTACCGAACAGGCCTACGCCGGGCTGTTCTATAACGGCACCTATGCCGAAGACGCGCGGGACAACGGGCTGACGGCGCGGGTGAGCCTGAGGTTTTGAGACGGAATCGACGACGAGGTGAAGCTTGTAGCGAATTCATTCGCGAAGCAGGCCAAAGGGCTGCCCCTCATGACGCTGGCGTCGTATCGATCGCGAATGAATTCGCTCCCACAGGGAAGAGGCACCGCGAATTCGGGCTCAGATTTCCTGCATGTCGAAATCGTTCTTGCCGACGCCACAGTCCGGGCAGATCCAGTCGTCTGGCACGTCGTTCCAGGAGGTACCGGCGGGGATGCCCTCGTCGGGCCAGCCCTTGGCTTCGTCGTAAATCAGGCCGCAGACCACACAAATCCAGGTTTTCATGCCGCTACCTCATGCTTGCAGCTGTGCTCGGGGAAGGCGTGCGCCCAGGGGCGCGCGTTGTCGCGATCATAGGGGCGGCGGCGCGCAGCCCGTGCCCTATCCAACGGTGGGTTGGGCGGGCTGGGTGACTGGCTGCTCCTTCGGGTGCCAGCGGTTGGCGCGGCCAAAGGTGCCGAAATCGTTGAAGCGCACGCCCATCTCGCGCATCACCCTGTGCGCTACCGGCGCCGTCAACTGACGGATGTAGAACGGCTCCTTGACCACGAAATGATGGATGGCGTGAGTGCTGCCGAAGTTGAAGCAGAACGCTTGCAGTGGCCACATCCACCAAGGGTTGAGCACCTGGGTCTGCTGGATCACGTTGCCCAGTTCGACGTCGCCGTAGTAGTGCATGTTGGAGCTGACGAAGTGCAGGCAGAAGGTGCGCAGTACGTTCGGTCCCACCAGCACCACCACGGCGATGTTGACGATGTTCATCACTTCAAGGGTGCCGGCCGACCAGGCGATAGGGGCATTCAGGGCCCAGGCCAGGGTGTCGATGGCGTGGAAACCGAGGAAGACGTACCAAGTGGCCCAGTTCAGTAGCGCCAGTGGCGCGTAGACCTTCAGGGTGCGCCAGAGGATGCTGCGCTTTTGTGTCCAGGTCTTGGCTCGCAGCATGCGGATGAGCGAGGACATCACGTTGTCGCCGACCATCAGCAGACGCGCCAGGCCCCAGGGTTCGCCGTTGGTGATGGCGCGTTCTTCGAGGTCGGTCTCGGTACCGGACACCTTGTGGTGGTTGAGGTGCAGGTGGCGACGAATCCAGGGGTTGATGGTGCTTGGCCGCGCCATCCAGACCAGCGCCATCATCAGGTTGTGCGGCACCTTGCGCTTGCGGAAGTACATGCTGTGAATCAGATCGTGCTCCAGCTCGTGGGTCAGCGACGCAAAGAAGGCGTTGAGCAGCAGGCAGGCCCACCAGGCGATCTGGTCGTTCAGATAGAGCAGGGCGGAACCCAGCATGCCGGCCAAGGCGAAGGCGAGGATGCCTGCGCCGATGGCGTCCTGATGTTGCAACACGGGAAAACGCTGGCGCAGTGCGTTGCCACTGGCCATCACCACTTCACGAATATGCGCTGATCGCTGCTGGTCATTTAGCGTGCGGGGGCTTGCAGGCTTGGCGGACATGCTTCCATCCTCTTGTCGGAGATGGTTCTACTGTGCCGTTCCGAGCCGTCGCCGCGCCCGACCGAGCACGCCAACCTGTTGACCGGAAACGCCAACCTGCATGAGCGAACCCACTACCCTCGCCAGTTGGACCCGAGCCCTGCGCAAGCAGCTGGACGCGCTCGGCCTCGACAGCGCGGAACTCTGCCGCCAGGCCCGGCTCGATCCGGCGTTGATGGACGACCCCAACGCGCGCTACCCGCTGACCGCCACCACGCGTCTCTGGCAGTTGGCCGTAGACGCCAGCGGCGACCCGGCCCTGGGGCTGAAGATTTCCACCTACGTCAGTCCCACCACCTTCCACGCCCTGGGCTATGCCCTGGTGGCCAGCGCCAGCCTGCGGGAAGTCTTCGAGCGCATCGTGCGTTATCACCAGGTGGTCAGCGACGCGCTGGAGCTGGAGCTGTCACGCGAAGGCGAGCGCTACCTGTTCCGTCTGCGGGTGCGTGAAGACGGCTTCGAGCCGGCGCCGGAAGCGGTGGATGCCTTTGCCGCCATCTACGTGCGCACCTGCCGCAACCGCATCGGCCGAGACTATGCGCCGCTCGCCGTACACCTTCGCCGCCAGCAGCCGGTTGACCCGCAGCCCTGGCACGCGGTGTTCCGCGCGCCGCTGGCCTTCGGTGCCAATGAGAACCTGCTGGAGTTCGCGGCGGACGACTTCGAGCGACCGTTGGAGGACTCCAATCCCGAACTGGCCGAGCACAACGAAGCGGTGCTCAAGCGAACCCTGGAGCAACTGCAGCAGCCCACCTGGTCGCGCAAGGTGCGTGCCTGCCTGGAGGCCCAGCTTCCGAATGGCGAACCTTCAGCCGAGCGCATCGCCCAGTCCCTGCACCTCAGCTTGCGCAGCCTGCAGCGGCACCTGGCGGATGAGGGCTGCAACTACGAGCAGCTTCTGGGCGACACCCGCCAGGCGCTGGCGCTGGTCCATATGCGCGACCCGCGCTGCTCCATCAGTGAAATTGCCTACCTGCTTGGCTTTGCCGACACCAGTAGCTTCAGCCGTGCCTTCAAGCGCTGGACCGGACAGAGCCCGAGCCAGTACCGCGAAAGCCTCACCGCAGGTCGCTGAGCGCAGCGAGGCTGGTTACGTGTAGGGGCGATTCCAATCGCCAAGCGAACCGACGGTACGCCCTGGGTAATCGCAGACGGCGGCTGCGCCACCCTGGGCGAATGAATTCGTACCCGCAGTTGCCGGTTACGGCTTGCCCTGTGCCGCGCGCTTGAGCCGTTCAGGATCGAGGATCTCGATCTCGCCATAGCTCAGCCGCAGCGCACCCTGGGCTTCCAGATCCTTGAGGATCTGGTTGGTGGTCTGGCGGGATATCGCCAGCATCATTGCCAACTGCTCCTGGGCCAACTGGATGACGCGCTGTTGGCCGGAGCGCTCGCCGTAACCCTCGGCGATCATCAACAAGCGCCTGGCCAGGCGCTGGGGCGCGGGCAGCAGGCTCATTTCCTCCAGGGCGATGAAGGCCAGGCGCAGCTTCTGGCTCATCAGCAGGGCGAAATCGCGCCAGTGCCAAGGCTCGCGTTTGAGCAGCGACAGCAGCGGCGCCTGGGGCAGGTTGAGCAGGATTACCTGGCCCTCGGCGAAGGCGTCGTGGGTACGCGATTGTCCGTCGAACAGGGAGATCTCGCCGAACCAGTGCGGTGGCTCCACCAGCACCAGCAGCGCTTCCTTGCCGCTCTCGCTGATGCTGCCAACCCGGATCGCGCCTTCCAGCACCGCATAGAGCCCGCAGGGTGGGTCGCCACGACGGAACAGACGCTGACCAGGCTCCAGGCGCCTGAGCTGCGCCATGGTCAGCAGTTCTTCCTGCAGGCCGGCGGGTAACTGGCTGAACCATTGACCAGTGCGCAGGCGATCGAGGTAGTGCTTGAATTCGGTCATGGTCTTTGTCGGCTAGCTGACAGAGGTTGTCTCGGGCATGACGCCATTATCGGCGCAATTGCCTGCAAACCTGAGGACACAACAATGAAAACCCTCATCGACCAACTTGGCCAATACGCCGAGTACCACCGTGACCGCCGCAACATCGCCACCCATTTCGTCGGCATTCCGCTGATCGTGGTCGCCGTCGCCGTGCTGCTGTCGCGTCCCGGCTTCGAATCCTTCGGCCTCTGGTGGTCACCGGCTGCGCTGGTCAGCCTGGTCTCTGCGCTCTACTACTTCCGCCTCGACCTGCGATATGGCCTGGTCATGACAGCGCTGCTCGCGTTGAGCTTGTGGCTCGGTGCTGCCCTCGCCGTGCAAAGCACCGCTGCCTGGCTTGGCGCCGGGTTGGGGATGTTCGTCGTGGGCTGGGTGATCCAGTTCATCGGGCACTACTACGAGGGGCGCAAGCCGGCCTTCGTCGACGACCTGACCGGGTTGATCATCGGGCCGCTGTTCGTGGTTGCCGAGCTCGGTTTCCTCCTGGGGCTGCGCAAGGAGATCGAGCACGCGGTAGAAGAGCGTGCGGGCCCGACGTGCATTCGGGAGAAGAAGGCCGCGGTTTGATTTATCCCGGCGGAGGCGGATTCATTCGCCCATGGGCGCGCAGCGGCCCCGTAGGCTGGTGCAGAGCGCAGCGAAGCCCAACAGGCCCGGATGCCCTCTCCCTGAAGGGAGAGGGGGCTGTCCCTGCGAGCGTCCAGTCCCGAGCATTTTCCCTGCGGTGTCCGACTTCCTCACTCCATTCTCTGATTCAGGGAGAGAGGTCACCCAGCGTCAGCAACTGCCCACTCATCGACCGCGCCTGGCGGTCCACCATCATGGGCGCGTAAGGCCGGCCGGAGGCGCTGACCAGTGTGTTGCTCTGGCTGTTCAGGTCGCTCAGTGCAGTCCTCAGGAACCCCCAGCGAGTCTTCAGCTTGGCCAGCGCCGGGTCGGCCTTGTCGTCCAGCGGCGCCAGCTCCTTGTCTATGTCCGGCAGCAGGCGACGTTCGTCCTGGCCGATATAGGTATCGCCGTTCTCGCGGGCAATTTCGAAGGTGCCGATGTAGGACCGGCTCAGGTACTGGACATTGAGGTACTCCACCTTGGCGGGCAGTTCCTCGGCTCCGCCCGTGCCGGCCTGAGAGCGTGCGGCGATGAGGAAGTCGCGCAAAGCCTTGGCCAGCTCCTGGGGAAAGCGCCACGGCACGTCTTCTTCCTTGCGGCCGTAGGAAACGCCCTGTTCGAGCTGGGTAACAAACGCGTCATGGGCCTTGCGCAAGTCCCCGCTCGGCGTGGAGATGCGCTGGTAGTCGGCATCCAGCGCCTTGAGGTCGCTACGCATTCGTTCGGCATGGACGTCCTGGAAGCCTTCCCCGCGAAACAGCAGCAGGCTGGCCGTGGCACGGCTGGCGTGGACCTGTACCAGTTCCAGAGGGGAGCGTTCCGTGGCGAGACCGGGCATGGCGACGCCCAGCAGAAGAGCGATCAGCGGATACAGCAGAACCTTGCGGATCATGGCGGGTGCTCCTGTTCTTGTTGTTCTGAGGAGTCGATAAAGGTGCCGGCACAGCCTACTGCGCCGTGGCTCTCACGCTACTACCCGAAAGAATGATTTGTTGTGGGTGAATCGATGTTTTTCAGGTTTTGCCCTGCAGCTTGCGCAGCAACTCGGCGCTGGCTGGGTCGGCGGGGAACAGGGTTTCTAGCCCAAGCTCGGCCAGGGTGACGTCGACCGGAGTGCCGAACACCGTGATGGTGCTGATGAAACTGATGACGCCAACAGATGTGCGCAGTTGCAGCGGCACGAGCACCGCCTCGCTGGGCAGACCTTCCGGTGGAGGTGGAGCGGGGTAGCCATTGAGCTCATCGAACAGCGCCTGTAGTTCCGGGTCGCCGCTGACTTCGATATCCCGATGCAGGCGTTCCAGCAGATGCGCGCGCCACTGGCCGAGGTTGACGATATGGGGCGCCAGGCCCTTCGGGTGCAGTGACACCCGCAGCACGTTGAGTGGCGGCGCCAGCAGTTCCGGCGCCACTCCCGAGAGCAGGGACGCCACAGCACCATTGGCCGCCAGCAGGTTCCAGTGCCGGTCCACCGCCAGCGCCGGGTTGGGTTCGTGGGCCTTGAGCAATTGCTCGACCGCCGTGCGCGCGCCGGCCAGGGCTGGGTCGTCGAGCGCACGTTGGGAGAACAGCGGCGCATATCCGGCTGCGGTCAGCAGGCGATTACGCTCACGCAGGGGAATCTCCAGTTGCTCGGCCAGGTGCAGCAGCATCTCGCGACTGGGATGGGCGCGACCGGTCTCGACGAAGCTCAGGTGACGCGTGGAAATCTCCGCGTCGCAGGCGAGGTCGAGCTGGCTGAGGCGGCGCCGCTGGCGCCATTGGCGCAACAGCGCGCCGACGGGGTGGGCAGATGTATTCATGGCACCGACGATAGTTCAGGGAGGGAAGCTCGGCCATTACCTGGCAGGTAATCGACCCGCTGCGGGTTTCGCGGAAATCTGTCGCCAAGCGCCACTCCGGCGCCCCATCGACAGGAGAACCACCATGACTCATCTCGATATGTCCCCGATGCTGCGCCGTGCCCTGCAAGCCGATGCCCTGGCCAGCGGCGCCATGGGGTTGTTGCTGACGCTGGCAGCCGGCCCGCTGGAAGAACTGCTGGGGCTGCCACGTGCGCTGCTTCTGGGTGCCGGCATCGGCTTGCTGCCCTTCGCGCTGGCGCTTGGCTGGCTGGCCAATCGTCAGGCGCTGCGGCGCGGCTGGATCTGGGCAGTGCTGGCGATCAACGCCGTGTGGGTGATCGACAGCCTCTCGTTGCTGGCGCTGGGTTGGGTCGAGCCGACCCTGTTGGGCAAGGTCTTCGTGATCGGTCAGGCGGTGGCGGTAGCCGTGCTCGCCGAGCTGGAGTTCTTTGGCCTCCGCCGTTGCCAGGGTGTGGCCGCGTGAGTGGCATGGGCGCCGGCCGCGGTGGCCGGCGCCTCGGGTCTAGAACAGACCGCGCAGGACGAGGTCGCTGCCCAGTAGCAGCAAACCGACGAAGAACCAGCGACGGAAGCGTTCGGCACTGATGCGCTTGCGCAACCATTGCCCGCCGGCCATGCCCAGCAGCGCAGGTACCAGGGCCAGCAGCGAGGCGCCTAGCACCGCTGGTTGCAGCAGTTCGCCGCTGTGTCCGAGGCTCACTGCCAGGGCGATGGTGGAGGCGCTGAAGGACAGCCCAAGGGCCTGCACCAGTTCATCTTTCTCCAGGCCGATGGCCTGCAAGTAAGGCACGGCGGGAATCACGAAAACTCCGGTCAGTGCGGTCAGGGCGCCGGTTACCGCGCCGATCACCGGGCCCAGCCAGTCTTCGTTGGCTGGGGCCACGCTGAAGCGCACCGAAGCGAGTCCGAGCAGCGCGTAGATCACCAGGGCGACACCGAGGATTGAGGTCGCGCCGGGCAAGTCAGCGGCATTCACCACCCAGGTCATGGCCCAGGTGCCGGCGAAGATCCCGGCGAGCATCGGCCAAAGTCGGCGCAGCATCGCCAGGGGGCTGCTGCCGGCGGCGAGCTGCCAGATATTGGTGACCATGGACGGCACGATTAGCAGCGCGGCGGCCTGCATCGGAGGCATGACCAGCCCCAGCAGGCCCACGGAAATGGTTGGCAGGCCCAGGCCGACCACGCCCTTCACCGTGCCGGCGAGCAGGAAGGTGGCGGCAATCAGGGGCAGGTAGGTAATCAGGGAATCGGCCACGGTTTCACTCCTTGTGTCGGGGCGCAGGATAGCGCCAATGGATACGTGGCCAGTATCCGGGCCGCTGAATCGGGACGATTCGGGGTGGAGTGAAATATGGAATGCAGGGGGAGGTTTGGTGCGCCGGCTGCCCTCTCCCCGTCCCCTCTCCCTGAAGGGCGAGGGGCTGGGGGAGAGGGGCTCCGCTCGGTCAGAACCCCACCGCCTTCTGCCAGGCCTTGGGCTTGAAGAACAGCGTTTCGCCACGCACCAGGCCGATCAGGCTGTCGTGGTCCTTCACCACTTCGGCCTCGATCAGCTCGTCCTGGCCGTCCACCTTCAGGGTCACCCGGGTGATGGCGCCCAGGGGGCGGATGTCGCGGACTTCGGCGGCGCGATGCTCGGCCACTTCGGAGCGCGACAGCGAGACTTCGTGCGGGCGGAACAGCAGGTGCTGGTCGTCGCCCAGGTGCAGGCGGTTGGAGTCGCCGAGGAAGTGGTAGACGAAGTCGCTGGCCGGATTCTCGTAGACCTCGCCCGGTGCGCCGATCTGCTCGATCACCCCCTTGTTCATCACCACGATGCGGTCGGCCACTTCCATGGCTTCTTCCTGGTCGTGGGTGACGAACACGGAAGTCAGGTTGATCTCTTCGTGCAGGCGCGCCAGCCAGCGGCGCAGCTCCTTGCGCACCTTGGCGTCGAGGGCACCGAAGGGTTCGTCGAGCAGCAGGATCTTCGGCTCCACCGCCAGAGCGCGGGCCAGGGCGATACGCTGGCGCTGGCCACCGGAGAGTTGTTCCGGGTAACGGTCGGATAGCCAGTCGAGCTGCACCATGTTCAGCAGCTCGTGGACCTTCTCGGCGATCTGCTTTTCGCTCGGACGTTCGCGCTTGGGCTTCATGCGCAGGCCGAAGGCGACGTTGTCGAACACCGTCATGTGGCGGAACAGCGCGTAGTGCTGAAACACGAAGCCGACGTTGCGATCGCGTACGTCGTGCTGGGAGACGTCTTCGCCGTGGAACACGATGCTGCCCAGGTCCGGGGTTTCCAGACCGGCGATGATCCGCAGCAGGGTGGTCTTGCCGCAGCCGGACGGGCCAAGCAGCGCCACCAGTTCGCCGCTGTGGATATCCAGGTTGATTTCGTTGAGCGCCTTGAAGGCGTTGAAGTTCTTGCTGACGTTGCGGATTTCAATGCTCACGGTGGTTACTCCTCATCAGCATTCGACTTGAGACGGGACAGGCGCGACTCGCTCCACTGCTTGAGCAGGAGGATGCACAGGGCGAGCACCAGCAGCAGGCTGGCGACGCTGAAGGCGGCGACGTGGTTGTACTCGTTGTAGAGAATTTCGACGTGCAGCGGCAGGGTGTTGGTGACGCCACGAATGTGACCGGACACCACCGATACCGCCCCGAACTCGCCCATCGCCCGCGCGGTGCAGAGCACCACGCCGTAGATCAGGCCCCATTTGATGTTCGGCAGGGTCACGTGCCAGAACATCTGCCAGCCGTTGGCGCCGAGCAGGCGTGCGGCTTCTTCCTCCTGCGTGCCCTGTTCCTGCATCAGCGGGATCAGCTCACGGGCGACGAAGGGGAAGGTCACGAAGATCGTGGCCAGGACGATGCCGGGCACGGCGAAGACGATCTGGATGTCGCGGTCCTGCAGCCATTCACCGAAGTAGCCCTGGGCGCCGAACAGCAGCACGTAGATCAGGCCGGCGATGACCGGCGACACCGAGAACGGCAGGTCGATCAGGGTGACCAGCAGGCTCTTGCCACGAAACTCGTATTTGCTCACGCACCAGGCGGCGGCAACGCCGAACACCAGGTTGAGCGGCACCGAGATGAAAACGGCGATCAGGGTCAGTTTCAGTGCGGAAAGGGCGTCCGGCTCGAAAATCGCTTCGAAGAAGGTACCCAGGC
The DNA here is from genome assembly GCF_029873115.1 of Pseudomonas sp. BN606. Lineage (NCBI taxonomy): Bacteria > Pseudomonadati > Pseudomonadota > Gammaproteobacteria > Pseudomonadales > Pseudomonadaceae > Pseudomonas > Pseudomonas sp. BN606. Next base: position 52,741 of record NZ_SSOF01000036.1, on the reverse strand, counting down.
CCTGCTTCAACGCCTCGCTCAGGACCACTAGCAGTGGCAGCAGAAGGAACAGGGCGAAAGCCAGCCAGGCGAAGGCGATCAGGATACGGCGACCCAGTGCGCTGCCCCGGCGGGCGGCGTTGGCGGAGGACGCGGCGGTCAGGCTTGCGGAACTCATGGCGCTCTCCTCACGGGGTTTCGATGCGGCGTTGCAGCAGGTTGATCAGCAACAGCAGGACGAAGGCGACGACCAGCATCAGCACGCCGATGGCGGTGGCGCCGGTGTAGTCGTACTGGTCCAGCTTGACCATGATCAGCAGCGGCAGGATTTCGGTTTTCATCGGCATGTTGCCGGCGATGAAGATCACCGAGCCGTACTCGCCCACGCCACGGGCGAAGGCCAGGGCGAAACCGGTCAGCCAGGCCGGCAGCAGCGCCGGCACCAGCACGTGGCGGAAAATCTGCAGCGGTTTGGCGCCCAGGCAGGCGGCGGCCTCCTCAACCTCGCGGGGGATATCGGCCAGTACTGGCTGCACCGTCCGCACCACGAAGGGCAGGGTCACGAACGTCAGCGCCAGGGTGATGCCGAGCGGGGTGTAGGCAATCTTGAAACCGAGGTCGGTGGCGAACTGGCCCACCAGGCCCGCGGGCGCATAGAGCGCGGTGAGGGCGATACCGGCGACCGCGGTGGGCAGCGCGAAGGGCAGGTCGACCATGGCGTCGATGACCTTGCGGCCGAAGAAGTCGTAGCGCACCAGCACCCAGGCCAGCAGGGTGCCGATGATGCCATTGATCACGGCGGCCGCCAGGGCGGTACCGAAACTGAGCTTGAGGGCGGCGATCACGCGGGGGGCGCTGATGATGGTCCAGAACTGGACCCAGGTCAGCTCGGTGGTCTTGAGGAACAGGGCACCCAGGGGAATCAGGACCAGGAGGCTGAGATACACCAGGGTGTATCCCAGGGTCAGCCCGAAGCCGGGTATGACCGGGGAGATGCGTCGCGACATGTTCTGTCCTTACTCTGCGTTGGAACGCTTGGTTTCTCTCCCGCTGACAGCAAAGAGGCCCGATCCGGAGATCAGGCCTTCGAGCCCCCTCTCCCTTCAGGGAGAGGGTTGGGGAGAGGGGGCGTCTTCCGCGCTTACTGCGCCTGGTAGATCTGGTCGAAGATGCCGCCGTCGTTGAAGAACTTGGGTTGGGCTTCTTTCCAGCCGTTGAAGTCCTTGTCCACGGTCACGAGGTCCAGTTTCGGGAATTGCTTGGCGAACTCGGCCGCGACCTTCTCGTTACGCGGGCGGTAGAAGTTCTTCGCCGCGATGCGCTGGCCTTCCTCGCTGTACAGGTACTGCAGGTAGGCTTCGGCAACCTTGCGGGTGCCCTTCTTGTCGACGTTCTTGTCGACCACCGATACCGGCGGTTCGGCCAGGATCGACAGGCTCGGCGCAATGATCTCGAAGTTCTCGCCGCCTTGTTCTTTCAGAGCCAGGAAGGCTTCGTTTTCCCAGGCCAGCAGCACGTCGCCGATCTGGTTGTTGACGAAGGTGATGGTCGAGCCACGGGCGCCGGTATCCAGCACCGGTACGTGCTTGTACAGCTCCTTCACGTATTCCTGTGCCTTGGCGTCGCTGCCGTACTCCTTCTTGGCCCATGCCCAGGCGGCCAGGAAGTTCCAGCGTGCACCGCCGGAGGTCTTCGGGTTCGGGGTGATGACTTCAACGCCCTGCTTGGTCAGGTCGCCCCAGTCCTTGATGCCTTTGGGGTTGCCCTTGCGCACCAGGAACACGATGGTCGAGGTGTAGGGAGTGCTGTTCTGCGGCAGGCGAGCCTGCCAGTTTTCCGGGATCAGCTTGCCGAGCTTCTGCAGTTCGTCGATGTCGCCGGCCAGGGCCAGGGTCACCACGTCGGCCTTCAGGCCGTCGATCACGGCGCGGGCCTGTTTGCCGGAGCCGCCATGGGATTGCTGGATCTTCAGATCGTCGCCACCTTCGGCCTTCCAGTGCTTGGCGAAGGCGGCGTTGTATTCCTGGTAGAGCTCGCGGGTCGGGTCGTAGGACACGTTGAGCAGTTCGGTGGCGGCGGCGGCCGGACCGGCGATCAGGGCGCTGGCGAGGGCGGCGAGGGCGAAGCGGCGAATCGACATTATCAAGCTCCTGGAACTGGAATTTTTTTAGGTGTTGGCTAGGGCTGTTTACTGGTGTTCGTCGAAACGCCCTCCGGCAGTCCGGTCGGGCTTCAAGCCTCGTGAGGCTTGAACGGTGTCCTGTGAATCAGTTACCGCGCTGGTTCGGTTGCTGCAGGCGGAATTTTTCCTTGCGTTCGATTTGCACTACCTGGCCGTTGTGCACGGTGATTTCCACCGAGCCGAAACGCAGGCCGTGCAGGGCACTCTGGATTTCACGCAGGATGCTGGCCTCGTCCTGGCCTTCCACGCTACGAAGGGTTGCGCTCATGGTCGTGCTCCTAGAAATGGGGCCCGCGGCATGGTTCAGGAAGGTATTCCGCGTGGCGTGGAGCGAATCTTAAGCAAGCGGGTAATATTCTTAAAAATACTATTTAAGAATTTTTATATAACCGAAATTGCTTTCGAGCGACGCAGATGCTGCCGACAGGGGGGGCCAACGCCTGGCGAAGCCGAATCTGCCGTCTTCAGGCTACCGGCCAGAGCTGCTCGAGTTCTTCCACCGGTAAGGGCCGGCTGAACAGGTACCCCTGGCCGTAGTCGCAGCCCAGCTCACGGAGGAACCCGGCCTGGGCGTCCACCTCGATACCTTCGGCCAGCACGCTGATGCCCAGGCTGTGGCCCAAGGCGGTGACGGCACGAGCGATGGCGATATCGTTCTTGTCGTCCGGCAGGCCACGAACGAAGCTCTGGTCGAGCTTCAGCTTCTGCACCGGCAGGTGCTTGAGGCGCTGCAGCGAGGAGTAGCCCGTACCGAAGTCGTCGATGGCCAGACGCACGCCCAGTTCACGCAGACGAGCAAGCAGGGCCTCGGCGGCGTCCGGGTCCTCCATCACCGCGCTTTCGGTGATTTCCAGCTCCAGCCGCTCCGGTGCAAGGCCCGTGGTGGCCAGCACCCGGGCCACTTCACTATCCAGCTCGGTGCGGTGGAACAGCCGGCAGGACAGGTTCACCGCCACGAAAGACAATGCGTGACCCTGCTCCAGCCAGCACCGCATCTGCCGGCAGGCCTGTTCCAGTACCCAGACGTCGATGCTGGCGATCAACCCACTCTGCTCGGCGATTGGCAGGAACTCACCAGGTGGTACCAGGCCACGCTCGGGATGCGCCCAGCGCACCAGTGCCTCGAAACCGACCAGTTGGCCGTCGGCCAGGCGCTGGATGGGCTGGTAGTGGACTTGCAACTGACCCAGCTCCATCGCCTGGCGCAGGGCGCTGAACAACTCGACGCGCTGGCGCGCCTGCTCGGTCAGTTCCTGGCTGTAGAAGGCATAGGAATCGCGGCCCGAGCTCTTGGCCTTGAACAGGGCCGAGTCGGCATTGCGCATCACCTGTTCGACATTGGCGTCGACGTTCGGGAACAGGCTGATGCCCAGGCTTGTGCTGATGAACAGGTCATGGCCGTCCAGTCGGAAGGGGGTCGCCAGTTCGCTGCGGATGCGCTCGGCCAGGGCTGCGGCCTGGTCGGCCTGAGGGCAGTTTTCCCACAACACGCCGAACTCGTCGCCGCCCAGGCGCGCCAGGGTCATGCCGCCTTCCATCAGCCCCTGGAGGCGCACACCGGCCATCTTCAGCAGCAGGTCGCCATGGGAGTGGCCGAAGCTTTCATTGATGTGCTTGAAGTGATCGAGGTCCAGCAACAGCACTGCACCGTTCTGCTTCTCACGGTGGGCACGTTCCAGCGCCTGTTCTACACGCTCGGTGAAGAGCAGGCGGTTGGGCAGGTTGGTCAGCGGATCGTGGTGGGCGAGGAAGTCCAGTTCGTGCTGCGAGCGCTTGATCGCACTGACGTCGGAGAATACCGCCACATAGTGAGTCAGCTGACCGTCTTCGTCATGGATGGCGCGGATGTTCTGCCAGAGCGGATAGATCTCGCCGTTCTTGCGCCGGTTCCACACTTCACCGCTCCATTCGCGGCGGTTGTCCAGGGCATTCCACATGGCCTTGTAGAAGCCCGGGGCGTGGCGGCCGGAGCTAAAGATGCGCGGATTCTTGCCCAGCACTTGTGCTTCATCGAAGCCGGTGATGCGGGAAAAGGCACGGTTGACGTGGACGATGCGGCTTTCGGCATCTGTGACCAGCACGCCCTCCTGGGTGCTGTCGAACACAGCGGCGGCCTGGCGCAGGCTGCTTTCGTGTTCGCGGCGGGCATCCAGATAGTCCTTCAGGCGGTGCAGGTGCAGGCAGACAAGGGTGAACAACAGGAGGCTGGTAACCAGCACGAAGAGCAGTCCCTTGGTGGTCTGCAGCTCGGCCAGCAGTACACGGTCGCCCACCAGGGAATAGAGTGCGCGGTCACTGAACAGCACCCACAGGCTAGCGAGAATGAAGTAGGGCAGCACCAATCGCAGGGCACTGAACTTGAAACGCATGGGTGCGGCCTTCCTGGCATGGGTGAAACGGGCAATTGCGGATTATAGAAGCAACCGACGACCGGAGGGCTTCTATCTAAAAGACAGGATGGTTTTCTCCGGGCGCTTTGTGATAATCCGAGGAGCTATACGCGATAAGCCCCGCTCACTTTACCCGAGGCAACACCATCCATGTGGTACAACGGCTTTCTCGACCTGTCGCTGTGGCAGCTGGTGGCTGTCACCCTGGTGATGACCCACATCACCATCGTCAGCGTCACTGTCTATCTGCACCGCTACTCGGCGCACCGCTCGCTGGAACTGCATCCGGCGCTCAAGCATTTCTTCCGTTTCTGGTTGTGGCTGACCACCGCCATGAATACCCGCGAGTGGACCGCCATCCACCGCAAGCACCACGCCAAGTGCGAAACTGCTGACGACCCCCACAGCCCGGTGGTCAAAGGCCTGTGGACCGTACTGCGCCAAGGCGCGGAACTGTACGCGGAAGAGGCGAAAAATGAAGAGACGTTGCGCATCTACGGCAAGAACTGCCCGGATGACTGGATGGAGCGCAACGTCTACAGCCGCTACCCCATCGGTGGTGTCACCCTTATGGCTCTGATCGACCTGGCGCTGTTCGGCGCGGGCGGCATCACCATCTGGGCTGTGCAGATGATGTGGATACCGGTCTGGGCCGCAGGCGTCGTAAATGGCCTGGGCCATGCCATCGGCTACCGTAACTTCGAGTGCCGTGATGCCGCCACCAACCTGGTGCCCTGGGGCATCCTGATTGGCGGTGAAGAGCTGCACAACAACCACCACACCTATCCGAACTCCGCCAAGCTGTCGGTGAAGAAGTGGGAGTTCGACATGGGCTGGGCCTGGATCAAGCTGTTCAGCATCCTCGGCATGGCCAAGGTGCAGCGCGTGGCACCGATCGCCCACCGCGTCGAAGGCAAGGGCAACCTGGACATGGACACCGCCATGGCCATCCTCAACAACCGTTTCCAGATCATGGCCCAGTACCGCAAGCTGGTGATCGCTCCGCTGGTGAAGCAGGAACTGGCCAAGGCCGACGAGTCGGTACGCCACCTGTTCCGCCGCGCCAAACGCCTGCTTTCCCGCGAGACCAGCCTGCTCGACGAAGGCCACCAGGCGCGCATCGCCGCCATGCTGGAACAGAGCCAGGCCCTCAAGGTGATCTACGAGAAGCGCCTGGCGCTGCAGCAGATCTGGGTGAAGACCAGCGCCAATGGCCACGACATGCTCGCCGCCATCAAGGAATGGATTCACGAGGCCGAAGCCAGCGGTATCCAGTCCCTGCGCGATTTCGCCGAGCAGTTGAAGACCTACTCCCTGCGTCCGGCCGCCGCCTGACGCTTGCGAGCCCATGAGAAAGGCCGGCAGAGATGCCGGCCTTTTTGCTTTCTGCGGACGCATCGCAGGCCGAACCGGTGGTTCGGTTGGCGAATGTATTCGCCCGTACAAGGCGGGGACAGGCTGTTCCTGTAGGGGCGATTTCAATCGCCAAGGGTAGCGCAACTGCCCCTCAAGTCGCCCGTCGCCACCGGCATTTCCTGTAGGCAAAAAAAGGCCGCTCGTCATGAGCGGCCTGAACAGGACGTCGATATAGGAGCTGTCACGCATCAACGTCAGGAGGTGGAGAACAGGGAGTGACAGGGATCAGCTGTCCTGGTGGGCGTCGGACTGCTTCTGTTGCTCAGCGCCTTGCTTGGCGATGGCTTCCTGCTGGGCCGCGTCGGCGCGCTGCTCGGCCAGAGCTGCGTTGCGTGCAACAAAGGCGTTGGATTCTTCGGCCAGGGTCAATTGCGAGAAAAATAGAGAAAATACGGCGAAAACGGCAGTAAAAATCGCGTTGCGTTGCATATCTTGAACCTCTCAGATGGTTTCTTGCGAAACATGGCGCCATCTTAGGGAGGTCAGGAAAGGGGAAAAATAGCGGTTTCAGTGAAGAACTATTTCTCTTTGCGCAATAGTTTCGCGTTGATCGCCCAGCGATTCGGATCTTCGAGCAGGGCTTCGTCCTGGGTCAGTAGCGGCGGCAATTCGGCCTTGAGGAACTCGACCCAGGTTTTGATCTTGGCGTCGAGGAAACGCCGCGACGGGTAGATGGCGTAGATGTTGCGCTCGCGCAGGCGGTAATCCGGCAGGAGCCGCAGCAGCTTGCCTTCACGCACGGGCGGGCAGGCGACGAAAGAGGGCAGCAGGCAGATGCCCATGCCGGCCTGCGCGGCCTTGGCCAACGACTCGGCCACGTTCACCTGGAAGCTCTCGGCGGGGAGTACGTTGAATTCACCCTGCTCGCCATTGAACACCCAGCTGTCCTCATACAGCGGGTCCAGCAGCCGCAGATAGCGATGCTGCTGCAGGTCCACCGGGCTGAGGGGTACGCCGTGCTTCTTCAGATAACCGGGGGCTGCGCAGAGCGCGCTGAACATCGGCCCCAGTACCTGGGCGACCATCTGCGAATCGGGCAGCTCGCGGGCGAAGGTGATGATGACGTCGTGGCCATCTTCCAGCAGGTCGGGGGTGCGCTGCGACAGGGTCAGTTCCACCACCACTTCCGGATAGAGCTCGCTGTAGCGTGCCACCAGGGGGGTGAGGTGCTGCAGGCCCAGGCCGGTCATGGTGTGTACGCGCAGGCGGCCATGGGGCTTGAGATGGGCACCGCGTGCCTCGGCGGCGGCCTCGTCCACTTCACCGAGGATTTGCCGGCAGCGTTGCAGGTAGCGCTCGCCCACTTCGGTCAGCGCGAGACGGCGGGTGGTGCGATGCAGCAGGCGGGCCTGGAGCTGCTGTTCCAGCTCCGATACCAGCCTTGATACCTGCGCGGTGGACAGGTCCATGGCCTGGGCTGCGGCGGTAAAACTGCCGGTGTCTATCACCCGCACGAAAACCCGCATGCTGTGGAGCGTATCCATTGTTACCCCTTGTGTAAGGCTGCTTCTCGCAAGTGGGAGATTATCCTCGAATCCCAGCTAAATATACTTTGTCCCCATGGGCGGTAATGGCCGAGGTCGTGCCGTTCCCGTCTTTCCCCCACCCGCATCCGCTGCGGGTCCCTTCGAGGTACGCATGACTCCGGATCAAAGATTCGCCCGGCGGGTCCAGGCGGCCATCATCCTGTTCGTCCTGCTGTTCGCCTACTTCCTGGCGGCGGACCTGTGGATGCCCATCACGCCCCAGGCGCAACTGACCCGTCCGGTGCTGCGCATCGCCCCACGCGTGGACGGCCAGGTGCTGGACGTCGCCGTCAGCAACAATCAGCACGTCGAGGCCGGCCAGGTCCTGTTCCGTCTCGACCCCGAACCCTTCCGCCTGGCCGTGCGTGCCGCCGAGCTGGCGCTTGAACAGGCCGGGCAGGACAACCGCCAACTCGACGCCGCTATCGCTGCGGCCCGTGCCGACCAGGTCGCCGCCCAGGCTTCTGCCAGTGAGTTGCAACGCGAGGCTGCGCGCCTCGGGCGTCTGGTGCAGAGCCAGCACGTATCGCGCCAGCTGTTCGAGCAGACCGAAGCGCAGCGTCAGGCCGCCCAGGCCAAGCTGAGTGCCGCCGGTGCGCGCATTCGCGAGCTCGTGGCCCAGCGTGGCGCCGTCGGCGACGACAACCTGCGACTGCGCCAGGCCCGTAACGCGCTGGAGCAGGCGCACCTGCAACTGGAATACAGCGAAGTGCGTGCCGAGCGCGCCGGCACCTTGAGCAACCTGCAGCTGTCCCCCGGCGCATTCCTGCATGCCGGCAGTCCGGTGGCCGCGTTGGTGGCGGATGAAGCGGACATCAGTGCCGACTTCCGCGAGAAGGCCCTGCGCTATGTGCGCCTGGAGGATGGTGCTGCGGTGGTGTTCGACGCGCTCCCCGGCCACATTTTTGCGGCCAGGGTCAGCGCCATCGACGCCGGCGTGAAGGAGGGGCAGCTCGACGCCAATGGCGATCTGGCCGCTCCGGCGATCTCCGACCGCTGGGTGCGTGACGCTCAGCGCCAGCGCCTGCACGTCAGCCTGACCGAAACCCTGCCCTATACGCTGCCCAGCGGCGCCAAGGCGACGGTCCAGCTCTACCCGGGCGACTCGCACCTGGCGGACCTGTTCGGCCGTCTGCAGATCGCCGCGATCAGCATCCTGCACTACGTGTATTGATGAACCGCAGGACAGCTCTGACCGAGAACGACCTGAGGCAATGCCTGCGTCTCGCTGGGGGCGGCACCCTCGGGCTGTTCATCTGCAAGTTGATGGGCTGGGACAACGGCTCGTTCTTCTGCGTCTATCCCATGCTCCTGCTCGGCCTCACGCCGGTCATCAACGCCCACATCGTGCGGCAGTTCCTGCTCCAGGCCGTGGTGGTGAGTGTCGAGGTACTGGTGATCTACGGCCTGTTTGGCGACCGACCGCAGATGATAGTGCCGCTGGCTTTCCTGGCCTTCTTCTGGCGCTTCCGTCTGATGGCCCAGGGGGCGCTCTTCATGTTCGGCGCGCTGGGCAGCGTGTTCCTCTCCATCCAGCTTCACTTCGCCAGTTACCCGGAAACCCACCTCTACGACCTGGTCACCAGCAACCTGGTGGCGGCGGGGCTGACGGTCCTGATCGCCTGGCTTATGTTCTTCCTCTTCCCCGATGCCGAGCCGCGTCCGCTGAAGCGGATACCGGCCAAGGACGTGCCCAGCCAGCGCCACGAGGCGATCCTCGGGGCGACTATCGCCACCCTGTCCTTCATGCTGTTCCAGAGCTTCGACCTGAAAGATTCGCTGTCGGCCCAGGTGGCGTCGATCCTGGTCCTGTTCCCCATGCACTGGAACGGCATCCGCTTCGCCGGCCGCATTCGCGCCCTCGGCACCCTGCTGGGCTGCGCCATTGGGCTGGTGCTGCAGCTGGTGCTCTACAGCCATTACGACGTGCTGCCCCTGGTGACCCTGATGTACTGGACCGCCGCCCTCTGCTGCGCTCGCCTGCATGTGCTGGAAGGCGCGCAGGGCATTGGTTTCGGCGCACTGACCACCCTGGCCATCGTCTTCGGCCAGTACCTCACGCCGCAGCACGACGTGGTGTACTCCATCGCCTATCGCCTGAGCTCGGTGTGCGTGTCGGTGTTCCTCACCCTGGTCGCGGTGTTCGTCCTGCACCGGTTGCTCAACCGTTTCGTTGCCTTCCGTCATGCCAGTCATGCCTGACCGTCGGCTCGCGTGCCGTCCGCACTTTTGCCTGCCTAATCTGTCGAAGGCAGGTCCTATGAAGGTAGCGGCCGAATGGAAACGTCCCTCGAATCTCCAAGCGAACTGGAAAAACTCACCCTTGCCCTTCTTCACAGCCGGGGCGAAGTCGAACGGCTGCGCGAACGCGAGGCCATCTTCAGCAGCCTTCTGGGCAGCGTGAACGCCGTGCTCTGGGCCTTCGACTGGGAGGCGCAACGGATCATCTACGTCAGCCCTGCCTACGAGACCATGTTCGGGCGCTCCGCCGCGCTGCTGCTGGCGGACTACAGCGAGTGGCGCAACTGCATCTACCCGGATGACCTGGAATACGCTGCGCAGAGTTTCGCCGAAGTGCTGGAGAAGGGGGCCATCGAGGCCCGCGAGTACCGCATCATCCGCGCCGACGGCCAGCTGCGCTGGATCAGCGACAAATGCTTCATCAGCCAGGGCGGCGGGGAAGGCCAGCCGACCATCGTTGTCGGCATCGCCGAAGACATCACCGAGAAGAAGCAACTGGAGGGTGAACTGCATCGCCTGGCGACCACCGACGTGCTGACCAAGAGCAGTAACCGACGGCACTTCTTCGAATGCGCCCAGCGCGAGTTCGAGCACTCGGTGCAGTTCGGCAGCCCGCTGGCGTTCATCCTGCTGGACGTCGATGACTTCAAGAAGATCAACGACACCCATGGCCACCAGATCGGGGACCAGGTGCTGCAACGCATTGCCCAATGCGGCGGCAATACCTTGCGTCGGGGCGACCTGTTCGGCCGTATCGGCGGCGAGGAGTTCGCCGCCGTCCTGCCCGGTTGCCCGCCGGAACTGGCGTGGCAGATCGCCGAACGCCTGCAGCGGGAAATCCAGCGGATGGGCTTCACCGTCGACGGCAAGAGCTTCGGCGTCACCGTCAGCCAGGGCCTGGCGAACCTTCGTGACGACGGCAACCTCGACAGCCTCTACGCCCGCGCCGACGCGGCCATGTACCAGGCCAAGCGCGGCGGGAAGAATCAGATCGTCCTCGCCGACTGACCCCGATCCCACCTTGTGGGCGCGATTTCAATCGCGAATGACTTCGCTCCCCCAGGTGCGGCTGCACCTACAGTGCAATGAACTCTGGCCGCATGCCTTCCACTCGCTGCAGCACAGGCGGCAGGTAATCGCCGTCACCGGTGAGCTGGTGGAGCAGGCGTTCGCGCAACCTGTGGAAATCCGCGCCGGTGCGCTGGCGCGGGTGCGGCAGGTCGATCTCCACCACCGACTTGATCCGTCCGGGCCGCGGCGCCATCACCACCACGCGGTCGGCCAGGTAGATCGCCTCTTCGGCGTCGTGGGTGACCAGCAAGGTCGTGATGCCGGAGCGTTCGCGGATGGCCAGCAGCTCGTCCTGCAGCTGCTGGCGGGTCAGCGCATCGAGGGCGCCGAAGGGTTCATCCAGCAGCAGGATGCGTGGGCTGGCTACCAAGCCGCGGGCGATGGCCACGCGCTGGGCCATGCCGCCGGAAAGCTGATGGGGGTAGGCCGACTCGAAGCCTGTCAGCCCCACCAGCTGCACGAACTCGTGTACCCGTCGAGCGCGTTCGCCCTGGGTCAGTTTTTCGTTCACCAACCCCAGGCCGATGTTCTGCGCCACGGTCAACCAGGGGAACAGCCGGTGCTCCTGGAACACAATGCCGCGCTCGCCACCGATGCCCCGGACCGGCGCGCCGTCCACGCGGATCTCGCCGTTGTATTCGGTATCCAGACCGACCAGCAGGCGCAGCAGGGTCGACTTGCCGCACCCACTGGAACCGACGATGGCGATGAACTCGCCTTCGTTGATCGCCAGGCTGAAGTCCTGGATGGCCTCGAAGGCCTGGCCATCCACGGAGAAGACCTTGCCGACCCGGTCGAAGCTGACCAGCGGCGCGATGGCGTGGGGTTGGTTGGCCGCATCCCGGGCCGAGGGGTTGAAGGCGTTCATGCGTTTCTCCAGCGCGTCGCGCGCGTTTCGATGCGTTGTCCGAGAGCGCCGAGCAAGGCGCCGACCAGGCCCACCAGGAGCATGGCTGCCATTACCTGGTCCATGCGGAACATCTGCTGGGCGCCGAGCATCAGGCTTGCGATGCCGCCGTCGGATGGCATGAAGTACTCGGCGCCAATGGTCCCCAGCCAGGCGTAGATCAGCGAAAGCCGCAGGCCGGCGAAGATTGCCGGGGCCGCGCCGGGAAGGATCAGCAGGCGCAGACGTCTGGCCAGGTCCAGACGCAGGGTGCGGGCCACTTCGCCCAGTTGCGGCGACAGGCTGGCGATGCCGCGCTGGGTCGCGATGAACAGGGGGAAGAAGGCTGCCAGGCTGACGAACACCACCTTGGCCGCCTCGCCCAGGCCGAACCAGGCAGTGAGCAGCGGCACCCAGGCGAACAGCGCAACCTGGCGCAACGCCGACAGGCTTGGCCCGAGCACCCGCTCGGCGTGGCTGGAAAGCCCCAGCAGCAATCCCAGCAGGAGTCCGGCGCCACCGCCGACAACCAGGCCAGCCAGGGCACGCTGCAGGCTGAGCTTCATGGCATGTGGCAGGGAACCATCATCGAAGCCATCCGCCAGGCTGCGCAGCACGTCCAGCGGCGACGCCAGGATATTGCGGTCGACCCAGCCGAGGCTGCTGCTGGCCTGCCAGAGAATCAGCAACGCTGTGGGCAGCAGGACCCCCTGCAGGCGACGCCAACCCCGTGCATCGCTGTGCTGGCGTTGTTCCCCTGTGGCCGGTTGCGGCCAGTGCAGCAAGCGCCGCTCGACGAGCCCGAAGCCACGATCCATCAGAGCGCCTACCAGGCCGATGAGCAGGATGCAGAGGAAGACCAGGTCCAGCATGAACAGCTGGCGTCCCCAGACCATCAGGTAGCCCAGGCCTTCGCTGGAGGCCAGCAGTTCTACTGCCAGCAGCGAAGTCCAGCCGGTCGCCAGCGCCAGACGGAAACCGGTGAGGAAGGCGGGCAGGGCAGCCGGCAGCAACAGGCGCAGGAACAGCAGGTGGCGCGGCAGGCGTAATACGGCGGCGGCCTCACGAAGCTTGGGCTGGGCATCGCGCACGCCGACCAGGGTGTGCAGGGTCACCGGCACCACCACCGCCTTGATCAGCACCACCAGCTTGAGCAGCTCGCCGATGCCGAAGAACAGCATGAACAAAGGAATCCACGCCAGGGTGGGAATCTGCGCCAGGGCCACGAAGGTTGGATAGACCAACGCCTCGGCGCGCCTCGAAGCCCCCAGCCAGGTGCCTAGTAGTAGCCCGCCGGCAACCCCGGCCAACAGCCCCCAGAACAGTCGCTGAAGACTTATCCACAGATGGCTCCAGAGCTCGCCGGAGCCGAACTCGAGGCTGCTCTGCCAGACCAGTAACGGCGCTGGCAGTATCTGAGCGCTCATCCAATGGTAGTGGCTCGCCAGCACCCAGAGCAGCGCCAGGCCAAGGGGCAGCAGCCACGGCAGAAAGGCATCGGAATGGCCGCGCCACCAGCCGCTTGGAGCGAGTGCGGCGGGCGTCCAGGCAAAGGTTCGGCTCATGTCCATCTCCCGAACGGTGGTTCTTAGATTATTCTTAAAAAGAATAATAAACTAATGATTGATTCCTTAAATGGATAAGAGCATGAGTCGATAGCGTCGGGAAGGGATAGGCCGATGCGTTTTCCTCATATTTTTTATGCGGGTTCTGCATGCCACGGTGCAGGCCGCGTCGTGCCTGACTTAGGCAAAAAAATTATTAAAGAATGATTTTTTAATATTTGTTTGGCCTATGGCGTCGCGCCTAGCTTCCGTCCCACAGCGCCGGCCACTGCCGGCGGCAGCCCGTGAAGGAGCCCGCACGCCATGAAAATCCTGCTCAACCAAATACTCGGGGCATTCGCCTCACCCTTGCTGATCGGCGTGCTCGGGGCGTTCCCCCTGGCTGCCCACGCCGAAGCGGCCAAGCCGGAAGCTATCCGCATCGCTGTGCCCGACCTCAGTGCCGGTACGCAGCACAGCGCCGGTGGCGTGGTGGACGTACTGCGTGACCAGAAGGTCTTCGAAGAGGAATTCGCCAAGGACGGAATCCGTGTCGAGTGGCGCTTCTTCAAGGGCGCGGGGCCGGTGGTGAACGAGGCCCTGGCCAACGGCCAGGTGGACTTCGCCTACCTGGGCGACCTGGCGGCAATCGTCGGCAAGGCCAATGGGCTGGACACCCGGGTGATCAGCGCCAATACCCGTGGCGTGAAGAGTTACCTCGGCGTGGTGCCGGGCTCGGGCATCAAGACCCTGCAGGATCTCAAGGGCAAACGCGTGGCGGTGTTTCGTGGCACTGCCCTCCAGCTCTCCTTCGCCAGCGCCCTGGCCAGCCAGGGTCTCAGCGAGCGTGACTTGAAAGTGATCAACCTCGATTTCAATGCCGCCAGTGCGGCCCTGGCCGCCAAGCAGATCGACGCGACCTGGGGTCTCTCCAACTTGATCGCCCTGTGCGAGCGCGGTCTCGCGGAACTGCCGCTGAGCTCCCGAGACCTCGCTGGCGCGGGCAGCACCCAGGCGGTGCTGGTGGCTACCGGTGACTTCATCCGCCAGTACCCGGATGTGGTGGGGCGCCTGGTGAAGGCCCAACAGAAGGCAGTGAACTGGCTGCGCGACGACGCCAACAAAGGTGCCTACGTCGAACTGGTTTCGGGCCTGGCCAGCTATCCGCCGGGCATCCTCGCCAGCGATCTGGCCCAGGAAAGCCTGAGTCGCTATTTCGATCCACACCTTGACGCTGAATTTGTCGGCCTGCTGCAACAGGGCGTGGACCTGGCTGTCAAGGAACGCCTGATCCGCCGTGGTTTCCAGGTTTCCGACTGGGTGGAGCCGCGTTTCCTCGACGCGGCATTGCAGGGGCCGGGACAGGCCTCGCGCTGACAGGGAGTCGCTGACAAGGAAGTCATTTACAGGGAAGTCGTGGAGGCCGCCGCAAGGCGGCTTTTTTATCCACAGGGCATCGCGAATGAATTCGCTCCCACAAGCAGCGCACAGGCCTGAATCCTTGCATAGACAACCCCCTCTCCCTTCAGGGAGAGGGCGGACGATGTATGCGCGAACCTGCGACCCGCCTGGCGAATGAATTCGCCCCTACAGGGGCGCTCAGGCCTGAATACCTGCACAGACAGCTCAGAGGGTTGGGGGGAGGGCGGATCGCTCCTTACGCCGCCTGCTCCAGCGAGTCCAGCTCCACCAGCACTTCGATCAGCGCTCGCGCCGCCGGTGACAGGCGATAACCTGTGCGGGTGACGATGCCGCAGCGCGCGGCCAGGCTGTCCATCCGGTCGGGCAGGTTGCGCCAGTGCAGCAGGGCCAGTGCACCGCACTCCAGCAGCGGGGCGATGGTTTCCTGCTGGGCGATGCCGATGGCATCGGTCTGGCGCACCACCTGTACCAGCGTGGGCACATGGTCGCACTCCAGGTTGAGCTGGAAATCCGCCAGGCCGCTGTAGCTTGCCAGCAGCTTGCGGATGCCTGCCGGCATCCGCGTAGCGGCCAGCGGGTAGTCGAACATGTCATTGGTCGACAGGCTCTCCTTGAGCAGCAGCGGGTGCCCCTGGCGGCAGAAGAACCGGCCATAGCGCGGCGTCAGCGGCTGGGTCTGGAAGCTCGGGTCGGCCTCGAACTGGCGCACGTCGGCGATGAAGAACTCGATCTCGTCCCTGGCCAGGCGGCGCCCCAGTACTTCCCAGTTGTTCACCTCGAAATGGGTGCGGATACGCGGATAGCGCCGCATGAAATCGGCCAGGGCGTCCGGCACCAGCCTGGCGGCCGGCGCGGGGCCGCTGCCGAAGTACAACTCGCCGGCATCCAGCTTGGTCATCTGGTCGATTTCGCGCGCCAGGTTGCTCGCGCCCTGAACCAGGCGCAGGGCGTGCTGCAGCACCACCTGGCCTTCGGGCGTGGGGCGTAGGTCCTTGCTGCCCCGGTCCACCAGCTGGCAGCCGAAATCCTGCTCCAGGCCCTGGATGCTGCGGCTGAAGGCCGGTTGGGTTATCCCCATGGCGTCGGCCGCACGGACGAAGCTGCGGTGTTCGAGCAGGGCGATGAAGTAACGGAGCTGGCGCAGGTCCATGGTGCTTTTCCGGCATCGAAAATATAGGGCGAAGGCATTTGTCGCGGCATTGCGTGGGGTTTTAAATGCAGGCTCTTATTCCGTCAAATGAGTATTCGATAATTTATTAGATGTATATCGAATAAGCATATGGCTCATCTCCCTGACCGTGAGGACCGCACCATGAGCAATGCCGCACTGGCCCAACAGCAGGCCATCGAACTCGATATCCATCCCGTTGCCGGCCGAATCGGCGCCGAAATCCGGGGCGTGACGCTGTCCGGCAATCTGGATGCCGCTATCCTCGAAGCCATCCAGGCAGCCCTGGTTCAGTACAAGGTGATCTTCTTCCGGGGCCAGACCCAGCTGGACGACCAAGGTCAGGAAGCCTTTGCCAAATTGCTTGGCGAGCCGGTGGCGCACCCCACCGTGCCAGTGCGCGAGGGTACCCATTACCTGCTGCAGTTGGACGGCGCCGAGGGGCAGCGCGCCAACTCCTGGCACACAGACGTCACCTTCGTCGACGCCTATCCCAAGGCTTCCATCCTGCGCAGCGTGACCGCTCCAGCCGCCGGTGGCGACACTGTCTGGGCCAACACCGCGACCGCTTACCAGGACCTGCCGGTGGCGTTGCGTGAGCTGGCCGACAAGCTCTGGGCCGTGCACAGCAACGAATACGACTACGCCGCCACGCGCCCCCAGGTCAGCGCCGAGAAGCTGGAGGCGTACCGCAAGGTCTTCACTTCCACCGTCTATGAGACCGAACACCCAGTGGTGCGGGTGCATCCGGTGAGCGGCGAGCGCACGCTGGTGCTGGGGCACTTCGTCAAACGCATCAAGGGCCTCTCCCAGCCGGATTCAGCGCATCTGTTCGCCGTGCTCCAGGGGCATGTCACCCGCCTGGAAAACACCGTGCGCTGGCGCTGGCAGGCTGGCGATGTGGCGATCTGGGATAACCGCGCGACCCAGCATTACGCAGTCGACGACTACGACACCCAGCCGCGCATCGTCCGCCGCGTGACCCTGGCCGGTGACGTACCGGTGAGTATCGACGGGCAGCACAGCCAGACCATTCGCAAGAGCTGATTCCCCCACCAGCAAGCCCCCACCGGAACGATCCGCTGGGGGCTTTTTGCTTTTGTAGGGTGCGCTGCGCGCACCGATATCCCTGCGCCAGAGGCGTTGTGCGTGCAGCGCACCTTGCGAGGGCTAGATGCCTGCCGGGCATATATTCAATGCCCCTAAAGCATCGATTAATTTTTATCTTTTATTTTCAACGACTTATGAATCACATATCTCTAAAGGTAATTAGTAAATCATTAAAAATTACTTTTAGAGATAAGTCGTTCAGCCAATCATCTCCCCATGGCCGACCGCTCTAGCTCGGCCATCTCGCCGGTCACTGGCCGGTTGCCTGTTCAACACGCCCGGCGGCACAGCCGGGCTTTTCAACTCCAGGAGTCTTGCCGATGGGCACTGTCCTCGAAGCCGATAGCGGCCGCGAACTGCACTGGCAGGAAGTACGCCGCCCAGGCGAGGTCCGCGACCTCGGCGTACCGGTGCGCCAGGCGCTGGACCGCACGGTCTTCCGTAGCCCTGGCGCCACCCGCGTGCTCAGCCGCCGCGAGGCCTGGCTGCTGGGCGCCTTCGCCCTGGTCCTGCACGGCGCCGTGCTGCACTGGCTGAGCCAGAAGCCCACCCCGCCGCTGCCGGAAGTGCCGCCGCAGATTCCGCCCATGACCATCGAGTTCACCGCCCCGGCCCCGCCGGTGGTGGAACCGCCGCCGCCGGAGCCGCCGCCGCCCGTGATCGAGCCGCCGCCCCCGGTGGTGGAGGAACTGGCCGTGAAGCCGCCGCCACCCAAGCCGGTGCCCAAACCCAAACCCAAGCCGAAACCGCAGCCGCCCAAGCCCGCGCCGAAGCCCGTGGCCAAGCCGGTCGAACCGCCGCCCGCACCGCCCAAGGCCGAAGCCCCGCCCGCGCCACCGGCTCCGCCGGCGCCGGCCCCGGTGACGCCACCCTCGGCCAACGCCGGCTACCTGAAGAACCCGGCGCCCGAGTACCCCGCCTTCGCCCAGCGGCGCGGCTGGGAGGGCACCGTGCTGCTGCGCGTGCATGTGCTCGCCACGGGACTGCCAAGCGAGGTCCAGGTGCAGAAGAGCAGCGGCCGCGAACTGCTCGACGAGGCCGCGGTGCGCGCGGTCAAGCGCTGGACCTTCGTGCCGGCCAAGCAGGGCGAAGTCGCCCGCGACGGCTGGGTCAGCGTGCCCATCGATTTCAAATTGAACTGATTCAGCGACTTTGCCTGTAGAGAGGAATTCACCATGGACCTGCTAACCAACCCCTTCGCCTCCATCGAGCACCTGGTGATCTGGCTGCTCATCGGCTTCTCCGTCGTCACCTGGGGCCTGGCCCTGGTCAAGGGCATCCAGTTCGCCCGCCTGAAGCGCCGCGACCGCCAGTTCCAGAAGCGCTTCTGGAGCGCCACCAGCCTGGACAGCGCCGCCGAACAGCTGCAGCAGCATGCCGGTGCCGCCGCTCACGTGGCCCAGGCCGGTTTCGCCGCGATCCAGGTGCAGGGGGGCCAACCAGGCGACCTGAGCCAGGCAATCAACCATCAGGACCGTCTGGAACGCGCCCTGCGCCAGCAGATCCAGCGGGAACGCCGCTCCCTGGAGTCGGGCCTGGCGGTGCTCGCCTCGATCGGCTCCACCTCGCCCTTCATCGGCCTGTTCGGCACCGTCTGGGGCATCATGGAAGCCCTCAAGGGCATCAGCGCAGCCGGCTCGGCCAGCCTGGAAACCGTGGCCGGGCCGATCGGCGCGGCGCTGGTCGCCACCGGCGTGGGCATCGCCGTCGCGGTGCCGGCGGTGCTGGTTTACAACTACTTCCTGCGCAGCCTCAAGCTCACCGCCGCCGACCTCGACGACTTCGCCCACGACTTCTACCTGCTGGCGCAGAAGAGCGCCTTCAAGCTGCTCGTCAATCCCGCCCCGGCGCGTGCCGCGGGCGCCGTGAAGGAGGCGTCCTGACATGGCCTTCTCCACCCAGGACAACGACGAAGTCCTTTCCGAGATCAACGTCACCCCGCTGGTGGACGTGATGCTGGTGCTGCTGGTGGTGTTCATCGTCACCGCGCCGCTGCTGACCAACGCCATCCCGATCAACCTGCCGAAAACCGAGGCCGTGGCCCCGCCCGAGCAGAAGGACCCGCTGGTGGTGAGCATCGACGGCACCGGCAAGCTGTTCATCAACAAGGACGAGATCCAGCCCGACCTGCTGCAGACCAGCCTGGAAGCGGCCAAGACCAAGGACCCGGAACTGCGCGTGCAACTGCAGGCCGACGACCAGGTGGACTACGGCGCCGTGGCCCGTGCCATGGCCTCCATCGAGCGGGCGGGGATCACCAAGCTCGCGGTGATTACTGCGCGCTGACAAGTTTTGGTCACCTTTCTTCAGGCAGGGGGAAGGTGGCCTTTTTATTCGCAACGACCTACGGGAACGCGCGCGGTGTCATTCTTGGACTCCGATCAACTCCGTCCCGTCAGGTGGAGGGTGGCCGGGCCGATCATTAACTTCATCGTAACGATTGCTCCCCGGGCTTGATTGATGACCCACCGGTCGCGCTCCTAAGGTTCGCTCCACGACAGCGGAACTCGTGGAGCCACCATGACAACAAGACCCTCTCCCCCGCCGCAGTGGTCGCGTCGGCGCGCTGAAAAGCAGCGCCGTCTCGACCAGGTACGCAACCTCGCCGATGGCGTCGTGCTGCCCAGCGAACGGATCGTCGAAGCCCTCGAAGCACTGATCGCCCCTGGCGACCGTGTGGTGCTCGAAGGCAACAACCAGAAGCAGGCGGATTTCCTCTCCCGCTCCCTGGCCAAGGCCGATCCCGGTCGTCTGCACGACCTGCACATGATCATGCCCAGCGTCAGCCGCGCCGAGCACCTCGATCTCTATGAACGCGGCATCGCCCGCAAGCTCGACTTCTCCTTCGCTGGCCCGCAGAGCCTGCGCATCGGCCAGTTGCTCGAAGACGGCCTGCTGGAAGTCGGCGCCATCCATACCTACATCGAGCTCTACTCGCGCCTGCTGGTTGACCTCATCCCCAACGTCGCCCTGGTGGCCGGCTTCATGGCCGACCGCGAAGGCAACATCTACACCGGCCCCAGTACCGAAGACACGCCGGCCCTGGTGGAACCCATCGCGTTCAGCGACGGCATCGTCATCGTCCAGGTCAACGAGCTGGTGGACGATGTGCGCGACCTGCCGCGCGTGGACATCCCCGCCTCCTGGGTCGACTTCGTGGTGGTCGCCGACAAGCCGTTCTACATCGAGCCGCTGTTCACCCGCGACCCGCGCCACATCAAGCCGGTGCACGTGCTGATGGCGATGATGGCGATCCGCGGCATCTATGAAAAACACAAGGTCCAGTCGCTCAACCACGGCATCGGCTTCAACACCGCCGCCATCGAACTGATCCTGCCCACCTACGGCGAATCCCTCGGCCTGAAGGGCAAGATCTGCCGCAACTGGACGCTCAACCCGCATCCGACCCTGATCCCCGCCATCGAGACCGGCTGGGTGGAGAGCGTGCACTGCTTCGGCACCGAACTGGGCATGGAGGACTACATCGCCCAGCGCCCGGACGTGTTCTTCACCGGCCGCGACGGCTCCATGCGTTCCAACCGCATGATGTGCCAGCTGGCCGGGCAGTACGCCGTGGACCTGTTCATCGGCGCCACCCTGCAGGTGGACGGCGACGGCCACTCCTCCACCGTCACCCGTGGCCGCCTGGCCGGCTTCGGCGGCGCGCCGAACATGGGCCACGACCCCCGCGGCCGCCGCCATGCGACCCCGGCCTGGCTCGACATGACCGAGCCGGTGACGATGCTCGAACGCGGCAAGAAGCTGGTGGTGCAGATGGTCGAGACCTACCAGGAAGGCGGCAAACCCACCTTCGTCGAAACGCTGGACGCCGTCGACGTGGCGAAGAAGGCCGGCATGCCCCTGGCGCCGGTGATGATCTACGGCGATGACGTCACTCACCTGCTCACTGAAGAAGGCATCGCCTACCTCTACAAGGCGCGCAGCCTCGAAGAGCGCCGCGCGATGATCGCCGCGGTCGCCGGCGTCACCGCCATCGGCCTGCGCCATGACCCGAAAGAGACCCTGCGCATGCGTCGCGAAGGGCTGATCGCATTGCCGGAAGACCTCGGCATCCGCCGTACACAAGCCACGCGGGAACTGCTGGCGGCGAAGAGCATCGCCGAACTGGTGGAGTGGTCCGGCGGCCTTTACAACCCCCCAGCCCGCTTCAGGAGTTGGTGATGAGCGCACTGATTGCCCGCAATACCGACCTGCCCCTGGCCGACCGGCTGGCGGACCTGGCGGTGGACGCCCTGATCGACGAAGCCGACCTCTCGCCCAAGCCGGCACTGGTGGACCGTCGCGGCAGTGGCGCGCACAGCGACCTGCACCTGGGCCTGATGCATGCCTCTGCGTTGTCTCTCTGGCCCTGCTTCAAGCAGATGGCCGAGGCGGCGCTGGAGCTTGGCGACGTCGGTCAACCGCTGCGCGAAGCCCTCGGCCGGATTGGCCGCGAAGGTGAAGCGGCGATGCTCAGCATCACCGGCGGGGTGAATACCCACCGGGGTGCCATCTGGGCCCTCGGCCTGTTGGTGGCGGCACAGGCGCTGAAACCTGAAAGCCGCGACGCCCACGCCATCGCCCTGCGCGCTGCGCGCATCGCCCTGATCGATGACCGTGCGGTGCTCCACAGCGACAGTCACGGCGCCCAGGTCGCCCGTCGCTACGGTGCCCGTGGCGCGCGGGAGGAAGCCCAGCTCGGCTTCCCCGCTGTGATCGAACAGGGCCTGCCGCAACTGGCCCGCAGCCGTGCAGCGGGCGCCGGCGAGCAGAACGCCCGCCTCGATGCGCTGCTGGCGATCATGGCCACCCTGGCTGACACCTGCGTGCTCTGGCGCGCCGGCCTGGAAGGTCTCGCCGCCATGCAGCAGGGCGCCCGTGCCGTACTCGACGCCGGTGGCAGTGCCAGCCTTGCCGGCCGCCGCCAACTGCGCGCGCTGGACGCCCGCCTGCTGCAACTCAACGCCTCGCCGGGTGGTGCCGCCGATCTGCTGGCCGCCTGCCTGTTCCTCGATAAAGCCGGGAGCCTGTGACCATGGAAACCCTGTCCTTCCAATTCCCCGCCGGGCAACCGGCCCGAGGCCGCGCCCTGGTCGGCTGCGTCGGCTCCGGCGACCTCGAAGTGCTGCTGGAGCCCGGCAGCGCCGGCACCCTGTCGATCCAGGTGGTGACCTCGGTGAATGGCAGCGGCCCGCGTTGGCAGCAGCTGTTCCAGCGCCTGTTCGACGGTCAGTCGCTGCCGGCCCTGAACATCGACATCCACGACTTCGGCGCCACGCCCGGCGTGGTGCGCCTGCGCCTGGAGCAGGGGCTGGAGGCCCTTTCTTCTCAAGAGGAGCCCGCACATGACTGATATCGCACGCCTGCTCGAAGCGCGCAGTTTCGTCGAACTCGGCGCCCGCCAGCGCGCCCGCGAGCTGCTGGATGCCGGTAGCTTCCGCGAACTCGTCGGTCCCTTCGACCGGGTCATTTCCCCCTGGCTGCCGCAGCAGGGCATCGTGCCCCAGGCCGACGACGGTGTGGTGGTCGCCAAGGGCAGCATCAAGGGCCAGCCAGCGGTGATTGCCGCCATCGAAGGTGCTTTCCAGGGCGGCAGCATGGGCGAAGTCGGGGGTGCCAAGATCGCCGGTGCGTTGGAACTGGCGGCTGAAGACAACCGCCAGGGCATTCCTACCTGCGCCGTGCTGCTGCTGGAAACCGGCGGCGTGCGCCTGCAGGAAGCCAATCTCGGGCTGGCTGCCATCGCCGAAATCCAGGCGGCCATCGTCGCGCTGCGGGAGTTTCAGCCGGTGATCGGCCTGGTTGCCGGTCCGGTGGGTTGCTTCGGCGGCATGTCCATCGCTGCCGGTCTGTGCAGCCACCTGATCGTCACCCGCGAAGCGCGCCTGGGTCTCAACGGCCCGCAGGTGATCGAGCAGGAGGCGGGCATCGACGAATATGACTCCCGCGACCGTCCCTTCATCTGGAGCCTCACTGGTGGCGAGCAGCGCATGGCCAGCGGCCTGGTGGACGCCTATGTCGCTGACGATATCGAGGCCATCCGCGAAACCCTGCAAGGCCTGCTGGCCCAACCGGAACAGGGCCTGCCGCGCAGTCGCCGGCACGCCTGGTTCCTCGAGCGCCTGGCGCAGCTGGGCGAAGAGTGCGAACAACTGGACGCTGCCGCTGTGCGTGCCCTTTACCAAGGAGAACGGACATGAGCCGTGGACTGAACTGGCTGCACGGCCTTGCCGGTGGCGCAACCCTGCAAGGCTTCCCGGCTTCGGTGAAGGTGATCGACGGGGAGCTGGGCAATCGCGCCGCGCGCTTCATCGCCGTTGTGTCCGATCCACAGAATCCTTTCCCCCGTGCCCGCAATGGTGAGGTCGGCTTGCTGGAGGGATGGGGCCTGGCCAAGGCGGTGGATGAGGCGATCGAGGCCGACAAGGGCGGCACCCAGCGCGTGATCGTGGCGTTGGTGGATGTCCCCAGCCAGGCCTATGGCCGCCGTGAGGAAGCCCTTGGCATTCACCAGGCACTGGCGGGAGCGGTGGACGCATACGCTCGTGCCCGCCACGCCGGCCACCCAGTGATCGGGCTGCTGGTGGGCAAGGCCATGTCCGGTGCCTTCCTCGCCCACGGCTACCAGGCCCAGCGCCTGATAGCGCTGGATGACGGCGGGGTGATGGTCCACGCCATGGGCAAGGCCGCCGCCGCGCGCATCACCCTGCGCAGCGTGGAGGAACTGGAAGCCCTCGCCGCCAGGGTGCCGCCCATGGCCTACGACCTGGAGAACTACGCCTCCCTTGGGTTGCTGTGGGAGCGGGTTGCGGTGGGCGACGCGCAGCAGCCGAACGAAGCCGATGTTGGTCGGGTGCGCGAATGCCTGCTGCGGGCGGTGGACGACATCGGTTCGAGTACCGACCTGTCCGGGCGACTGGGTGCGGAGAACCGAGCCGCGTCTTCGCGTGTGAGGGAGATGTTGCGGGCGCAGTGGTAGTTCGCTGCCCCTCTCCCCCACCCGTCTCCCTGAAGGGAGAGGGGCCGGGGGAGAGGGGGAATCCCTGGCACCCAGATACCAAGGAGCCACGAATGAACAAGACTCCAAAACCCCACGATCTGCTCTGGGGCATGACCCTCGACCACCTGCCTGCTGAAGCCCCTGCCTGGGCGCGGCAGGCACTGGCCGCCGGCCATCCCGTGGTGGTGCGTCGTGCGCTCTGCGAGCCCGGCCTGATTGCCGTCGGCATTCGTGGCGCCACACGTGACCAGCGCTTCGCCGCGATGATGCCGATCCGTGCCATCCAGCGTGCGCTCAGCCCCGAACAACTGCGGCCTCGTTCTGCCGCCCAATACCCAGCGCTTCGGTCGCTGGAAGCCGTCGCCCCGATACTCGCTGCCACCAGCCTGCCCTGGGGCCCCACCGGCAGCGTCGGATTCCAGCTCGCCACCGGCATTGCTGTGCTGCACGAGGCCAGCGACCTCGACCTGATCCTGCGTACGTCGATGCCTTTCAGCCGCCAGCATGCTCGCGCGCTGCTGGAGGTACTGGCCGACGCGCCTTGCCGTATCGACCTGCAACTGGAAACCCCCAACGGCGCCGTGGCCCTGCGCGAGTGGGCCGGCGAGGCGCGCCGCGTGCTGCTGAAATGCGCTGAAGGCGCCCGTCTTGTGGATAACCCATGGCACGTCCTGGAGCACGCCGCGTGAGCAGCCTGTTTGCCTTTCCAGGCCAGGGCGCGCAGCAGGCGGGCATGCTTCACCAGCTGCCGCCGGAGGCTACGGCCAGCCTGGTAGAGGCCAGCGATGTGCTGGGGGAGGACGTGCTGGCGCTGGATTCGGCAGAGGCGTTGCAATCCACTCGCGCGGTGCAGCTCTGCCTGTTGGTGGCCGGTGTTTCTTGCGCGCGCTTGCTGCTCGAACGCGGGCCGGCGCCGGACTATGTGGCGGGCCTCTCCATCGGTGCCTACGCCGCTGCGGTGATCGCCGGTTCGCTGGGCTTTGCCGATGCGCTGCGCCTGGTGGCCCTGCGTGGCGAACTGATGCAGCGGGCTTATCCACAGGGCTACGGCATGACTGCCATCCTCGGCCTTGACCAGGGCACCGTGGAGCGCCTGCTGGCCGAGGCTGATGGTCCGGTCTTTCTCGCCAACATCAACGCCGAGAACCAGTTGGTGATTGCCGGTAGCGAGGCTGCCATGACCGCCGTCGCCGAGCGTGCCCGTAAGCTTGGTGCCGGTGCGGCGAAGCGTCTGGCGATGAGCGTGCCGTCCCACTGCGAACTGCTGGGGCAACCCGCCCGCGAACTGGCCGACGCCTTTGCCGGGGTAGAACTGCGCCGCCCCGCGATCCGCTACCTCAGCGGTAGCACGGCGCGGCCGATCTTCGATCCGGAGCGTCTGCGCGACGACCTCGCCTTCAACATGTGCCGTGTCATCGACTGGCACGCCACCCTTCGCACCGCCTATGAGCGCGGCGTGCGCCTGCATATCGAACTGCCGCCCGGCACCGTGCTCAGCGGTCTGGCGCGGCGGGTCTTCGACCAAGGTACGGTGATCGCCTTCCAGGGCGCCCGTCTGGATACGCTGGACGCCTTGCTGCGTGAGGAGGTAAGCCGGACCCGATAACCGCCATGCACTTCGAAGGACAAGAACAAGCAACTTCGACCCGAATGCGAGGACAACAACAATGATCATCTACGGTGTGGCCTTCCTGGCCCTGTGCACCCTGGCAGGCCTGTTCATCGGTGAGCTGCTGGGCAAACTGCTGGGCGTCCCGGCGAATGTCGGCGGCGTCGGTATCGCCATGCTCCTGCTGATATTCGTCGGCAGCTACCTGCACAAGCGCGGCCTCATGAGTGCCAGGTCCGAGGTGGGCGTGGAGTTCTGGAGCGCCATCTACATCCCCATCGTCGTCGCCATGGCTGCCCAGCAGAATGTGCTTGGCGCGCTGTCCGGCGGCCCCATGGCCATACTCGCCGGCGTCGCCGCGGTGGTGCTTGGTTTCGCCATGGTCCCGGTGCTCGACCGGCTCGGGCAAAAGAAGCCGTTGGCGGCCGCCGCTGAATCCCTGACCCCTGCCCAGCGGTGACCGCCATGTACGAATCCATGCTGAAAGTGATCAACGGTTACGGCCTGATCAGCGGTTTCGCCGTGATCGGTGTGACCATGTGGCTGTCCTACTGGTTCTCCGACAAGCTCACCCGTGGCCGCCTGCACGGCTCGGCCATCGCCATCTTCCTCGGCCTGGTGCTGTCCTATGTCGGCGGCGTGATGACGGGCGGGCAGAAGGGCCTTGTGGATATCCCGTTGCTGTCCGGCATTGGCCTACTGGGCGGTGCGATGCTGCGGGACTTCGCCATTGTCGCCACGGCCTTCGGGGTGAATATCGAGGAACTCAAGCGTGCCGGCGTGTCGGGCGTGGTGTCGCTGTTCTTCGGCATCGGTACTTCGTTCGTTGCCGGTGTCGGCGTGGCCCTGGCTTTCGGCTACACGGATGCGGTGAGCCTGACCACCATCGGCGCTGGCGCAGTCACCTACATCGTCGGCCCAGTGACCGGTGCGGCCATCGGCGCCAGCTCCGAGGTCATGGCGCTGTCCATTGCCGCCGGCCTGGTGAAGGCCATCCTGGTGATGGTGGTGACACCCTTCGTGGCGCCATTGATCGGCCTGAACAACCCGCGCACGGCGGTCATCTTCGGTGGCTTGATGGGCACCTCCAGCGGTGTGGCGGGCGGCCTGGCCGCAACCGATCCGAAACTGGTGCCCTATGGCTGCCTGACCGCGGCCTTCTACACGGCGCTCGGCTGTCTGCTCGGGCCGTCACTGCTGTTCTTCGCCATGCGCGGCATCACGGGCTGATCCCGCCCTGCCCGACAACGCCCCGGCCAGTGCCGGGGCGTTGTCGTTTCAGCCCTCGTTGCGCAGGCTGTACATGCGGCACTCGGCGATCAGCGCGAGCAGGTTCGGGTCGCGCTCGCGGGCTTTCAGGAAGACCACGCCGATGTGTTGCAGCAGGCGATAGCGTGCCTGCAGGCGGATCAGCTTCACCCTGTTTTCGTAGACCGCCGCGATGCGCCCGGGCAGCAGCGCGTAGCCGACCCCGGAACTGACCATGCTGAGCAGGGTGAAGATGTCGTTCACCTGCATCGCCACCTTGGGCTCGAAGCCGGCCTGCTGGAACACCCTTGCGCCGTCGCGGTGGGTGGCGAAACCCTGGGTCAGGGTGATGAAGGTGGAGTCGGCGAGGTCCGCCAGGTCCACTTCGTCCTGGTCGGCGAAGGGCGAATCGGTGGGGACGGCGAGGAAGATCTCGTCGGAGAACAGCGGCAGTTGCTCGCAATCCGGGTCGTTCACGCTGTCATCCAGGGAGACCAGGATGGCGTCCAGTTCCATGTTCTTCAGGCGGTAGAGCAGGTCGACGTTGGAGCCCAGGGTGAGATCGATGTTCAGCTCGCTGCGTCGCAGCTTCAGGCCCATGACCAGCTGCGGCACGGTCTTCACGGTCAGCGAATAGAGCGCGCCGAGCTTGAAGCGTTCGGCAGAGAAGCCGGCCGCCTCGCGGGTCAGACGGACCATTTCGACGGTGTCCTGGATCAGCTTCTGCGCTTTCTCTTCCAGCACATAGGCGCTTTCCAGTGGCGTCAGGTTGCGGCCTTCATGCTTGAACAGCGGGCAGCGCAGGGCGCTTTCCAGGGAATGTATGGCGCGATGCACGCTGACGTTGCTGGTGTTCAGTTCGGCCGCTGCGCGGGACAGGTTGCCGCTGCGCATGAAGGCGAGGAAGGTCTCCAGCTTCTTCAGGGTCAGTTCTTCGTCGATCTGCATGGGCGCCCGGCTGCCTTCATCGCGTTTGTGGATGGGTATCGCTCCGTTCGCGGAGCGCCGCCCGACCCATCCTACAGAGTGGCCGTGGCGCTGCGGAGGGGGACTTTAAGTGAATAAGCTAATAAGGAATAAGCAAATAAATTCTTATTCCTTAACAGATATATGGCGAGCACCTAGACTGCCCAGCATTGAAATTCAGCAAGGAGGGCTCGCCATGCGCAGCCAGGCCATTCGCTACCTGATCCTGCCGGGATGGCAGGGCTCCCCCGACGAGCATTGGCAAAGCCACTGGCAACGCAGCCTGCCCAATGCCACCCGGGTCGAGCAGGCCGACTGGAACAACCCGGACCGTGCGTCCTGGGTGGAAGCGCTGGAGCGCGCCATCGATGCCGAGCGTACCCCGGTGATCCTCATCGCCCACAGCCTGGGCTGCGTGACCGTGGCCCACTGGGCCGCACAGTCCGACCCGGATGTACTGCGTCGCGTGCGTGGTGCGCTGCTGGTGGCCCCGGCGGATGTACAGCGCCCCGGTTGCCCCGAGCCGCTCAAGGGCTTCGCGCCCATCCCGCGTGACCTGCTGCCCTTCCCCAGCCTGCTGGTGGGTTCGGACAACGACCATGCGGCCAGCCCCGCGCGAGCGCTGGAAATAGCCCGTGACTGGGGCTCGGAAGCCGCGATCCTCACCGGCGCCGGGCACATCAATGTGAAGTCCGGGCATCACCGTTGGGAACAAGGCTTCGCCCACCTCTATCGCTTGCAAGCGCGCGTCGAGCAATCGTCCAGAAAACGCGCCTGATCCAATCCAATTCAGCAATACGTCAGGGCCCGCTGCATCGCAGCCTGGGCCC
This sequence comes from Pseudomonas sp. BN606, assembly GCF_029873115.1. Lineage (NCBI taxonomy): Bacteria > Pseudomonadati > Pseudomonadota > Gammaproteobacteria > Pseudomonadales > Pseudomonadaceae > Pseudomonas > Pseudomonas sp. BN606. The sequence continues at coordinate 24,153 of NZ_SSOF01000036.1, read as the reverse complement.
GGCGGGAGATTTCGCCATGAGCAAGGAAAACCCCGGTCAACCGCTGCTGACTTTCGCCGATGCCGACCGCAGCCCCCTCAGCATCCGCGCCCGTGCGCTGGTGTTCGTCGACGAGCGCTCGCGGCGGTTGCGCGAGGAGGTCGATCAGCTCGCGCCGAGCACCCTGCCCGTGCTGATCCAGGGTGAAACCGGCACCGGCAAGGAATTGCTGGCGCGACAGATCCATCGTTCCAGCGACCGTCCCGGCCTGTTCGTGGCGGTGAGCTGCAGCGCCATCAGCAAGGCCTATGCCGAGGCCGAGCTCTTCGGTCACACGGCCGGCGCTCACAGCGGCTCGGCCAGCAGCCGCGCCGGTTGGTTCGGTTCGGCCAATGGCGGAACGCTTTACCTGGATGAGATCGGCGACCTGCCATTGCCCCTGCAGACCAAGTTGTTGGCGGCGCTTGAAAGCCGCGAAGTGATTCGCGTCGGCGCCCACCAGCCGACCCCGGTGGACGTGCGTCTGGTAGCCGCTACCAGCATCGACCTGGCCAAGGCGGTGCGCGTTGGCAAGTTCAATGCGCGGCTCTATCAGTACCTGGACGAGGGACGGGTGGAGCTGCCGCCATTGCGCGAACGGCCGGACGATATCCTGCCGTTGGCCGAGTATTTCCTCGGTATCTACGCCCAGCGGCTGGACCTGCCTCTCCCCTTGATCAGCACAGCAGCCCAGTCAGCGCTCGAGGCCTACCCCTGGCCGGGCAATACCCGTGAGCTGGAGAACAGCGTGCACTTCGCCCTGCTGGTGAGCGAAGGCGTCGAGATTCTCCCCGAGCACCTCAACCTTCCACCGTTGCCGGGCTACGCCCAGCTCGCCGTGCAACTGCGCCGGCTGGCGGCTAACGACGAAGAGCGCGATCACCTGCGCCAGCTTTTCGCCGAGGTGCTGGCAGGGTAGCCATGCTTCACCGGTCCACCGTTCGAGATTGCGGCGGGCGCTACTCGTGCAGGTAGTAGAGCTTGTTGATGATGCTCCAGCGACCGCCGATTTTCAGCAGCGAGAGGAAGTCGGTGAAGCACATGTCGGCGTAGTCGTCGACTACCTTCGCCGAGGCGGCGTCGCCGGTGATGTCCAGCGCCTGGATAGTCCAGACGGGCGTTTCGTCTTCAGCCAGCACCGGGCCGGCGTCGAGGATGGCGCCCGCGAAGTCGTCTACCGAGAGCCATTCGAGCTCGCCCTGGAAGTGGCCGATGATGCGGCTCTGCGGGTGAAAGGCACGGCGCAGACGGTGTTCGTCGGCGAACACCATGCCTTCGACATAGTCGCGCACGACGCGGTGGATGGCGTCTTGGTCAGTCTCGTGGGCAGTCATTTCGCGCGCTCCGTTGATATCGGCGAATCAGCCAAGCCGAATGCTAGTTCGCCCGGTGCGGCGCGAGCGATCCATTGCGAATAAGCGCGTGGGGAGTGCTTCCGAATCGATCTCCGCGCGCTCGTCAGTGAATCTGTCCGCTTTCCTTGAGCCGATCACGTACCGCGCGCAAGCGCGGCAGTGGAAGGCAGACGAGGATGGTCAATGCCAGCACCCCCACGCCCATCAGCGGCAGATTGGACAGCCCCATGCTGCTCAGCCAGAGGCCACCGAGGAAGGCGCCGCTGGCGTTGCCCAGGTTGAATGCTGCGTGGCTGAGGGTGGCGGCGAGGCTCGCCGATTCGCCAGCCTGCTCGACCAGCAGCAATTGCAGCGGCGAGGAAATGGCGAAGCTGGCCACGCCCCAGAGGAACAGGCAGCCCAGGGCGAGGACCGGAATCTGCGCGAAGACGAACAGCCCCAGCAGGCACAACGTGCTCACGGTGAAGGCCATCGGCAGTGCATAGCGGAATCCCTTGTCGGCCAGGCGCCCGCCCAGCAGGTTGCCCACGGTCAAGCCGATGCCGAACAGCAGCAGGGCGAAGTTGGCGTGTTCCGGGCTGAAGCCCGAGACATCGCGCAGCAGCGGGCTGATGTAGGTGAACACGCCGAACAGCGCCACCGAAGAGAGGCTGCAGACGAACAGCGCATGCAGCACCGGGCGCCGCAAGATGCCGTCCCAGGCGCCGGCGGCATTGGTTTGTGGCTTGGGCGTGGCGGGAAGCCAGAGTGCTTGCGCCAGCAGGGTGAGGAAACCGAGGGCCGCTACCACCATGAAGGTCACCCGCCAACTGGTGGCCTGGCCCAGCCAGGCGCCGGCAGGAACGCCGAGCACGTTGGCGATGGTAAGGCCGCTGAGCACCAGGGCCATGGCCGAAGCCCGGCGGTGCGGGGGTGCCAGTTCGGCGGCGAGCAGGGTGGCGCAGCCGAAGAAGCCGGCGTGGCTGAAGGCGGTGAACATGCGCATCGCCAACAGCCACTCGTAGTTGGGTGCCAGGGCGCAGCCGAGGTTGCCCAGGGCGTAGGCACCCATCAGCCAGAGCAGCGCCTGGCGGCGCGGCAGGCGGCCGAGCAGCGGACCCAGCAATGGCGCACCGATCACCACCCCCATGGCGTAGGCGCTGACCAGCAAGCCGGCGTCGGAAAGGCTGACCTGGAGGTCGCTGGCCACTTCGGGCAGCAGGCCCATGATGATGAATTCGCTGCTGCCAACGACGAAGCCGCCCAGGGCGAGGGCCAGCAGCGGCAGAGAGAGGAGGGTGCTCGGGTTCATGCGTGTTCCGGTGGAGGGGCTGTATTGCGAGGGGCGCGGATTCTACGCGCATTTCCTTGCAGGGGGCTTACCGATGGAACGGATGGGGCGCGAATCCTGTAGTGGCGAACTCATTCGCCAAGGGCAGCGTAGCTGCCCCATGAATGCTCGAATGGCAGGCCTGCTTGGCGAATGAATTGGCTATGTCTGCGTGAGCTGTTGCGAGAGATTTACCCTCGGGCCAAGCGCCTTGTAGGAGCTGGCATGCCAGTGAAACGCCGCCATTCGCTGGCAAGCCAGCTCCTACAGGCAATGCAGCTGCCTACAACACGTCGTGCAGACATATCCAATTTATTCGCCCCGACAAGGACCCGCCGCATCAGCTGCCGAGGAACTTGCTCAGGAACTGCTTGGTACGTTCTTCCTTCGGCGCACTGAACAGAGCCTTGGCGTCGCCCTGTTCGACGATCACGCCCTTGTCGATGAAGATCGCGCGGTTGGCCACGTCACGAGCGAAGCTCATTTCGTGGGTGACGATGACCATGGTGCGGTTCTCTTCGGCCAGGCCGCGAATGGTGGCGAGCACCTCGCCCACCAGCTCCGGGTCGAGCGCCGAGGTGGGTTCGTCGAAGAGGATCACGTCAGGCTCCATGGCCAGGGCGCGGGCGATGGCCACACGCTGTTGCTGGCCGCCGGAGAGGCGCTTGGGGTAGGCGTCTTCCTTGCCTGCCAGGCCAACCTTGGCCAGCAGCTTGCGTGCCTTCTCGACGGCGCGCTCGCGGGGTTCCTTCTTCACCACCACCGGACCTTCGATGACGTTCTCCAGCGCGGTGCGATGGGGGAAGAGGTTGAAGTTCTGGAAGACGAAGCCGACGTGCTGACGCAGCTTGCGGATCAGCGTCTGCTGCTGTTTCAGCGGCTTGCTCGCGTCGATTTCGATGTCGCCCACCTTAATCAAGCCGCCACTGGGCACTTCCAGCAGGTTGAGGCAGCGCAGCAAGGTGGTCTTGCCCGAGCCGCTGGGGCCGATGATGGCCACCACTTCGCCCGGCTCGATGGTCAGGTCGATGCCCTTGAGCACCTCCTGGCCTTTGAAGGATTTGGTCAGGTTACGGACGGTGATCATCAGCTGTCCTGCTCATGCTGGTTGACCCGCGCCTCTAGGCGACTCTGGAAATGCGACAGCACGGTGGCCAGCACCCAGTAGATCAGCGCGGCGGCCAGATACATGGTGAAGATTTCGAAGGTGCGCGCGGTGATCAACTGCGCCTGGCGGAACAGTTCCGGCACCTGGATGGTGGCGGCCAGGGCGGTGTCCTTGACCAGCGAGATGAAGCTGTTGCCCAGTGGCGGCAGGGCGGTGCGCGCAGCCTGCGGCAGGATGGCGCGGACCAGCGTCTGGGTACGGCTCATGCCGATGCTGGCGGCGGCTTCCCATTGGCCCCGGTCGATGGAGGCAATGGCAGCGCGGAGGATCTCCGAGGTGTAGGCGGCCATGTTCAGCGAGAAGCCGATCAGCGCCGCGGGTAGCGGTTCGAGCTGGATACCCAGCTGCGGCAGGCCGTAATAGATCATGAACAACTGCACCAGCAGTGGCGTGCCGCGGAAGAACGACACGTAGATCCGCGACAGCCATTGCAGGGCGGTGAAACCGTATAGGCGCATCAGGGCGAGGACGAAGCCCAGCAGCAGTCCGAAGAACATGCCGCCGAGGCTCAGTACTACCGTAAAGACCGCGCCCTTCAACAGGAAGGGCGCGGAATCCAGCGCAAGTTGAAGGCTTGCGTCAATCATTGGGTCACGTCAGCCTTGAACCATTTCTCGGAGAGTTTTTTCAGGGTGCCGTCGGCTTTCAGCTTGGCAAGGGCCTTGTCGATGGCGGCCAGCAGTTCGGGGTTGCCCTTGCGCAGTGCGATGCCGGCTTCCTGACGGGAGAAGGGTTCGCCGGTCACGGCCAGCTTGCCACCGGTTTTCTCGACCATTTCGAAGGCGGCCAGGCGGTCCACCAGGATGGCGTCGATGCGGCCGACGTTGAGGTCCTGGAACTTGGTGGGGTCGTCATCGTAGGTGCGGATGTCGGCCTGCGGGACGTTTTCCTTCAGCCACTGTTCGTAGTTGGTGCCCAGGCCCACGCCAACCTTCTTGCCGGCCAGGTCCGCGGAGGTCTTGATGTCACCCTCGGTGCCCTTGCGCACCAGCGCCTGGATACCGGAGACGGTGTAAGGGGTGGAGAAGTCGTACTTCTTCTTGCGCTCGTCGGAGATGGTCACCTGGTTGATCACCACGTCCAGGCGCTTGGACTCCAGCGCAGCGAGGATGCCGTCCCACTTGGTCGGCTGGAACTCGGCCTTCACGCCCAGCTCCTTGGCCAGGGCCTCGGCCAGTTCCACTTCGAAGCCGGTCAGCTTGCCGCTCTCGTCCTGGTAGTTGAAGGGCGGGTAGGTGCCTTCCAGGCCGACCTTGATCGCGCCTTTCTGCTGGATGTCCTGGAGCAGGTCGGCGGCGGAGCTGGTGCCGACGAAGCTCGCGCCGAGCACCAGGCTCAGGCTACCGAGGATGAACTGGCGACGCAGGGTTGCAAATGTCATATGAGCCTCACGGGGCAGGGTGGCTAAAGGTGTCGCAACTCTAGGGATTTGGTTATATGCAATAAAATAATTAAAAATTATCTATTGCTGCAAATAGAGCATAAGTAGATGTCACGGGGTACCCGCAGGATGATAGGCGAACAGCGCGGGTGAGCCACCGGTGTGCAGGAACAGCACCGGGCCATTGCCGCTGAAGGCGGCATTGGCGATGCCATCGAGCAGGCCGGCGAAGGCCTTGCCGGTGTACACCGGGTCCAGCAGCAGACCTTCCAGGCTGGCGACCTGGCGCACGGCGTCCAGGGTGCCGGCATTCGGCTCGCCATAGCGTGGGAAGAAATACTGGTCCCACAGCTCAACCTTGAGTCCGTCCGGGACCGGCACGCCGAGCAGTTCGGCGGTGCGCTGCAGCAGGCCTTCCACTTTCGGGCGTTGGGTGGCGTCCGGGCGTGAGACGGTGACGCCGACCACGCGCGTGCCGGGCAGGGCGTATTCCAGTGCCAGGGCGAGGCCCGCATGGGTACCGGCGCTACCGGAGGCCAGGACCACGGCGGAGAAGTGCTCGCCGCTGGCCTTGATCTGCTCGGCCAGTTCCAGGCCAGCGCGTACATAACCCAGCGCACCCAGGGCGTTGGAGCCACCGATGGGCACCAGGTAGGGCTTCTTGCCAGCGGCGCGCAGGCGCTCAGCCGCGGCGGCCAGTAGTTCGTCGGCGTTGTCGAGGTTGGGTACCAGCTCGCACTCGGTGCCGAACAGGTCCAGCAGCAGGCGGTTGCCATTGCCGAGGTAGTTGCTGTCGGCGGTACCAATGGGGTTTTCCAGCAACGCTACGCAACCCAGGCCAAGGCGCGCGGCGAGGGCGGCAGTCTGGCGAACGTGGTTGGACTGGATGGCGCCGGCGGTGACCAGAGTGTCTGCGCCCTGGGCCAGGGCATCGGCGGCGAGGAACTCCAGCTTGCGCACCTTGTTGCCGCCAAGGGCGAAGGGCGTGAGGTCGTCTCGCTTCACGTAGACGCCACGGCCGAGCTTCTGCGACAGGTGCGCAAGCTTCTCCAGCGGGGTGGGCAAGGGAACCAGTTCCAGGCGGGAAAAGCGGGCGAGGGCTGCATCGAGCATGGTGTGGTTCCGATAGGCGGTTGCGAAGGCTGCCACTCTAGTGAGCCGGGGCCTCGCAGGCAATTCGCAGACGCGACATGAAAGTACCGGCCGGTCAGGTTGTGAGCGCTGTCGGGGTGACTCGTTTATATGTCAAAAATGGAATATCAGAATAAGAAAACAGTATTTGTTGGCTATAAAAAATCACCGTAGTGTCGCCTTCAACCCGGCACACCCAGACCGGGGCATCCCAACATTCGCTCGCGGCTGAAGATCCAGCCGGAGCCGCAGATTCGAAAAGGACCACCATGAAGAAGACCTTGCTGTTGACCGCCCTGGCCGCTGCCCTCTCCGTCACCCTCGCCCAGGCCGGCGAGAAGCTCGTAGTTGCCGCCACCCCGGTACCGCACGCCGAAATCCTCGAGCTGGTCAAACCTCAGCTGGCCAAGGAAGGCGTGGACCTGGAAGTGAAGGTCTTCACCGACTACGTGCAGCCCAACCTGCAAGTCGACCAGAAGCACCTGGACGCCAACTACTTCCAGACCAAGCCCTATCTGGACAACTTCAATAGCGGCAAAGGCACCCACCTGGTGATCGTCAAGGGCGTCCATGTCGAACCCTTCGGCGGTTACTCCAGCAAGCACAAGTCCCTGAAAGAGCTGCCGGACGGCGCCACCATCGCCATCCCCAACGAAGGCAGCAACAGCGGTCGCGCCCTGCTCCTGCTGCAGAAGTCCGGCCTGCTCAAGCTGAAAGACCCGAAAAACGCCCTGGCCACGCCGAAGGACATCGCCGAGAACCCGCACAACTTCAAGTTCAAGGAACTGGAAGCGGCCCTGCTGCCGCGCGTGCTGGACCAGGTCGACCTGGCCCTGATCAACACCAACTACGCGCTGGAAGCCAAGCTGAACCCGGCCAAGGACGCGCTGGTGCTGGAAGACCGCACCTCGCCCTACGTGAACTACCTGGTGGCCCGTCCGGACAACAAGGACAGCGACGCCATCAAGAAACTCTCCGCCGCGCTGACCAGCCCGGAAGTGAAAGCCTTCATCGAGCAGAAGTACTCCGGCGCAGTGGTGCCGGCGTTCTGATCACCTGCTAGCCACGGTGGCGCACTGGCCAGTGCGCCCCTCCTCACGCCGACGAGTCTCGACTATCGTCGGCGTTCTTTTTTTTCTGCAGCGGCTCTGCAGGGGCGAGGAAACTTGTAGGGGCGAATTCATTCGCCAAGCAGGCCGAAGGCCTGTCCTGCAGAGTCGGGGCCCGCTTCGCGGTCCTTGGCGAATGAATTCGCCCCTACAGGAACCCTTGCCCGCCCTGGAGCCCACCATGTTCACCCCCAAACCCGGCCTTTCCACCCGTTCGGTCCACAGCGGCAACGATGTCGACCGCAGGATGGTCACCCGGCCCAAGAGCCTGCCCATCTACGAATCTTCGGTATTCGTCTACGACTCGCTGGAGCAGGTGGACGACTTCCTCGCCGGCAACCCCGACAACTACATGTACACGCGTATCGCCAACCCCAACCAGGCGGCGGTGGAAGACTTGGTGTGCCAGCTGGAAGGTGGTTCGGCGGCCCTGTTCTCCGCGTCCGGCATGGCCTCGGTGAGCGCGGCACTATTGGGGAGGCTGAGTGCCGGTGACCACCTGATCGCCAGTCGTGAGCTGTACGGTACCACCCAGAGTCTGATCGAGAAGGAGCTGGTGCGCTTCGGCATCACGGCCACCCTGGTGGAGATCAACGACCTGGCGGCGGTGGAAGCGGCCATTACCCCGGCGACGAAACTCATCTACACAGAAACCGCCTCCAACCCGCTGGTGCGGGTCAGCAATGTGCCGGCGCTGGCAAGGCTCGCCAGGGCACGCGGCCTGAAGTTGCTGGTGGACAACACTTTCCTGTCCCCTGCGCTCTACAACCCGTTGGCCGAGGGCGCCGACCTGGTGCTGCACAGCACCACCAAGTACCTCAACGGCCACAGCGACGCCACCGGCGGCATCCTCGTCGGCGATGCCGAATGGATCGCCCAGGCGCGCCGCTTCCAGATCAACGCTGGCGGCAGCGCCAGCCCCTTCGAAGCCTGGCTGACCTTCCGTGGCGCCAAGACCCTTGCCTTGCGCATGAAGGCCCATTCGGCCAACGCCCAGGCCCTGGCCGAAGCCCTGGAAGCCCATCCGAAGGTGGCCCAGGTGTTCTACCCCGGCCTGCCGTCGCATCCGGACCACGCCCTGGCACAACGGCTGTTCCCCAAGGGCGCCTCGGGCATGCTCAGCTTCACCCTGCACGGCGGCCTGGCCGAGGTGGATGCACTGATCCGCGCCCTTAAGAACACGGCATTCGCGCCGTCGCTCGCTGGGGTCGCCAGCAGCATCACCCACCCCGGCAAGACCTCCCACCGCGCGCTCTCTCCGGAGGCGCTGGCCGAACTGGATATTCACGACGGCACCATCCGTGTGTCGGTGGGTATCGAGGATGCGGCCGACATCGTCGCGGACTTCGTGCAGGCGCTGGATAGCCTCTGATCCCCCCTCGTGTCAGGCGACGTCGAATCCTGCAGGGGCGACTGAAATCGCCCCTGCAGGAACTCACCCGGGCACGCTTCTAACCTTATTCGTTATCGGTATTTCACGGCGCGTTCTTATGCTCGCTATGCTCTCGCCACAACTTGTTATAACAAGTCAGGATCACGAGCGAACAACGACATGGCCGAATTGCTACCCCTCTCCCCGGTACCGCTCTACAGCCAGCTCAAGGAGCTGCTGCGCGGACGCATTCTCGACGGTACCTACCCGCCTCACAGCCGCATGCCTTCGGAAAGCGAGCTGGGCAAGGCGTTCGGCGTCAGCCGCATTACCGTGCGCCAGGCGCTGGGCGACCTGCAGAAGGAAGGCCTGATCTTCAAGATCCACGGCAAGGGCACCTTCGTTGCCAAGCCCAAGGCCTTCCAGAACGTCAGCACGTTGCAGGGCCTTGCCGAGTCCATGACCCAGATGGGCTACGAAGTCCTCAACCGCCTGCGCAGTTTCAAGCACGTACCGGCCAGCGCTACGGTCGCCGCGCGCCTGCAGGTGGAGGAAGGCAGCCCGGTGACCGAAATCCGCCGTGTGCGCCTGATCAATCGCGAGCCGGTCTCCCTGGAAATCACCTGGTTGCCGAAGGCGGTGGGCGAGAAGCTGGAAAAGGCCGACCTCGCCACCCGCGACATTTTCCTCATCCTCGAGAACGATTGCGGCATTCCCTTGGGTCACGCCGATCTCGCCATCGACGCGGTGCTTGCCGACGGCGACCTGACCCAGGCGCTGGAAGTGGAGGAGGGCTCGCCGATCATGCGCATCGAGCGCCTGACCCACGCTGCCGACGGCACGCCGCTGGACTTCGAACATCTCTACTACCGCGGCGACGCCTTCCAGTACCGCCTGCGCATCGACCGTCAGAAGGGGCCCCAGGCATGAGCACCCGAGAACAGGAATACGACATCGTCGTCATCGGCGGTGGCACCGCCGGCCCGATGGCCGCGATCAAAGCCAAGGAAAAGAATCGCGAGCTGCGCGTGCTGTTGCTGGACAAGGCCAACGTCAAGCGCAGTGGCGCCATCAGCATGGGCATGGACGGCCTGAACAACGCCATCATTCCCGGCCACGCGACGCCCGAGCAGTACACCAAGGAAATCACCGTCGCCAACGACGGCATCGTCAATCAGGCGACCGTGCACGCCTATGCCACCCACAGTTTCGAAACCATCGAGCAACTCGACCGCTGGGGCGTGAAGTTCGAGAAGGACGAGACTGGCGACTACGCGGTGAAGAAGGTCCACCACATGGGCGCCTACGTGCTGCCGATGCCCGAAGGGCACGACATCAAGAAGGTGCTTTACCGCCAGCTCAAGCGTGCGCGTGTGGAAATCAGCAACCGCGTCGTCTGCACCCGCCTGCTGCTGGATGGCGAAGGCGCGGCCTGCGGGGTGATGGGCTTCGACTGCCGCAGTGGCGAATTCCGGGTGATACGCGCCAAGGCGGTGATCCTCGCCTGCGGCGCTGCGGGCCGCCTCGGCCTGCCGTCTTCCGGTTACCTGATGGGAACGTACGAGAACCCCACCAATGCGGGCGACGGTTACGCCATGGCCTATCACGCCGGGGCGGAGCTTTCGAACCTGGAGTGCTTCCAGATCAACCCGCTGATCAAGGACTACAACGGCCCGGCCTGCGCCTACGTCACCGGCCCGCTGGGCGGCTACACCACCAACAGCAAGGGCGAGCGCTTCATCGAGTGCGACTACTGGAGCGGCCAGATGATGTGGGAGTTCCACCAGGAACTCGAAGGCGGCAACGGCCCGGTGTTCCTCAAGCTCGACCACCTGGCCGAGGAAACCATCCAGACCATCGAGGAAATCCTGCACAGCAACGAGCGCCCCAGTCGTGGCCAGTTCCACGCCAACCGGGGCACCGACTACCGCTCGCAGATGGTCGAGATGCACATCTCCGAGATCGGCTTCTGCTCCGGCCATTCGGCCTCGGGCGTGTGGGTCAACGAGAAGGCCGAAACTTCCGTGAAAGGCCTGTACGCGGCGGGCGACATGGCTGCGGTGCCGCACAACTACATGCTCGGCGCCTTCACCTATGGCTGGTTCGCCGGGGTCAACGCGGCGGACTACGTGGCCGGTCGCGACTTCGCCGAGATCGATGCCGATCAGGTGGCGCGTGAGCGGGCGCGGGTCTTCGCCCCGCTGGAGCGAGAGCACGGCCTGCCGCCGGCGCAGGTGGAATACAAGCTGCGGCGCATGGTCAACGACTACCTGCAGCCGCCCAAGGTGACGAAGAAAATGGAGATCGGTCTCGCGCGCTTCGCCGAGATCGAACGGGACCTGGCGCAGATGAAGGCCAGCGATCCCCATGAGCTGATGCGGGCGATGGAAGTGGCGGTAATCCGCGACTGCGCCGAGATGGCCGCTCGCGCCTCGCTGTTCCGCGCCGAGAGCCGCTGGGGCCTGTACCACCACCGCGTGGACTTCCCCGAACGCAATGACGCCGAGTGGTTCTGCCACTGTCACCTGAAGAAGGGCGAGGACGGCCGCATGACCAGCTTCAAGAAAGCGGTGGAGCCGTACCTGATCCCGCTGGATGCCGAGGAGCAGCAGGCCTATGACCGCCTGCGGGTCCGCAGTGACGCCGCATGACGCAGGTATCTGTGGGAGCGGCTTCAGCCGCTCCCACAAAAGAGAAAGCCGAGAGCCACAGGCTCCAAGGAATCGTGAAATGGCCCATCAACCCCAGGAAATCTTCTTCCGCAGCAGCGCGCCGGTGACCATCGACGAAGACAAGTGCATCGCCGAGAAGGGCTGCACCGTTTGCGTCGAGGTCTGCCCGATGGACCTCTTGGCCATCAACCCGGCTACCCAGAAGGCTTACATGGCCTTCGACGAGTGCTGGTACTGCATGCCTTGCGAAAAGGACTGCCCGACCGGCGCGGTGAAGGTGGAGATTCCTTACCTGCTGCGCTGACCGAGCGTGAGAAGCCTGTAGGAGCGAACAACGGACCTGCAGGCAAGAGCTTCGCCAGCAAGCTGGCTCCTACTGAAACGCAATCCGCCATCCGGCCAACCCCCGGACGCCCAACCTGAAAGCCCCTCGTTTCCCACCACCCAACCGCGTGGCGGAGACGATTCCAACACTCATGATTCGAGGGGAAAACCCATGCGTCTTCGTGCAACCTTCGCCGGCCTCGCGCTGGCCATCTCCAGCCTGTCCGCGTCCGCGGAAACCATCCGTATCGCCATCGGCACCCAGGACACCACCATCAACTGCGCCACCGGCGGCCTGCTCATCCGTGAGCTGGGCCTGCTGGAGAAGTACCTGCCCCATGACGGCAAGTACAAGGACGCCCACTACCAGGTGGAGTGGAAGAACTTCACCAGCGGCGCGCCGCTGACCAACGAGATGGTCGCCGGCAAGCTGGACTTCGGCGCCATGGCCGACTTCCCCGGCTCGTTCAACGGCGTCGCCCACCTGGATGCCGGCAAGCAGAGCCTGTTCATCAGCGTGCTGTCGGGCAGCACCCGGGGCAGCGGCAACGGCATCGTGGTGCCGGCTTCGTCGCCGGTTCAATCGCTGGCCGAGCTCAAGGGCAAGACCATTTCCGTACCCTTCGCCTCCACTGCCCACGGCATGTTGCTGCGCGCCGTTGCCGCCCAGGGCTGGGACCCGGAGAAAGACGTGCGCATCATCGCCCAGCCGCCGGAGATCGCCGGCTCGGCCCTGCGCAGCAACCGCATCGAGGCCCACGCCGACTTCGTGCCCTTCGCCGAGCTGTTCCCCAACCGTGGCTTCGCCCGCAAGATCTACGACGGCTCCCAGGCCGAGGCGCCTACCTTCCACGGGGCGCTGGTGGATGCGGCCTATGCGAAGAAATACCCGCAAATCGTCACCGCCTATCTGCGCGCCAGCCTGGAGGCCGACCGCCTGTTCGCCGCCGAACCGGAGAAGTACAGCGAGCTGATCGAGAAGGTCACCGGCATCGAGGCCGAGGTGAACTACCTGTTCCACGGTCCGCTCGGCCTGCAGACCCGTGACCTCACCTGGAAGCCCGAGTACCGCAAGGCTGTGGCCACCTCCATCGATACCCTGAAGCTCCTGAAAAAAACCGACCGTGGCCTGGATACCGCCAAGTTCATCGACGACCAGTACATCCGTGCGGCGTTCAAGGCGGCGGGTCAGGACTACGACAAGGCCCTGAAGGATTACGCCCCGCTGCCGCTCAAGGCCAACGACGCCGCCACCGGCAAGCCCATTACCGACTTCAAGCGCCTGGCGCAGATCTGGGTGCGCGGCGAAGACAAGGTGCGCCATTACGCCTCGCCGGAAGCGGCACTGACCGCGCTGGCGCAGCTGGAGCAGGAGGGCAAGGACATTCGTGCCATCTACGCCCAGGCCACCGACAGCGGCATCAAGCTGCTGGCCAACCAGGCCTGGTTCGTGCGCAGCGACAAGGGTGAATTGAGCGCCTTCCTGCTCAAGTCGCAGGCCGAGCAGTACGCCCAGCAGCATGGCGGCACCGCGCTCGATTTCGTCAGTGCCAACCAGAAGCTGCTAGCCCAGCGCTGATGCCAACGTAGGGTGCGCTGCGCGCACCGGAATCCCAATGCGGACTTCCCGGTGCACACGGCGCACCCTGCGGGAATCGGAGGAGCTCCATGACCAACCTTTACCGCTGGCCCCTGCGCCTCGCCTCATTGGCCGCCTGCCTGCTGTTCTGGCAGCTGGCTGCCAATGCGCGACTGGACCTCGGGCTGTTCACCTTCACCTACGTGCCCACGCCCGCAGCCGTGCTCGACGCGGCCTGGCAGCTGGCGCACTCCAGCAAGCTGCTGCCGCACCTCGCCAGCAGCCTGTCGCGAGTCTTCGCCGGCTACCTCGCCGCGGCCCTGCTGGGTGTGCTGCTGGGGCTGGTCATCGGCCGCTCGAAATGGGCCGAGGACAGCCTGTTGCCGCCGCTGGAAGTATTGCGGCCGATTCCCGCGGTGGCCTGGATTCCCCTGGCCATCCTGATGTTCCCCTCGTCCGAACTGTCGATGGTGTTCATCACCTTCACCGGCGCGCTGTTTCCGATCCTGCTCAACACCGTGCATGGCGTGGAAGCGGTGGACCCGCGCCTGATCGCCTCGGCGCGCAGCCTGGGGGCCGGGCGACTGGCGATCCTGCGCGAGGTGATCCTGCCCGGCGCGGCGCCGAGCATCGTCACCGGCCTTGCCATCGGCATGGGCACGTCGTGGTTCTGCCTGGTCACCGCGGAGATGATCTCCGGGCAGTTCGGCATCGGTTATTACACCTGGGAGTCCTACGTGGTGCAGAACTACGCCGACATCGTCGTCGGCATGCTGCTGATCGGCCTGCTCGGCATGGGCAGCAGCGCCCTGGTCAAACGCCTGGGCGCGCTCGCCACCCCTTGGTACCACGCGCGGAGGAACGCCTGATGAGCAGCTTCGAACGCGCAGTGGAACCCGGCCGCATCGAGGCTCGGGGCGTCTCCATCCGCCTGGGACAGGGCCGCGATGCCTTCGAGGCGGTGCAGGCCCTGGATTTCGCCATCGCGCCGGGAGAGTTCGTCTGCATCCTCGGCCCCTCCGGCTGCGGCAAGTCCACCTTGCTCGGCGCCCTGGCGGGCCACCTCAAGCCCTGCGCCGGAAGCCTGGAGGTGGATGGCCAGCCGGTTGAGGGACCTTCTCCCGAGCGCGGCATGGTGTTCCAGCATCACACGCTTCTGCCCTGGCGCAGCGTGCTCGACAACGTCGCCTTCGGCCTGAAGATGCAGGGCATCGGCAAGCTCGAAAGGCAGCGTCGTGCCGCAGAGTTCCTCGGCCTGGTGGGGCTGGGCGACTTCGCCGGACGCTGGCCCAGCCAGCTCTCCGGCGGCATGCAGCAGCGCGCCGAGATCGCTCGCGTGCTGATCAACCGCCCACGGCTTTTGTTGATGGACGAGCCCTTCGGCGCCCTGGACGCGCAGACCCGCTCGCGCATGCAGGAGCTGCTGCTGGATATCTGGACGCGCATCCGCACCACCGTGGTGTTCGTTACCCACGACATCGACGAAGCACTGTTCCTCGCCGATCGCATCCTGGTAATGAGCCCGCGCCCCGGGCGCTTCATCGAAGACCTGCGCCTGGACTTCCCCCGGCCTCGCCGTGCCAGCCTGCTTACCAGCCCTGGCTTCACCCACCTGAAGCGTCATTGCCTGGAACTGCTGCGTCATGAAGAAGGCCGCGAGCTGCCACGCCTGACGCCGCTGGGACTGCCCACCGACCACCCGCCATTGCGAGTCGCCCTATGACCAATCGTGAGACCGACAACCCTGAGATCCTCGAGCTGCTGCCACGCCTGGTGGATGACGATGCTGGTGTGCGCCGCATTGCCCTGATCGAACTCGCCGACCTGGAAGACCCGGAGGGCCTGCCCTGGCTCACCGATGCGCTGGTGGTGGACCCGGCCGCCGAGGTGCGCGCCGAGGCCGCGCGCCTGCTGGAGGCCTGGGAAGAACCCGAAGTGGTGCAGGCGCTTTGTGCCGCACTGGCGGACGCCGCCGACCCCGTGCGCCTGGCCGCCGCCCAGAGCCTGAGCGAGCTGAAGAGCCTGGAGGCTGGGCAGTTGATTCTGCCCTGGGTGACCCATGCCGATGCCTTCGTGCGCAGTAGCGCATTGCGTGCCTTGCGCGAACTGCGCCTGGAGGACGCAGCCGGCCCGGCGCTGCTGGCACTGGCCGATGCCGACGCCGCAGTGCGCCGCGAGGCGGTGGGCATCCTTGGCTGGCTCAAGCACGAAGCTGCGCTGCCACAACTGGCGCGCGTGGCCAGTGACGATGCCGACTTCGAAGTGCGCCGCGCCGCCACCGGAGCCCTTGGTCTTGCCCGTGATGCCGGCGTGTTGCCGGCCCTGTACGCAGCGCTGCGTGATAGCACTTGGCAGGTCCGTGAGGAAGCCGCCACCACCCTCGGCAAGGTCGGCCTGGCTGAAGCCGGTTCGGCGCTGGTGCTGGCCCTGGAGGACGATTACTGGCAGGTCCGCCTGCGCGCTGCCCGTGCCCTGGGGCGCCTGCGTTATCGGCAAGCCCTGGGCGAACTGGCCGGACTGCTCGGCCATGGCATTGCCAACCTGCGCAAGGAGGCGGCACTGGCCCTGGGGGAACTGGGTGACGCCGCCGGGCTGCCTGCACTGCGCGCCGCGGAAGCTGACAGCGATCCGGAAGTGCGCAAGGCCGTGCGTATCGCCCTGGCGCAACTGCAGGGAGCCGCCTGATGGGTGCCCCCAGAGCCCTGCGCAACTCCCGTAGCCAGGCGCGCCTGAGCCTGGAGTGGGATGACGGCGAGCAGCAGATCAGCCATACACGCCTGCGCGGCGCCTGCCCTTGCTCGCAGTGCAAGGCGGCGCGGCTGCGTGGGGTGATCGGGCTGGTGGATCAAGACGTGCGCCTGGAACGCATCGCGCTGCAGGGCTATGGCGTGCAGCTGGTGTTCAGCGATGGGCACGAGCGCGGGATCTATCCCTGGGAGTACCTGCGTGATTTAGGCGGAGCGGGCACTGACCTGTAGGAGCGAGCTTGCTCGCGAAAGGTTGTGCACGGACCGTTCGCGAGCAAGCTCGCTCCTATATGTTGGATTGTGCGAATTCATTCGCGAATGAGCTCGCTCCCTCGTTGCGTACCCAGCACATGCCGGCAGAACGCGGCGCAGACCAGGGCGAAGACGACGAGGCCGAGCCATTCGGCCGTACCACTGAAACCGGGTCCGACGAGGGCCAGCGGTGCATCCTTGCCGGTGGTGCCGATCAGACTGGCGAGCAGGATGCCCATCAGACTCTCGCCGACGATCAGCCCCGAGGCCAGCAACACACCACGGCGACGCGGCACTTCGGCATAGCGGTCCAGCTCCTGCCCCGTGGCCTGAGTGCGCCTGGCCAGGCGGCTGTCGATCAGCCAGCCCAGCGCGGCACCGATCACCAGGGTCATGCCGATGGTCGGTGGCAGGTAGATGCCCAGACCCACCGCCAGTACCGGCAGGCTCGCCTTGCTGGTACGGCGCAGGGCCAGGTCGACGAGGATCAGCGCGATACCCAGCACGACGCCGATCAGGATCATGTTCCAGTTCAGCGCGTTCTTGAAAATGCCGCTGGCGATGGCGGTGAGCAGGGTCGCCTGCGGCGCCGCCAGGGCCTGCTGCGGGTCCATGCCTTCGCGGGGCAGGGCGCCGGAGAAGCCATAGGCGCTGTACAGCAGGTCGAGTACCGGCGGGATCACCAGCGCGCCGACCAGGCAGCCGACGATCAGCGCCACTTGCTGACGCCAGGGTGTGGCGCCGACCAGGTAACCGGTCTTGAGGTCCTGCAGGTTGTCGTTGGAGATGGCTGCGATGGCCAGTACCACCGACGTGGTGAACAGGGCCAGGGCGATGGCAACCTTGCCGCCGGCCAGTTGCAGCAGGCCGGACTCCAGGCTGCCCATGCCGAGGATCAGCAGCGATACCAGGATCACCGCGATGATGCCGATGCCGGAGATCGGACTGCTGGACGAACCCACGAGTCCGGCCATGTAGCCGCAGGCGGCGGCGATCAGGAAACCGAAGAAGAAGGCGAAGAACACGCAGCCGGCCACGAAGCTCCAGAACCCCAGTCCGGACAGGTCTGGCGCTGCCTCGTGGAGGAAGGTCGCGAAGACACCGAGCAGGGCCAGCAGGAGCAGGCCGGACAGCAGCAGGAGGGCGTTGGGCGGCATGTCGCGCTCGGTGCGCGCGGTGCTCGTCCCACCCTTGCCGCGAACGGCGCGCAGAGATGTCCACACGCCTTGCGCCATGGGTTTGAACAGGGTGGCCAGGGTCCAGAGTGCAGCAATGCCGATGGTGCCTGCGCCGAGGAAACGTACCTGTGAACTCCAGAGCTGGGTGGCCAGTTCACTCAGCCCCAGGTCTTCGGCCGGTGTGGCATTGAACGTCAGCAGTGGCACCGCCACGCCCCAGCAGATCAGCACGCCGATGAGGATGGCGATGCCCGCAGTGATGCCCATCAGGTAGCCCGCACCGACCAGGGCGAAGGAGAAACCGGTGGAGAAACGGAAAGCCGCCTGCCCGGCGCCGACCCACAGGCTGATGCTCTCGCCGAGCACCTTGAAGCCGCTGCTGCACAGGCTGAAGGCCGCTGCTACCAGGCCGCCGCCGAGGATGTCGCGCAGGCCCGGCTCGCCCCGGCGTTGTGCCGCGTCCTTGTCGTCGCCGTCGTCACTGCTGCCGACCCGGAGAATCTCCGCCGCCGCCACACCTTCGGGGTAGGGCAGTTCGCTCTGCACCACCATCACGCGGCGCAGGGGGATGGTGTAGAGCACGCCGAGGATGCCGCCGATGGCGCAGATCATCGCGGTCTGCCAGAAGGGGAAGCCCGCCCAGTAACCGATCATCAACAGGCCGGGAAGGATGAAGATGATCGAGGACAGGGTGCCGGCCGCCGACGCCTGGGTCTGCACCATGTTGTTCTCGAGGATGTTCGAACCCTTGAAATAGCGCAGCACCGCCATGGAGATCACGGCAGCGGGTATCGACGACGCGAAAGTCAGGCCGACCTTGAGGCCGAGATAGACATTGGATGCGGTGAACACCAGCGTGATCAGCGCACCCAGGATCAATCCGCGCAGGGTGAGTTCGGGCAAGTCGAGGTGGTCGGGGACGCGGTCCGTCATGCTGCTCTCCTGAGAACACGCTGGCGGCGTGGCGCCGGCACGGAAAGCCTAGACCACAGGGCGCCGCCCGATCAGAACGGCCTATCACCCAGGATGGTCGCGCGGTGCATCACGCGGCGCTGGGGGCGGTAGTCGTCCACCGCGAAATGCTGAGTGATGCGGTTGTCCCAGAAGGCCACGTCGTTGGCCTGCCAACGCCAGCGAATGGTGAACTCCGGGCGGGTGGCGTGGGCGAAGAGAAGGCGCAGCAGTGCATCGCTTTCTGCCGCCGACAGTTCGTTGATGCGGGTGGTGAAGCCTTCGTTGACGAACAGTCCCTTGCGTCCGGTGACCGGGTGGGTGCGCACCACCGGATGACTGCGCGGTGGGTGCCTGCGCTTGGCGTCTTCCAGGCGCTCGTGTTCTTCAGCGGTGAGGCTGAAACGCTCCTCGGGGAAGGAACGAGACAGATCGTGGGTGGCGGTGAGGCCTTCGAGCAATTGCTGGATGGGTTTCGACAGCGCGTCATAGGCCGCGCTGCTGCTCGCCCAGAGCGTGTCACCGCCGTAGGGCGGGAGCTGCTTGGCGGCAAGCACCGCACCGAGTGCCGGTGTTTCCAGGAAGGTCACGTCGGTGTGCCAGAGGGCGTTGTCGCGCACGTCGGTCACGGCGGTATCCAGTACCAGCACTTCCGGCTGATCGGGGATGTTCGGGTAGATCGGGTGGATGTGCAGGTCGCCGAAGTTGCGGGCGAAGGCGGCCTGCTGCTGCGGGTTCAGCGGCTGGTCGCGGAAGAACAGTACCTGGTGGTTGAGCAGGGCTTGCTCCACCGCAGCGCGCAGCGAGGCGTCGAGCGGCTTGCTGAGGTCGAGCCCTTCGACCACGGCGCCGAGGGCGGGGGAGAGCGGGGTGATGTGCAGGGTCATGGCTGTGTCTCGGAGTCCGGAGTTGTTGGGCTTCGCTGCGCTCTGGCCAACCTACCGGTGCGTAGGTTGGGGCGGGCGGAGTTCCGCGAGCTGCGCGAAGCCCAACGAAAGTTGTTCAGTGGCTCTGCCCATGCCAGGGCACGAGCTTGCGTTGCAGGGCGCGCAGGCCGAGTTCGAGGGCGAAGGCGATCAGGGCGATGACGAGGATGCCGAGGATCACCACGTCGGTAACGAGGAACTGCGCTGCCGACTGCACCATGAAACCCAGTCCACGGGTGGCGGCCACCAGTTCGGCGGCCACCAGGGTGGACCAGCCGACACCGAGACCGATGCGCACGCCGGTGAGGATGTCCGGCAGGGCGCTGGGCAGGATCACATGACGGATCAGTTGCGCCTGGCTTGCTCCCAGCGACTGCGCCGCCCGCAACCGCGCCGGGTCGACGTTGCGCACACCGGTGGCAGTGGCGATGGCGATGGGAGCGAAGATCGCAAGGAAGATCAGCAGCACCTTCGACAGCTCGCCGATGCCGCACCAGATGACGATCAGGGGCAGATAGGCCAGCGGTGGAATGGGTCGGTAGAACTCGATCAGGGGGTCGAAGATGCCGCGAGCGATACGGTTGCGGCCGATGGCGATGCCGAGCGGAACGGCAGTCAGTGCCGCTGCCAGCAGAGCCAGGCCGATGCGCCCGAGGCTTGCGCCCAGGTGCTGCCAGAGGCTGGCGTCCATGTAGCCCTGGGTCAGCAGCACCCAGCCCTTGCGGGCGATGGCCTGCGGACTGGGCAGGAACAGGGGTTCGATCAAGCCGGCGGTGGTCACGGCCCACCAGGCCAGCAGCAGGCTGCCGAGGGTCAGCAGGCTGATCGACAGGGTGCTCAGCGGGCGGCGCTGGCGTGGATTCACGGTCGGGACGAGCTTGCTGGCCACGGGGAGTTCGAGGCTGCTCATGCGCTTCTCCTCTGGCGTTCGGCGAAGACCTGGGCGAGCACGTGCTCGCGCGTCTCGATGAACTGCGGATCGGACTTGATCGCCCGTGCGCTTTCTCCGGCGGCGTAACGCTGGCCGAAGTCCAGGCGCAGGCGTTCGCTGATGCGTCCCGGATTAGGCGACAGCAGGATGAGTTCGGTGGCGAGGAAGACCGCTTCCTCGATGTCGTGGGTGATCAGGAATACCGGCTTCGCGGCGCGTCGCCAGACCTGCAGCAACAACTCCTGCATCTGCTCGCGGGTGAAGGCATCGAGGGCGCCGAATGGCTCGTCCATCAGCAGCACGCGCGGATCGGCCGCCAGGGCACGAGCGATACCGACGCGTTGTTTCTGTCCGCCGGAAAGCTCCCAGATGCGGCGCTTGTCGAAGCCGGCCAGGTCCACCAGGGCGAGCATTTCACGGGCACGCGCCTCACGCTCGGTACGGGGCACGCCGGCCAGTTCGAGACCGAAGGCGACATTGCCGAGCACGTCTTGCCAGGGCAGTAGGGCATCGTCCTGGAACACCACGCCACGCTCGGCGCTGGGGCCGCTGACGGGCGCCCCGTCGAGGCTGATGCGTCCGGCGCTGGGGCTGACGAAACCGGCCATGAGATTGAGCAGGGTGGTCTTGCCGCTGCCGGATGGGCCGAGGGCTACCAGCAGTTCGCCGGGGCCGAGGTCGAAGGATATGTCCGTCAGTACCGGCTCGGCCGCGCCTGGGTACTGTGCGCTGATGCGCTCCAGCTGGAGTAAGGCCATTTTTCTAACGCTCTTCTGCAAGGGTTTCTGATCGAACAAGCGCTGACGGGGCGTCGTTTTCAAGAGCGCCCCGCCGATGCGCCGCGGATCAATTGGTGACGTACTTGGCGCTGACGTAGGGCGCGTAGTCAGGCAGTACGGCGTCGACCTTGCCTTGCTCCTTGAGGAAGCGCGCGGTCTCGCTGATGGCCTGGGTGGTGGGGGCACCCAGGGCGGTCGCCTGGTCGGCGGCCAGCGGGAAGACGTTGCCTTGCAGCAGCAGCGGAATGTCTTCGGCCTTGGCGCCGGAGAGCTTCACCAGCTTGTCGATATTACCCTTGTCGGCCAGCCAGGCTTGCGGGTCCTTGCGGTAGTCGGCGTAGGCGTCGAGCGTCACCTTGGCGAAGGCGCGGACGACTTCAGGGTGCTTCTCGGCGAAGTCCTTGCGCACGATCCAGGCGTCGAAGGTGGGGGCGCCCAGCTTGCTCAGTTCGGCAGAGCTGATGAGGACCTTGCCGCTGGATTTGGCGACGCCCAGCGCCGGGTCCCAGACATAGGTGGCATCGATGTCGCCGCGCTGCCAGGCAGCGACGATGGCCGGCGGCGCGAGGTTGAGGATGGTCACTTTGGTGGGATCGATCTGCCAGTGCTTGAGGGCCGCCAGCAGGCTGTAGTGGCCGGTGGAAACGAAGGGCACGGCGATCTTCTTGCCGATCAGGTCTTCGGGCTTGGTGATGCCGGCACCGTTACGTGCCACCAGGGCTTCGGCATCGCCGATCTGGGTGGCGATGAGGAAGGTCTGGATTGGTAGCTGGCGAGTGGCGGCGGCTGCCAGGGGGCTGGAGCCGACATAGCCGATCTGCACGTCACCGGAGGCGACGGCGGTGATGACTTCAGCGCCGCTGTCGAACTTGCGCCAGTCGATCTCGGATTTGCTGGCTTTCTCATAGGCACCATCGGCCTGGGCCACCTTGGCCGGGTCGACAGTGGTCTGGTAGGCGACGGTGAAGTCCGCAGCCTGGGCGCTCAGTGCCAGGCCGCCAAGGGTCAGGGCCGCCAGCAGGCGACGGGGGAACAGGATCGGAATCATGGTGCGCTCCTCAACGGGCTTGGGGGCCGGTCTCGGAGGCCGGTCCACGGGACAGGGTGGTGCGTTCTGGGATGTCCGGTGGTCCGGTGGAGAGAATCTAAATGATCTAAAAAAGCGGAAATAAATAATTTTTTAGCATTAGCTTAGGTCAGCTGGATCGGAGGCGGGGGTGGTCTCCGTAAAATTGCTTATTGCTGAAAGTTATTTGTATCTGAAAAATAATTCTTTTTAGAAATTAGCCTTCGCCTTCTAGAGTGGCGGCCTGCCGAAAGCGGACCGCCGCATCGCACTTGCACCGGAGCCTGTGAAAAAGACAGTGGCTTCGAAGGTCACGCAGCGGCGCTTCGCGTCTGCTCCTGCTCCGGGCATCTCACACCCTTACAAGATCGCAATGGAGCATCGAGCATGAACAAGTCGTCCCTCGCCCTGGCTGTCGCCCTCGGCGTGCTGGCCCAGCAAGCCGCCGCTGGCGGTTTCATCGAAGACAGCAAGGCCAGCCTGACCCTGCGCAACTTCTACATCAACTCGGACAACCGCCAGTTCGCCGACGCGCCGTCCAAGCAGGAAGAGTGGGGCCAGGGCTTCCTCTTCAACTACGCCTCCGGCTACACCGAAGGCACCGTCGGGGTTGGCGTCGATGCCCTCGGCCTGTTGGGCGTGAAGCTGGATTCCGGCAAGGGCCGCCACTACAACCCGACCAGCGCCAGCTACGGCGGCACCGTGTTCCCGACCGACAACGACGGCCGCGCCAAGGACGATTTCGGCAGCCTCGGCGTGACCGGCAAGGTGCGCATTTCCAAGACCGAAGCGCGTATCGGCACCCTGCTGCCGAAGCTGCCGGTGGTGACCTACAACGACGGCCGCCTGCTGCCGCAGACCTTCGAGGGTGGCCAGGTGACCTCCAGCGAGATCGCCGGCCTGACCCTGGTCGGTGGCCAGCTGGAACACGCCAAGGGGCGTAACTCCAGCGACGCCCGTGGCCTGTCGATCGCCGGCGCGAACAACGCCCGCAGCGGCCAGTTCGTCAACAAGTTCTACTTCGCCGGGGGCGACTACAAGGTCAGCGACAACCTGCTCGCGCAGTACTACTACGGCAACCTGGAAGACTTCTATAACCAGCACTTCCTCGGCCTGACCCACAACTGGGCGCTGCCGGTGGGCGCGCTGAAGTCCGACCTGCGCTACTTCTACAGCGATTCCGACGGCAAGAACGCCAGCGTGGCCGGCCGCCGCGAAGGCTTCCGCAGCTCGGGCAACTGGGCGGCCAACGACCCGGACCGCTATGAAGTGGACAACCGCACCTGGAGCGCGCTGTTCACCTACACCCTCGGCGGCCACGCGGCCAGCCTGGGCTACCAGCAGGTCTCCGGCGACAGTGCCTTCCCCTTCCTCAACCAGGGGGATGGCGCCACCGCCTACCTGATCACCGACCGCCAGATCGGCAAGTTCCTCAGCGCCGGCGAGCGCACCTGGGTGGCCGAATACGGCTACGACTTCGCCAAGCTCGGCGTGCCGGGGCTGAAGGCGGTGGGCACCTACCTGAAGGGCAGCAACATCGAGACCCAGGGCAGCGACCAGGGCGAGTGGGAGCGCGACTTCCGCCTCGACTACGTGCTGCAGGACGGTCCGCTGAAGGGGCTCGGCGTGTCCTGGCGCAACGCCGCACTGCGCAGCGACGCAGCCCGCGACCAGGACGAGAACCGGCTGATCCTGAGCTACACCCTGACCTTGCTGTAAAGCGCCCTGGGGCCTGTGGGAGCGATTTCAATCGCGAATGAATTCGCTCCTACAGGGATGGTTCCCATGTCAGGCCTCAGCACGGACGACTCCCTCTCCCGTTTGCGGGAGAGGGTTGGGGGGAGGCAAATAAGGCCCGCCCGGAGCTTCGTTGTGTTGGGCCTTGCAGGCTCGGGCCAACCTACG
>NZ_SSOF01000035.1:0-2331 GCF_029873115.1 Pseudomonas sp. BN606 | reverse complement strand
GACGATGACGTCACCGCCATCTACGAGCGCTTCATGCCGCTGCAGATCGAGAAGATCGGCCTGCACTCCGCGCTGATCCCCGGCGCCCTCGACGCCATCGCCACCCTGCGCGGCAAGGGCCTGAAGATCGGCACCTGCTCCGGCTACCCGGCGGTGGTGATGGCCAAGGTGGTGGAGCTGGCCCGCGAGAACGGCTACACGCCGGACCACGTGGTGGCCACCGACGAAGTGCCCAACGGCCGCCCGCACCCGGCGCAGTCCCTGGCCAACGTCATCGCCCTCGGCATCAACGACGTCGCCGCCTGCGTGAAGGTGGACGACACCTGGCCGGGCATCCTCGAAGGCCGCAGCGCCGGCATGTGGACCGTGGCGCTGACCTGCTCGGGCAACGCCCTGGGCCTGACGTACGAGCAGTTCAAGGCGCTGCCGAAGGACAAGCTGGACCAGGAGCGCGCGCGCATCGGCCAGATGTTCGAAGGCTCCCGCCCACACTACCTGATCGACACCATCGCCGACCTGCCGGCGGTGATCGACGACATCAACAAGCGCCTGGCCCGTGGCGAGATGCCCCAGGCCAACTGATTGGAAGCGGGGTCAGCCGTCGGCCCCTCCCCCGGCGGGCAAGGATGCCCGCACCTCTCGTGAAAAAGCCCAGCCCCATTTAAGGGCCGGGCTTTTTGGCGCGTGGGAAGCCGAATCCTGTGGTGGGAAATTTGTTCGCGAGGGATGCATCGAGTCCTGAACAACCAATCAGGACTGGTGCCAAGTTTTGGACATTTTCAAGTGCCATTCGCAATGGATTACAACAAACCCTGTCAAACAAGCTACTGTGCAGCAACCAGATTTGGATTTATTTTTATGCACCCCAGTCATGCACTTCCATACGAAACCGACGCTAATCACACTAAAAATCGCTTATCTCTTCTTCAAGACTAATAAAAAAATTAAGCTTCAAGTCGCGCACAGGAGGAAGAGTTGTAACACTAAGGATAAATTCTAGTTTTTTACCAACAAACGAAAAACCCTCAAAACCAGCATATGCGTAGTCTCTATCAAATTTTCCCCCCTTATAGCCGCAACATGCCTTTTGCCTAGCGACAACCCACTCAGCCTCAGGATCAAGATTCTGCACAAATAAACATACCCCCATACACCCTCATATATCTAAACACCTTCCCACCGATACGAGAAAAACCAGATTCCGCAACCAATTTGTAGTTCGACTCAACATAACTTTCAGCGCCACTCCTGCAGGTCACAAACAATAATACGAGCATAATCCCACACTTTATCTAACCCTCCCCCTCAAATACGAAACCCTTCTATTGAACCTATCCACGGGAACTCCAGGCCAGTTATTATAGTTATAAACTCCTCTGGAAAAATTCAAATAATAGTTATCCACAAATGGCTTTTGTATAATTCGCCTAGTCGCACCCGTGTAGTCACCTCTATATATTAGATCAACAACAACATCTCTAATCTTCCAGTTTGTCTCTTCCCAGCACAAAACTCCATACACCTCTCGGGTATCTTTCTTACTTGAAATCTCCACAACCCTCTCTTTCATGTATGTATATACAGGCAAAAATAGGTCGTGCTGCTTTCTTGTTATTCTTTGCTTGCAAACATTAGCAGGAGCACTATTCAAATAGATCCTCGCCGCCTCTCCCTTAAGCCCCTCAGCCCCCATCAACCAAGACAACAAAGGTTCCTGTATTCCAGCCGCTCGCAAATCAGCAGCGGGAGTTGGCCGCTGCCCAAGATCATACCCCCGCCCAATCGTCACTCCCGACACTCCACCAAGCCAATGGGCAACACGACTAAAGTATCTATACAAGGGGTGCGTTCCATCTTCTATGTCATTACCTTCAACATCAAAAGTTAGCTGACCATATGGAACCTTAAGCCATCCAATATCATTCTCATCAACCATTTCCGAAAGACTTGTCATTACTCCAACCGGGTGCAAATAATAAATCCTCCCTACTTCTGGAAGTTCAACCTTGATCGCCACCTCCTTCCACCAACTCAACTGTTTGATTCGCTCTTTTTCCACCACCCAGTTCAGAATTGGTGCGGAAGTGGTGTGCCCCAACACTTTATCTAGTGCATCCCACTTTCTTTCCTGGTAATACCATTCACTTTCGTAATGAATAACCAGTTGAGAAATAGACTGGGCATGCGCCGGTATACGCAGTGCCGCCTGCAACTCTTCGGCGGTCATTCTGCCGTCGCGGTTGGTATCGATGATCTCGTAGAGGCGGGATCTGACTGGCCCCCTATCAGACTTGTCGGCCCTGGCGCGGTTGGATTCGATAGCCTCGTCAG
>NZ_SSOF01000034.1:0-2189 GCF_029873115.1 Pseudomonas sp. BN606 | reverse complement strand
AACTGCTCGCCCGGCATGGGCTGGACATCACCAGCACCGAAGACGAAATCCGCATCAGCGCCATGCAGAAGATCACCCTCAATGCCGGCGGCAGCTACATCACCCTCGATCCGTGCGGCATCGAGTCCGGCACCCAGGGTGAGCACCTGATCAAGGCGGTGCATTTCGACTATCGGGGGCCTGCGACCAAGCCCCTGAAAACCCCTGAATTGCCGCCGCTCGATGGATATCCCCGGAAGCATCAGCAGGTCGCGAGTTTCTCGGGATGATCTGGCGATATCCCCAATACCAAACAGTGGTCAGCCAGTCACAAGGAACGTATCGCGTATGCTCAACTATCTGCTGGATGTTTACGATGGCCTCAAGGATGGGTATCACCGCTGGCGTAAGGGACCGCCTCCTGTCCGCCACCATCGCACGCCTTCACAAACGCCAACGCCTTCCCCGCAGCTACCAGACGCGGCATCTGTGCACGCGGCGCCGCGATTGCCCGCACTTAAAAGCTGGAGCCATCCCTTTGGTGATAAATCCAACCCGCTTGTCCAACTGACCAACCTGGCCAAAGCGCAGGCGGGCTATTTCCCGTTGGGCCGCAATGGCATGTGGCATGGTGGGGTGCACTTTGATTCCGGCACTGCCGGTACGGTGGGAACTGGTGGGCAGTCCGAGGTACGTTGCCTGGCCGATGGCGAAGTCGTTGCCTACCGCATTCCCGAGCGAACTCCGACGACTACGTACTTCCCCGCTCCTGGGGTCACTGTCCAGGCCCCATTTGCGTCGGGTTTTGTGCTGGTGCGCCATCGGCTGGAGGCACCCACCATTGAGGGCAATCTGGACACACCGCCCAGTCTGGTGTTCTACAGCCTCTACATGCACCTGCACGATTGGGAGAGCTACAAGAGCGATCCCAGCCTGGCACGACCAGCGTTCTGGCCTGAAGGAGCGGAACGCCGTGTAAAGCAGACGGCCAACGATACTCGTGCCGGTCGCCCCGGCCAGCGAGGCCTGAACGTGCGAAGCATGGCGCACAGAGGCGCGGTCATTGACCTCTTGCCATGCGGAGCGACGGTCACGGTCAGTGGTGAGGGCAACTACCGCAAGCTGGAGAACGTTCGGGGCCCGAGCGACCTTATAGCTTCGGACGGCACCATACAGGGCTATGTGTTCTTCGACCTGCTGAAGGACATCGGCGGTGGCGTCTATCGAGTCGACACACAACAGGATCACCTCACCGTACGTGCAGCACCTCACGCCCGGTCCCATAAGATCGGTGGGCTGCCCAGGGGCAGCGAAGTGACCATCAGCGGCGATGGTGACTTCCGTAAGCTGGAGAGCGTTGCGCAATACGTGCACCTCGACTCACTGGAAAGTGAGCGGGTGCCCCAGGTCAGCAACAGCGCCGTGGTGCTTGATCAGCCCGTTCCAATCAAAGCCAGCGAACTGATTGGGCACCTTGGCCCCTACCAGGAAGGCACCGAAACCGCGCCGCAAAAGAAGCTTCATCTGGAAGTCTTCACCGCAGACGACGTGGCGACGTTCTTCGCCGCCTGCCGCGCGTGGGCAGAACACCTGCCGTCTAAAGAGAAAACATGGCTGAAGCTCGCCAAGGGCACGCTGGTCATTACCCACCAGTCCCAGTACTGCAAAACGTCGCCGCCGAGCCAGGCTCACCCCGGCACGCCAAGCGGCGCAGATCTGCTCGTGCCTCGCGTCATCCTCGATGGCCTGGCGTCTGAACAAAAGATCGAACTACCGAGAACCGATGACCGCAACGCCTTCAACTGGTATCGCCTGGACGGACTGCTCAATGACGACCAAGGCAACCTGCTGGACGGCTGGGTGCGTGAAGAGGTGGGAGTTACGCCCTGGGTCAGCCCGTGGTCCTGGGAGGGCTTTGACGTCATCTACAACGACGACCCACCGCACAATGCCTTGGCATATTTCCTTCAGTCGATGTCCGCTTCGTTGGCTGACGAGGCTATCGAATCCAACCGCGCCAGGGCCGACAAGTCTGATAGGGGGCCAGTCAGATCCCGCCTCTACGAGATCATCGATACCAACCGCGACGGCAGAATGACCGCCGAAGAGTTGCAGGCGGCACTGCGTATACCGGCGCATGCCCAGTCTATTTCTCAACTGGTTATTCATTACGAAAGTGAATGGTATTACCAGGAAAGAAAGTGGGATGC
>NZ_SSOF01000033.1:0-4377 GCF_029873115.1 Pseudomonas sp. BN606 | reverse complement strand
CCAACGGTACGACCGCCTTCGCGGATCGCGAAGCGCAGGCCGTCTTCCATGGCGATCGGAGCGATCAGGGTGACAACCATCTTGATGTTGTCGCCCGGCATTACCATCTCAACACCTTCCGGCAGTTCGCAGTTTCCGGTCACGTCAGTGGTACGGAAGTAGAACTGCGGACGGTAGCCCTTGAAGAACGGAGTGTGACGACCACCTTCTTCCTTGGACAGCACGTACACTTCGCACTCGAACTTGGTGTGCGGCTTGATGGTGCCCGGCTTGGCCAGAACCTGACCACGCTCTACGTCATCACGCTTGGTGCCGCGCAGCAGGGCGCCAACGTTCTCGCCAGCACGACCTTCGTCGAGCAGCTTGCGGAACATTTCAACACCAGTGCAGGTGGTCTTGGTGGTCGGACGGATACCGACGATCTCGATCTCCTCGCCCACCTTGACGATACCGCGCTCAACACGACCGGTCACCACGGTGCCGCGACCGGAGATGGAGAACACGTCTTCGATCGGCATCAGGAACGGCTGATCGATAGCACGCACCGGCTCCGGAATGTAGGAGTCCAGGGTCTCTACCAGCTTACGAACGGCGGAAACGCCGATTTCGTTGTCGTCCTTGCCTTCCAGGGCCATCAGAGCGGAACCGACCACGATCGGAGTGTCGTCACCCGGGAAGTCGTAGGTGTTCAGCAGGTCGCGAACTTCCATCTCGACCAGCTCCAGCAGCTCGGCGTCATCAACCATGTCGGCCTTGTTCAGGAACACGACAATGTAAGGAACGCCTACCTGACGAGACAGCAGGATGTGCTCACGAGTCTGCGGCATGGGGCCGTCAGCAGCCGAGCAAACCAGGATCGCGCCGTCCATCTGCGCAGCACCGGTGATCATGTTCTTCACGTAGTCAGCGTGACCGGGGCAGTCAACGTGAGCGTAGTGACGAATGGCGGAATCGTATTCAACGTGGGAAGTGTTGATAGTGATACCACGAGCCTTCTCTTCCGGCGCGTTATCGATCTGGTCGAACGCACGAGCGGAACCGCCCCAGGTCTCGGAGCAGACCTTGGTCAGAGCAGCAGTCAGAGTGGTCTTGCCATGGTCAACGTGACCAATGGTGCCGACGTTGACGTGCGGTTTGTTACGTTCGAACTTTTCTTTAGCCATCGAGAACGTCTCCCATCAAGAATTGAGCGAGTCACGCCACCATTAAAACAAAGGCAGATATTTTCATATCTGCCTTTGTTAAGATGGAGCTCATGAGCGGATTTGAACCGCTGACCTCACCCTTACCAAGGGTGTGCTCTACCAGCTGAGCTACATGAGCCAAACACATTGCAAAAGCAGCAAACTTGGAGCGGGTAGCGGGAATCGAACCCGCATCATCAGCTTGGAAGGCTGAGGTTCTACCACTGAACTATACCCGCGGAGCCTGCAGCTCTCGCTTTGAATCTGGTGGAGGGGGAAGGATTCGAACCTTCGAAGTCTATGACGTCAGATTTACAGTCTGATCCCTTTGGCCGCTCGGGAACCCCTCCAAGGGAGGCGGCATTCTATCTCATGCCACCCTACTGTCAAGCTTTTTCTCATTAAAATCTTGAGGTTAGCTTCATTTGACAGCTGCTTCGCAAATCAGCCTATCGGGCCACGCTGCGAAGCGGGCGCCATTCTATTCAAGCTAACGAGGAGATGCAACACCCTCGCACGGCATAAGTTGATGTTTTAACCCAAAAAAATCTTGAGACAGCTGCTCAAGCAATGGATCGTCAACCAACCTGCGGCTTTCCGGTGCAATCCGCACCCAATAATCACGGTGCGCACGAGCCAGTTCGCGCATGAAGGGCTCATAGCCTGCGTCTCGCAAACGCTGCATGACACTCTCGGCAGAATCCATTCGCGAGAAGATCCCGAGGGATATTCCGTTGATCAGGTCTCCCTGGGTGACGATATAGCTGTCGATCTTCCGCGCCTGAAGCTCCTTGAGCTGACGCAGCGAGGCCTCTCGCGAAGCGAGAGGCGCCAGGTAGACCCAATAGTCGGTACCGGCAGCGGCATCTACAGGCCGCACCTCCGACCGCACATCCAGGCTAATGAGGCGCTGCTCCACTTCGCGCGCCTGCTCCTCTCGCTCAAATCCCCCCAGGAAAAGGCAGACAGCTTCCTCCGTTGATGTCGGGACCACTGCAGTGCGCCTCGGCTGGACATTGCCGGACTCACTAAGCAGACGGATGTCCTGCTGCCCCCCCTTATAAAGAGATAGGGTTTCCACCTCTTTCGGACGCAGTGGTGCCTGCTGCTGATGCCAGACGTAGTAGAAGAGATTGAGAACCAGGAGGAACAGGAACAACCAACGCATGAATCAACCTCAAGGCAATGGGCAGGCAATCGCCAAACCGGCAAACACCAAGTCGGGCAACACTCTTGCCCGCGGCAGCACACTCTTCACCAGCAGCGCATCACCGCCAGTAAGGAAAACCTCAAAATCATCCCCGAGATGCTGCGCCGCCAATTCGATCTGCGCCTGGACGAATCCGCGCAGCATCAGAAGACATCCCCTCTCCACGGCCTCCACCGTCGAGCGGCCGGGAGCCATATCGAGCAGCGCCCTCTCCGCAGCCTGGTCGTCGTAGCGAATTCGGCGAGTGTGCGTCCTCAATTGATTACGCATCAACGGCATACCCGGGCAAATGAATCCCCCGAGATGCTCGCCATTTTCAGCAACCAGATCAGATGTCACCGCAGTACCCAGATCCAGGACCAGGCAAGCCTTGCGAGCTATGTGATAGGCACCCAGCACCGCTAGCCAGCGATCCAGCCCAAGGCGCTGGAACTCTGAGTAGCCATTGCGCACGCCGGACATTTCAGCAGCCGGCTCGACACAGACAGAAACCACGCCGAACACATCCTGAAGCCGGTCGGTCAGTGCACGTGTTTCCTCGTCAGAACGGACACTGACCAACCTGCAATTGCGAAGCACTAGTTCATTCAATGCACGCAACGCAGAAATCAGCTCTTCATCGGAGCCAACCACACCGCCGCCAATAGTTG
The DNA here is from genome assembly GCF_029873115.1 of Pseudomonas sp. BN606. Taxonomy (NCBI): domain Bacteria; kingdom Pseudomonadati; phylum Pseudomonadota; class Gammaproteobacteria; order Pseudomonadales; family Pseudomonadaceae; genus Pseudomonas; species Pseudomonas sp. BN606. Next base: position 1,333 of record NZ_SSOF01000033.1, on the reverse strand, counting down.
CGGCTTGCGCACTGTCGATGACACGCCACTTGATAAAGCTGTTGCCACAGTCAAGCTCAAGAATCATCACTCAACCTCAAACTGAGCTCTCCACCACTGTAAGCTCGCTCCTCACCACCGACGTCCAAGCGCAAGGCGCCTGTCGCGTCTATCCCCAATACCAACCCCTGGATACTCTGAACACCGGCGATCAAGTTGACTTGCCGCCCTTGCCAGAGATGCCCGGCTTCCCACTCCTCCCGAAGAGCAGAAAAACCGTATCTCTTGTGACGCACCAGGTAATCGTCGAGGTATTCACTCAAGCGAGCCACCAAGGCACTCCTGTCCACCAAAGCACCGCTTTCCACCTGCATGGAAGTCCAGGGCTGATCTATGTCCTCGGCAGACAACTGCATATTCACATTGATTCCAATACCAATTACGACATGGCAGATGTCGGCCGGGTCCCCCAACAGCTCAAGGAGGATTCCAGCGATCTTGCGGTTCCCAACCAACAGGTCGTTTGGCCACTTGAGGCCAGCCGCCGTCAACCCGAACGACTGCAAGGTCTTCAGCACCGCCAACCCGACAACAAGACTCAAGCCCTCAAGCTGGCGGGCACCGCCATCGACGCGCACAGCAAGACTGTAATAGAGGTTCTGCGCATGAGGACTGACCCATCGACGCCCCCTTCGCCCCCTGCCTTCCGTTTGCCGTTCCGCTATGACCGCAAAGGGCGGCAGTTCACCGCGAGCAAGACCGCGGGAGACCTCCGCATTCGTGGAGTCCAGCGAATCAAACACTCGATGGGACCAAGGAGCCCCCCCCGCATTCAGAACCCCCTGATCAAGGAGACTAAGAGGAAACTGCAGTCGGTAGCCCCGGCCACGCACCTTGTAGATCGCAAGACCGAGCTCCGCTTCCAGCTGCTGCAACTGCTTCCAGACGGCACTTCTGCTTACACCCAGGGCCTCACCCAGCGCCTGGCCTGAGTGAAAGCGCCCATCCTGCAGAAGTTTCAATAGCGTAGGCATGTGCTGGATCCAGCCCTTAATGAGGCAGGCATCATATCTATGCACACTCGGGTTGCATAGAAATCGCGCTCAAGCCGACCGAGCCAACGCCCTCAAACCAGACTGGCTGGAATGCATTCGCGGCCAGCTTTTTTGCGCGCCCAAAGACAAACCCCCGAACCGTTTTCACGGATCGGGGGTTTGGGATAGAAGCTTGACGATGACCTACTCTCACATGGAGAAGCTCCACACTACCATCGGCGATGCGTCGTTTCACTGCTGAGTTCGGGATGGGATCAGGTGGTTCCAACGCTCTATGGTCGTCAAGCAATTCGGTTGGG
>NZ_SSOF01000032.1:0-12212 GCF_029873115.1 Pseudomonas sp. BN606 | reverse complement strand
AGTAGGTGTATTGCACCTGCACCCAGAGCTTGTCGGTATCGACCGTGCGGGCTCGATCATCCGAGTCGTAGCTGGCGTACTTGAGCAGTCCGACCAGACCTTTCACGCCTGGTATCGGATGGGCGTAGGACAGGTCGATCTCGCTGCCGTAGCTGTCGCTGCCCTGCTCGGTGTCGAAGTCGTGGTACCAGGCTTGCAGGCTGCCGCCGGCCAATGGCGCGGTGAACCCCAGGTAGGCGTCCTCGATGCCGTCGGCCGGCGTGGTGAGGAACTGGTCGGCCCAGCCCTGAAAGATGTGCTTGGTCGCCAGCGGCGTCTGGAACGCGCGGTTGCCGGGGCCGCTGTCGCCACCCAGCACCTCGTACCCGCCCTTGAACTGCACGCCCTTGAAGACATACCCCAATTCCGCCAGGTAGTACTCACTGTCCAGGTCCAGCGGGTTATCGGCGTAGTCCTGCTGGCGTGCGTACTCCAGCGCATAGTTGAAACCGGCCAGCGCACCGTTCAGGCGCAGGCCGCTGGTCCGGCTGGACAAGCTGCCCAGCGGGGAGGTCGCGGTGGTCGCAATGTTGTCCAGGCCGAGCAGGTAGCTGTAGGCGGTCACTGCGAGTTCCGGCCGCACCAGGTACTGGGCATTGAACAGGTGACTGTGGCCTTCGATGTTGGCGGGGTTGGTACGGTTATCGAAGCGGCCGTTTTCCGGGCCGAAAATGGTGTTGATGTTGTCCAGGTAGCTGTAGGTCAGGGTCAGGCCATCAAGGGGCTTGAGCTGGGCCAGTGCAGCGTCGTAGGTCTGCTCGTTCTGCCGCCAGGCCGAGCCGCCGACAAAGCGTTGGTTGTCCAGGTTGATGCGTTGGCGGCCCAGCACGGCGCTGCCGAAGGCCTGGTCATAGCGCAGCAGGGCCTGGTTGACTTCGGTGCCGTCGGGGTCGACCACCATGGCGTAGTTGGTCTGGCCATTGCGGGTGCTGTTGTAGGCGGCATCGCCGAGGCGGCTGACGTTGTCCACTTCCACCAGGCCCGAGAGGCCGTACCACTTGCCGGTCTGGAAGCCGACGCGGGTGCGCAGGGTCTGGGCATTGGCGTCGCGCAAGTTGTTGTTCTGGTCGACGTTCTCAAAGCGGTAGCGGGCATCGAGGATGGCTTTGCCCCCAGTGAACAGGTTGCTAACGTCCTCTGTGGCCAGGGCGGCGTGACTGGTGCCGGCAACGGCCAGCGACAGCAGAGCGGGTTTCAGCATGTGCATAGCGGACTTCCTAGGTCTGAAAAGCGCAAAAAAAACGTCACGGTGTCCGCGCTCCGGGTGGAGAGGGGATTCCGCGACGTCGTTGTCGGTTGAGTGGCAGACACGCCGTTGTGCTGACCGGGGAAGGTCTTAGCAGGCACTGTGCCAGTTTGTTCAACTACTTGATTTACATGATGTTTGTTTAGCGACAAGAACATTTGGCGATTACGTCATGCACCTGCGCGGGCAAGGTTGCATTGGCGGGGTGCGAAGCCGGGTACGGGGGCCCCTGCATGGGGCATGCGGGCAAGTCAAAACGCGAAAGCCCGGCACGGGGCCGGGCTTTCGCGAAGGGCAGGGCGGATACCTAGGCGGCGGGGCGCTGCTGACGTTGGTAGAGGAACTCCAGCACTGCGGTGCGGTACTCGTGGTAGCGGGCATCGTTGGCCAGGGCCAGGCGGTCGCGTGGGCGCGCCAGCTCGACCTGGACGATATCGCCGACGGTGGCCGCCGGGCCGTTGGTCATCATCATGATGCGGTCGGAGAGCAATACGGCCTCGTCCACGTCATGGGTGACCATCACCACGGTACTGTGGGTCTCGCCGACGATGCGCAGCAACTCGTCCTGCAGGTGCGCGCGGGTGAGGGCGTCCAGGGCGCCGAAGGGCTCGTCCATCAGCAACACCTTGGGTTCCATCGCCAGCGCACGGGCGATGCCCACGCGCTGCTTCATGCCGCCGGAGATTTCATTGGGGTGCTTGTGCGCCGCATGATCCAGGCCGACCATCTGCAACGCCGCGGCGGTACGTTCCTTGAGGCGGGCCTTGCTTTCACGGGCGCCGAAGACCCGCTCTACGGCGAGATGGACGTTGCCGAAGCAGGTCATCCAGGGCAGCAGGCTGTGGTTCTGGAACACCACGGCGCGCTCAGGGCCAGGGCCGTCGATTTCCCGGCCATTGCAGATCAGCCCGCCGTCGCTGGCATCCAGCAGGCCAGCGATCAGGTTGAGGACGGTGGACTTGCCGCAGCCGGAGTGGCCGATCAGCGAGACGAACTCGCCACGGGCGATGCAGAGGTTGACGTCGCTGAGGGCCTGGAAACGACCCTTGCGCGTATCGAAGTGTTTGCTGACGCCGGTCAGCTCGACGAACTTGTCCATCAGGGTTCTCCTGCTCTTGGTAGGAGCGAGCTTGCTCGCGAATGCGGTTCGCGAGCAGAGCTCGCTCCTACAGAAATGGTCAGTTGTTGTAGTCGAAGCGCTTGGCCAGCCACAGCAGGCTCTGTTCCAGGGCCAGGCCCACCAGGCCGACGATGATGATGGCGATGAGGATGTGCTCGACGTTGAGGTTGTTCCATTCGTCCCACACCCAGAAGCCCAGGCCGGTGCCGCCGGTGAGCATTTCCGCCGCCACGATCACCAGCCAGGCGACACCGATGGCCAGACGGATGCCAGTCATCAGGTGAGGCAATACGGCCGGGAACAGGATGCGGGTGAGGACCTTGAACTCGGAGAGCTTCAGCACCCTCGCCACGTTGAGGTAGTCCTGCGGCACGCTGGCCACCCCGGCGGCGGTGTTGAGGATGATCGGCCAGATCGAGCTGATGAAGATCACCCAGATCGACGCGGGGCCAGCGGCCTCGAACACCAGCAGGCCGATGGGCAGCCAGGCCAACGGCGACACCGGGCGCAGCAAGCTGATGATGGGAGAGAGCATCCCGGCCAGGAAGGTGAAGCGGCCGATGGCGAAGCCCAGGGGTATGCCCACCAGCGCCGCCATACCGAAGCCCAGGCCGACGCGGCCCAGCGAGTGCAGGATGTTCCAGCCGATGCCCATGTCGTTGGGGCCGTTGTCGTAGAAGGGATCGGCAAAGAGTTCCAGCGCCGAATGCCAGGTCGACAGTGGCCCCGGCAACCCTTCGCTGCGTGTCGCCACCAGGGCCCAGAGGCCGATGAACAGCAGCAGGCCGAGCAGTGGTGGGACCAGTGCCCGTGCCAGGTTGTTGAAGAACTCCACGGCTGGCTTGGCCAGTCGTGGAGCGGAGCTGGGTGCGGCCTTGGCCGGCAGAGGCAGCGGCGGAGTTACCGGAGCGTTCATCGTTACCTCCCGGGTCAGGCTTTGATGGCAAAGGACTGGGCGTAGGCGGCAGGGTTCGAGCCGTCCCACAGCTTGCCGTCAATCAGGGTGCTGCCGCGCATCTGGCTGGCCGGAACCGGCAGGCCGAGGGCGCTGGCCGCTTCACTGAACAGCTTGGTCTGGTTGACCTGGGCGGCGACGGCTGCGTAGTCCGGGTCCTGCTTGATCAGGCCCCAGCGCTTGAACTGGGTCATGAACCACATGCCGTCGGAGAGCCAAGGGAAGTTCACGTTGCAGTCCTTGCAGAAGGCCATGGCGTGCTTGTCATCCCATTTGTTGCCCAGGCCGTCCTCGTAGTGGCCGAGGAAGCGCTGCTCGATGACGTCCACCGGGGCGTTCACGTAGGCCTTGCCGGCAATGAGTTTGGCGGTGGCCTTCTTGTTCTCGTCGCTGGCCTCGATGAAGCGGCTGGCGTCGAGCAGGGCCATCACCAGTGCCCGTGCGGTGTTGGGGTTCTGCTCGACGAAATCGCGCGAGCAGCCCAGCACCTTCTCCGGATGGTCCGCCCAGATCTGCTGGGTGGTGGTGGCAGTGAAACCGATCTTGTCGAAGATCGCCCGCGCGCCCCAGGGCTCGCCGACGCAGAAGCCGTCCATGTTGCCGACGCGCATGTTGGCGACCATCTGCGGCGGCGGCACGGTGATGGTCTTCACATCGGTCAGCGGGTTGATGCCATGGCTGGCCAGCCAGTAGTAGAGCCACATGGCATGGGTGCCGGTGGGGAAGGTCTGGGCGAAGGTCAGCGGGTTGCCGCCCTTCTTGATATGCGCGGCGAGTTGTTCACCGTTGGTCACGCCAGCTTCTTTCAATTGGCGGGAGAGGGTGATGGCCTGGCCGTTCTGGTTCAGTCCCATGAGCACCGCCATGTTCTTCTGCGGACCGGCAACGCCGAGCTGGGAGCTGTACATCATGCCGTAGAGCACGTGGGAGGCATCGAGTTCGCCGGTGTTCAGCTTGTCGCGCACGCCAGCCCAGGAAGCTTCCTTGCTGGGTGTGATGGACAGGCCGTACTTGGCGGCGAAGCCCTGGGTGGCGGCCACGACCACCGAGGCGCAGTCGGTGAGGGGAATGAAGCCGACCTTCAGGGCGGTCTTTTCCGGTGCATCCGAGCCGGCGGCCCAGGCCGCGCTGCGCAGGAAACCGGGAGCGGAGAGGCCGAGGGCGGTCACGCCACCGACCGTGCCGGCAATGGCGATCGATTGCTTGAGGAAGTTGCGACGACTGTTGTTCACCGGGTCTTTGGAATCACGTTCGCTCATGGTGCTGTCCTGAATGGAGGGCAAAACAAAAACGGCGCACGCCAGAGCTCCCGAGAAGGAAAGGAGCTCTGACGGACGCCGTTGTCCGTGATCCGCGGCCCACCGCCGTTGGCGCGCTACGCAAGATTCTGCAGGTGAGACTGCAAACGCCTTGCCAGCTTGCCCAGCAGCCCGAAGCCATGACTTCGGCAGGCTGCTTTAGGTCGTTATTGTCTTTTAAATCAGCAGCTTGACTCTTTGGGTAAAAGTGCGGACAGGCTGGCGGCACTGAGCCATGTTCGTGCGGTGCAGAGGTGGCCTGAACGGTTTTGGTTCACTTGGAGTAGGAGTGCGGCGAGGGGCGGATGCCAGGAACGTAGTCCTGTGTCTGGGGCAACGACGGACCGCACCACAGTGCGCCTGCGTACGGTGTGTGGCTTGAGGTTGTCGCGGGTGTTTGCCCTGTCCATGTGGAGCGATGAGTTTGCACCCACATGGACTTGGCCGATTTCTACTCGCTGTTCAGACGCCGAGCATCTCGTGCGTGGCGATGATCTGTTCGGCCACCTGGATCAATCGTTGTTGACGCCCCATGGCCTGGCGACGCATCAAGGTGTAGGCGGCATCCTCGTCACAGCTTTTCATCTTCATCAGTAGGCCCTTGGCCAACTCGATGCGTTTGCGTTCGGCCAATTGGGTATCCCGCACCAGCAACTGGGTACGCAGGGCCTGGTCAGCCTCGAAGCGCGCCATGGCCACGTCCAGGATCGGCCGCAGGCGTTCGGCGTGAATGCCCTCGATCACGTAGGCGCTGACACCGGCCCGAATCGCCTGGCGCATCAGCTCGGGATCGTGGTCGTCGGTGAACATGACGATCGGGTGAGGCCGGTCGCGGCTGACCATCACTACCTGTTCCATCATGTCGCGACCCGCGGATTCGGTGTCTATCAGCACGACATCGGGGCGCGCGGCTTCGATCCGCTCAGGCAGGTTGATACTCAGGCCGGTTTCGTCCATGACCTCGAAACCGGCCTCCACCAGGGCATTGCGCAGACGGCCGACTTTCTTCGGGGTGTCATCAATCAGGAGAATGCGGAGCATGCTGTGATCAACTCCAGGCGTCAGAGGGAAGCAGCCGCAATGGCGGAGCTGCGGGCATGGATGGCGAAGCTGCGGGCGTAGCCGGCCGGATCGGTGCCGTCCCAGACATGGCCGTCGAACAGCCTGGAGCTGCGCATGGGGTGCTCGGGGACCACGATGCCCAGTGCTTCGGCCGCTTCGCGGTAGAGCGCAAGCTGGTGGACTCGACGGGCCACGCCGAGGTAATCCGGGTCTTCCCTGAGCAGCCCCCAGCGACGGAACTGGGTCATGAACCACATGCCATCGGACAGCCAGGGCATGGTCGCCTCTCCGTCGGCAAAGAAGCGCAACGGGTGATCATCGCGCCAGGCGTAGCCGAGGCCGTCCTCGTAGAAACCGAGAAAACGCGGCTCAATGGCTGAGAGTGGTGCATCGAGGTATTCGCCGCCGCTGATCAGTTGGGCGGTGCTGCGCTTGTTGTCGTCGCTGGCGTCGATGAAGCGGCTAGCCTCGAGCACCGCCATGGTCAGGGCGCGGGCTGTGTTGGGGTACTGCTCCACGAAGGCGCGAGTGCAGGCGAGCACCTTTTCCGGGTGGTCTGGCCAGATCATCTGACTGGTCGCCAGGGTGAAGCCTTGTTTCTCATCCACGGCGAGCGCGCCCCAGGGGCCGCCGGCACAAAAACCGTCGATGTGTCCTGTCTTGAGATGCTGGACCATCTGCGCAGGTGGCAGCACCACCGTGTTCACGTCTTCCAGCGGGTGGATACCCTGGGCCGCCAGCCAGTAGTGAAGCCACATGGCATGGGTGCCGGTGGGAAAAGTCTGGGCGAAGGTCAGCTTCGCACCGTGCTGGCGCACCCGGGCGGCCAGGGCGTCGGCACGGGTCACGCCTGCCTGACGCAGCGGTTCGGAGAGATTGATCGCCTGGCCGTTCTGGCAAAGTCCCATGAGGATCGCCATTTCGGTCGGGGCGCTGCCCAGTCCCAGGTGGGTGCCGTAGACCTGTCCATAGAGCGAATGCGCGGCGTCCAGTTCGCCGCTCAATAGTCTGTCGCGCAGGCCGGCCCAGGAGGTCTGCCGCTTCAGTTCCAGGGTCAGTCCATAGGGTTGGGCGAAACCCTGGGTAGCCGCGACTATCAGCGAGGCGGAGTCGGAAAGGGCCATGAAGCCCAGGTTCACAGTGCGCTTTTCCGGGGCATCGCTGCCCGCGACCCAGGCGAGATTGTCGTTACGGGTGCAACTCTTGTCGGTCATGTTGTTTGTCCCACCGCTGAACGAAAAAGGCGCCGCCCCAGTCACCATGGGATTGGTGACCGGGAGCGACGCCATCGTCTATGAACTGTCTCCGCCGTTGGAGGACGTTCGGAGTGCTGGTGTCAGCAAGTGATGTGCCATCGTTCAGCAAGGAAACTGAACGGAGGGCAGGGAAGGCCGGGAATATGGCGCATGAAGTAGTACTGGAAGCCAACGCCAGAGGTGAGGACGAGATGGAGAATGAGTTGCGTAGGTTTAGACATGGGTAAGTCCTCAGAAAAGGAAATTCTTGGACTGACAGCTACCCATTAACCTCAATGCCGTCGCGGAAGGCCCGTACTAGAGCGGTTCCGTGAGGAGTATGGAGCGGGCGAAGGGAATCGAACCCTCGTCATGAGCTTGGGAAGCTCAGGTAATGCCATTATACGACGCCCGCGAAGGGTGCTCTTTTTACCAGAAGGCGCGGGCGAGGTGAAGCCCGGGGCAGTCACAAGTTACTGAAAATACTTGCACCTGCCCGGGCGGCCACGCGTTCAAACGGCTACTGCCTGGTAGTCGGCAACCTGCGGGCGAGCCATGCCCTTGGTGGCCGGCGCCTTGAGGAAGCCCAGCATGGCTTGCTGGGTCTGCAGCCAGGCGGCCTTGGTTTCGACGTCGACGAAGTGGCCGGCGTTGTCGATGGTGGCGAACTGGCAATCGCGCACGTGCTTGGCGAAGTGGCGGGCATCCTCGGCGGAGGTGTACTCGTCGCGGTCCCCGTTGATGAACAGCAGCGGGATGTCAACGTTGGCCAGGCAGTCCACGTAGCAGCGCGAATCCATGTTCAGCACCTGGCAGACGTGGTGGTGCATTTGCAGGTACTCGTGGTCGTCGAGGCTGCTGCAGTGTTTGTGGTTGAAGCGCTGGTACAGGCTCGGCAGGTACTTGCCGATGGTGTTGTTGACCAGGTGGCCTACGGCGTCCCGATCGATGGCCGACAGGCAATCCAGGCCGCGGGTCAGGTAGTCCATCATCGGCTCGTTGAGGATAGGCGAGAAGGAGGTGACGATGGCCTTCTTGATCCGTGCCGGGCACTGGGCCAGGGCGAGGAGGGCGGAGACGCTGCCCCAGGAGAAGGACATCAGGTAGTCCACCCGGAAGTGCTCAATCAGGTGGAGGAGAATGTCGGCCTCGGTTTCCTTGCCGATGAAGCGCGAGTTGTCGTTATGCGGCTTGGACTGGCCGGCATAGGGCTCGTCGAAGAGCACCACGTTGAAGTGCGGTTGCAGGTATTTCACTGTCTGCGCGAACGAGGCGGTCGTCGACAAGGAGCCGTTGACCAGAATGATGGTCTCCCTGGCTTCCGGGTTGCCGTAGAACTCCGTGTAAACCTTGTACTGGCTGTGAATCTCGACGATGGCGGTTTCCGGCCTCATGTCGTTTCCTCCTGGCGCAGATGGGTCATGCGAGCCCTCTCAACGGCTTGGCCCGCTCTAAGTCTTGGCAGTAGGAAAGCGCCTTTCGATGACAATCGAATGTCAGGCTGGAATTTTTAGAATTCTTTATTTATCAAGCGGTTAGGTCGAGAAAAGACGAGGGAGTTCGGCGCTTTTCAGAGCACCGAACGAGTCTTCTAACCAGGCAGGGAACCTACGAGTGCAGAGCACAGGAGACCGCAGGGAACGCTTAGATGGTCGGCGTGACTCTTTGGTCACGCTCTGACCTTGTGTCCGATTTAAGCAGGGCATGATTTCACTCGCAAGCTCATTGAAAGGAAAAATTCTTGCAGTTCGTCGGGTTATTCAATCCCGATGTGACTCGCGAGTGATCTAGCTAAAAGCAGGCCACTTCCTGAGCCGTGAGCGACCGGTAGTCGCCTGGCTGCATCTGCGGGTCCAGCTTCAGCGGTCCGACGCTCTCGCGGTGGAGGCGTACGACCTTGTTCTGGAAGTGGCCGAACATGCGCTTGACCTGGTGGTAGCGACCCTCGTGCAGGGTCAGGCGGGCGGCGCGGGGGCCGAGGATTTCCAGCTGGGCGGGGAGGGTGGTCAGGCCCTCATAGGCGAAGTAGAGCCCTTGCGCGAAGGTGTCGATGTACTCGGTACCGATGGGCTGCTCGGTTTCCACGTAATAGACCTTGGGCTGCTTGCTGCCGGGCAGGGTGAGCCGGCGGGACCAGAGTCCGTCGTTGGTGATCAGCAGCAGGCCGGTGGTGGTGAGGTCCAGGCGCCCGCCCAGGTGCAGCTCGTGCTTGTCGGGCTCGTCGAGCAGGTCGAGCACGGTGGGATGCTCCGGATGCTCGGTAGCGCTGACGTGGCCGGAAGGCTTGTAGAGCATGAAGTAGCGGGCTGGCTTGCCGGCCTGGAGCAGGCGATCGTCGAGCTCGACGCGGCTGAATTCCCGGACCTCGAAGCGACTGTCGGTAACTGGCTGGCCATCCACTCGAATCCGACCGGCGGCTAGCAGCAGGCGCGCGTCGAGGCGGCTGAATTCCGGGAAATTGCTCAAAAATCGATCAAGGCGCATCAGCTTGGTGCATCGGGTGGCAACGCGCGTGCGCAGCGAGGACAGAGGCAGGTGCGATCGATGTCCTGCGGGGGGATCTCGTCGAGCACGGCGGGGTCGATCTTCGCCTCGAAGCACCAGCAAGCCTGGCCGGCCCTGGCGGGATCAGCCTGGGTGCACTGGTTGCTCTGGCCGCAAAGCGGGCAGCGGGTGGGATCGGGTGGGGCGCTCATGGCGGTTGATCAGGGTGGAAAGGGCGCAAGGTTGCCGTCTTGGAATTCTGGCTGCAAGTCCGCACCGATGGGTGCCGTTTTTCGGATGTTCGCGCGCCGACCGGTATTGCTGTCTGGCGCGGATGACCTAGGCTCGAATATGCAAGGTGAAGATGTCTGAAAGCGACATGGCCGGATTCACAAAACTCTGAAGGCATTTGAGAAGCTAACGCATAATCGCGGTCTATCGATTCTGTCACCCACCATTTAGAGCAGAGCTGCCTCGTGTCCACCAACATTAGTGTCGTCAATAAAGCCAAGGCCTGGTCGGCTCACGGTGTCACTGCCACCGGCGTTGTGCTGGCCCTGATGGCCATTCTCGCCCTGTTCGACAATCAGCCCCGCGACTGCCTCCTCTGGCTGGGTGCTGCCCTGCTGGTCGATGGTCTGGATGGCACTCTTGCCAGGCGTGTCCAAACCAGCACCATGCTGCCTAATTTCGACGGCTCGACCCTGGACCTGGTGATCGACTACCTCACCTACGTGTTCATTCCGGCCATCTTCATCTACCGCTACATCGACCTGCCCGAGCATACGGCGCTGGTGGCGGTGAGCCTTATCCTGGTGTCGTCGCTGTTCTGCTTCTGCAACCTGAACATGAAGAGCAGCGACAACTACTTTGTGGGTTTTCCCGCTGCGTGGAATGTGGTGGCGCTGTACATCTGGATCATCGATCCGCTGCCCGTTGTGAGCCTGCTGCTGATTTGCGCCCTCGCGGCGCTGACGCTGACCAAGCTGAAGTTCCTCCATCCGTTCCGGGTGCGCAAGCTGATGCCACTGAATATCGTGGTCACCTTCGTGTGGATGATCAGCAGCATGCTGCTCATCCTCCAGCACCCCTTCTACAAATCCCTGGTGCTGGGCATCTGGTGGCTGGCCTCGGCCTACTTCGTGGGCATCTGCTTGTGGCGCAGCCTGCTGGACTGGACCCACAAGCTGAAGGCTTGATCGTTCTTTGTCGGAGCGAATTCATTCGCGATTGAATTCGCTACCACAATCTTTCTCACCCTGATCTCGCACGTGCATTGGCCACCTCGTAATCACGCCAATTGGCCGTAGGTCACAAGCCCCGTCGGCAGTAGTTTTGAGGCATCCCTTCCCACCACGAGGATGCCTCGATGACACCACGCATGGATTACTACTCCGCCTCTCCCGACGCGCTCAAGGCGATGCTCGCCCTGGAAGCGGCGGTGAGCAAACTCCCCCTGGAGAAGCCGCTGCTGGAGTTGGTGAAGCTGCGTGCATCGCAGATTAATGGCTGTGCCTTCTGCGTCGACTTGCACAGCTCCGACGCACGCAAGCGTGGGGAAACCGAGCGCCGCCTCTACTCGGTTGCCGTCTGGCGCGAAAGCCCGTTCTTCAGTCCTCGCGAACGCGCCGCTCTGGCCTGGACGGAATCCCTGACGCGCCTGGCCGAAACTCACGCCCCCGATGAGGACTATGCCCAGTTGGCGGCCGAGTTCAGCGAGCGCGAGCGGGTGGACCTGACCCTGGCGATCAACACCATCAACAGCTGGAACCGGCTGGCTGTCGGCTTCCGCAAAATCCCGAGCGAGTGAGACCACGATGCGCAACCTGAAGACCTTGAGTGCCTTGGCCGCTGGCCTGATGCTGTTGAACCTCCCCCAGGCCTATGCGCACGAAACGGGCGAGGGCCAGGAGCAGGTCACCATCCTGCATGATCACGAGCTGCTCAATGCGCCTGGCAAGCAGGCCATCCTGCTCACCGTGGACTATGCGCCAGGGCAACGCTCCGTGGCCCACAGTCATGCAGGTTCGGTGCTCGCCTACGTTGAGGAAGGGGAGGTGATCTCCCAGCTCAAGGGCGAGGAGCCCAAGCGCTACAAGGCGGGCGAGAGCTGGTACGAGCCTGCGGGCAGTGTCCACCTGCAATCGCGCAATGCCAGCGACTCCAAGCCGGCGAAGCTGGTGGTGTGGATGCTCAAGACCGAGCAGGAGGCAGTGCTCGAGCCTTACCCGAAGTGAGCGTGAGGGGCTGTGCTATGTGTCCGTAGGATGGGTTCGGCGGCGGTCCGCGAGCCTGCGATACCCATTAGCCCGGTGTGCAGTCATCGACGGGTTTCGCTTCGCTCAGCGCCAACCTATGGGAGCCCCTCTCCCTGAAGGGAGAGGGGCGGCCCGTGCGCACATCCCTGTAGGGGCGAATTCATTCGCCAGGCAGGACGCAGTCCTGCCGTAGGTTGGCGTCGAGGAACGAGGCCCAACAGCGCGGTCCGAAGGTTGGCTTTGAGCCCTTACCAGAGTGGCAGGGTGTAGCTGAGAATCAGGCGGTTCTCGTCGAGGTCGTTGCCGAAGTTGGTCGAACGCACCGTCGCGTTGCGCCACTTCAATCCAAGGTTCTTCAGCGGGCCGCTCTGCACCACGTAGGCGATATCGGTGTCGCGCTCCCATTCCTTGCCGTCTTCGCGGCCAGCGCCCAGCTCGATGCCGTCGCCGGAGAGGTAGCGGGTCATGAAGGTCAGCCCCGGAATCCCGACAGCCGCGAAGTTGTAGTCGTAGCG
>NZ_SSOF01000031.1:0-12568 GCF_029873115.1 Pseudomonas sp. BN606 | reverse complement strand
CAACCAGGTGGCGTCGGCGGCGACCGCCTTCATCGGCGGGACGTTCAACGGCGGTCCTGGCAACGACATCCTGACCGGTACCGCCGGTGACGATGTGATGAACGGCGGTGGTGGTAACGACACGCTCAACGGTGGAGCCGGCAATGACCTGATCGATGGCGCCACGGGTGCCGACAGCATGACCGGTGGAGCCGGCAACGACACCTTCTATGTCGACAACGTGCTCGATTCGGTGACCGAGGCAGCCGGGGACGGGCGTGACATGGTGCGCACGACCCTTGCGAGTTACAGCCTGGGCGCCAACGTCGAGGATCTGGCCTATATCGGAAGCAGCAATTTCACGGCGGTGGGGAACGGCCTGGCGAATGTGATCGCCGGTGCCGTGGGGAACGATACCCTGAGCGGTGGCGGCGGCAATGACATGATGTTCGGTGTAGCCGGCAATGATGTCCTCAACGGCAATGCAGGGGCTGATCGTATGGTGGGGGGAGTCGGGGACGACACCTTCTATGTGGACAACGCGCTGGATGTGGTGGTCGAGAATACGGGCGAGGGGAGTGACATGGTCCGTACGACGCTGTCCAGCTACACCCTGGGGGCCAATCTCGAGGTCCTGGTCTCCCTTGGTGCCGGCGCCTTTACGGGGACCGGCAACGCCTTGGCCAACCGGCTGGTCGGTGGCACCAGCACTGATACCCTCGACGGCCTGGCCGGGAATGACATTCTCCATGGGCTGACCGGCAACGACGTGCTCAATGGTGGCGCGGATGCCGACACGATGATGGGTGGCAGCGGTAATGACACCTACTACGTGGACAATGCGCTGGACTTCGTGGCTGAGGCGGTGGGTGATGGGACTGATGTCGTTCGCACGACGCTGTCGAGTTACAGTCTCGGGACGAACGTGGAGAACCTGGTGTTCATTGGCAGCGGGGCGTTCAGTGGCACGGGCAATACCCTGGCCAACCGGATCCTGGGCGGAAGTGACGCCGACACTCTCAATGGACTGGGTGGGAACGACGTCCTGGTTGGCGGTGCAGGCAACGACACCATGAATGGTGGCGCAGGCAATGACATCTTCCAGTTCGGTGCGGGCTTCGGGCAGGACCAGATTCTCGGCTTCGATGCCATTCCTGCGGGAGGCCAGGACCGCTTGCATGTCGCGAATCTGGGCATTACCGCGGCGAACTTCGCTGGTAGTGTGGTCATCGCTGGGGTGGGGGCCGACACCCTGGTCACCATCGGAGCCGACAGCATCACTTTGGTGGGCGTGGCCAGTGCCACCGTGACCCAGGCGGACTTCATCGTCAGCTGAGGAGGCAGCCAACGCGCACGATGCAGTAACGGAAAAGGGGTGAAGCCCTCGCGGCTTCACCCCTTTTTCATGCCTGGCAGAATCGCTCGCCAGATCGATTGCCAGGCCCTATTTCGGCACTTTTGGACTGCTGAATCGGTGTCGCCAAGTTTCTGGCGTATGGGCCGCCCCGTCTACTCTTTATCAAGCAAAAAAGGTGCCGGTGAATTGCCCGGATTTCCCACTTGAGTCAACGGTTGTAATCCGCTGATAAGTGGGAATACGACCAGCAGCCGCTCTAGAACGCCACTTCTAGCTGTCAGGAGAAGAGCGTGCCAGGACCGTTGGAAGAGTGCTACCGCATGTTGAATGCACTTGGTGCACTTGAATTAGTCAACTAATCCTTTTAAATCATTAGCTTAATGTGTTTTTACATTTAGAAACACATGCTGACGTTTTATTGACAGTGCCTAGGGCCGGGGCTTTAGTCAGGGTGTGAACGAGCATGACTGTTTTTTGGCACGCAGCGGCGTTGAGGGACATCGCTGTGGCGCCCGCCACAAGAGTGCTAGGGAGAACACCGCAATGAGCATCGATTCATTCTCGCGCAGTGGGCCAAATGGCCCTTCAGCCTGTGCCGCCCCCCAGGTCCGTTTCCACGGCCCACCCCTCGCCTGAGTTGAAGTGCCGCCTTTGAGCGCGGCGCTGACGGGGACAAATCCATTCAGTCGGAACTGAGCCACTTCCAAGGCTTGGCGGGTTCGGCCGCGACTGCGATTTGCCCGGCTTGATCGATTTCCTTCGAAGAAACGTGGAATTGCCCCCGCGTGGGTGTGATTCGGCCTGACTAATTGCTGTCGGATTGAGGAAAACAACACCATGGCCACCTACATCAAGTCTGACCTCGAGTTCATTCTCCAGCAGATCCTGATCTCTGAAGCCCATGCGGCAGGTGAGGACCTGTCGCTACTGCTGCCGAATTCACAGGTTCCCTGGGGACTGCGGACCGTCGACGGATCATTCAACCACCTGGTGCTGGGGCAGACCGAGTTCGGGGCGGCGGACAACCTGTTTCCGCGCTTGCTCGATCCGGTTTTCCGCATTGCAGATAACGGGACGACCTACAGCCAGACCAGTGGTTTAGTGTTCGACTCGCAGCCGAGGACCATCAGTAACTTGATCGTCGACCAGACCGCCAATAATCCGGCGGCGGTGGAAGCCAACGGTGGCGCGGCTCCCGTCCTGAGCCCGGGACTCGATGGCATCTTTGGCACGCCGGATGACCAGGAGGTGTTCTTCATCCCCAACACCACACCGGATGAGGGCCTGTCGGCACCGTTCAACTCCTGGTTCACTTTCTTCGGCCAGTTCTTCGACCATGGTCTGGACTTGGTGAGCAAGGGGGGCAGCGGGACCATCTTCATTCAGCTGCAAGAGGACGATCCGCTGTTCAACCCGAACAGCGCGACCAATTTCCTGGTCCTGACCCGTGCCACCAACCAGCCGGGTGCGGATGGTGTATTGGGTACCGAGGACGATATCCACGAGCACACCAACACCACCTCGCCCTTCGTCGACCAGAACCAGACCTACAGTTCGCACCCCTCGCACCAGGTGTTCCTGCGTGCCTATGTCACGACTGCTGACGGTCCGGTAACGACTGGCAAGCTGATTACCAACCGTGACCTGGTGGACGGGGTCTTTGGCAACGGCAATGACGTGGACCTGGGCGGCATGGCCACTTGGGCCACGGTCAAGGCCCAGGCCCGCGATGTCCTTGGCATCAACCTGACCGATGCGGACGTGGGCAACATTCCGCTGCTAGCTACCGATCCCTATGGCAACTTCATCAAGGGGGCCAACGGCTATCCGCAAGTGGTAATGAGCGATGGTGCCGGTGGGACCTTCTTGGTCGAAGGCGATCCGACCGCCAACGGCGGACAGGGCATCAGTTTGGCCAACGCTGTGCGCACCGGCCATGCCTTCCTCGATGACATCGCCCATAGCGCGAACCCCTTCAATAGCCAGACCGGCGCGCTGCTGGCCGCCGACGCTGACGGCGTTGCCGGAACCGACGATGGCAATCCGGCCACCTACGACAACGAATTGCTGGACTCCCACTACATCGCTGGCGACGGTCGGGTGAACGAGAACATCGGTCTCACCGCCGTGCACCACGTGTTCCACTCGGAGCACAACCGCCTGGTGGACCACACGAAGGAGGTGATTCTGAGTTCCGGCGATGTGGATTTCCTCAACCAGTGGTTGCTGGTTCCCGTTGTCGGACAGATTCCCGCCGATACATCCACTCTGGTATGGAATGGCGAGCGACTGTTCCAGGCCGCCAAGTTCGGCACGGAAATGCAGTACCAGCACCTGGTGTTCGAGGAGTTCGCCCGTAAGGTGCAGCCGAATGTCGATGCGTTCCTCGCTCCCACTGGCTTCGACGCCACCATCGACCCGTCGATCGTCGCCGAGTTCGCCCACGTGGTGTATCGCTTCGGTCACTCCATGCTGACTGAAACCATCGACCGTCTGGACCCGAACTTCGTCAACAGCGAGATAGGCCTGATCGCCGCCTTCCTCAACCCCTTGGCGTTCGCCGCCAGCGGGGCGGATGCGGATGCAGCCGCCGGAGCCATTGTTCGTGGTGTCACCCGTCAACAGGGCAACGAGATCGACGAGTTCGTCACCGAGGCCTTGCGCAACAATCTGCTGGGTCTGCCGCTGGACTTGGCGACCATCAACATCGCCCGTGGCCGTGATGCCGGTATCCCGTCGCTCAACGCAGCTCGCCGTGAGTTCTTCGAAGCGACCGGGGACAGTCAGCTGGAGGCCTACAGCAGCTGGGTGGACTTCATGGGCGGCCTCAAGCATGAGGCGTCGCTGATCAACTTCATCGCCGCCTATGGCACCCACTCCACCATCACCGGCGCATTGACCCTTGATGGCAAGCGCGCCGCCGCCATGGCCATCGTTCTTGGTGGTGCTGGTGCACCCGAGGACCGCCTGGACTTCTTGCACAGCACCGGAGAATGGGCCAGCGGCGCCAATGGAGTGACCACTACCGGCCTGGATCTGGTGGACTTCTGGGTGGGCGGCCTGGCCGAGAAGCAGATGCCCTTCGGCGGGCTGCTGGGTTCCACCTTCAACTTCGTCTTCGAGACCCAGTTGGAGGCCCTGCAGAACGGCGACCGCTTCTACTACTTGGGCCGCTTGGCAGGACTCAACTTCCTCACCGAGATGGAGCAGAACTCCTTCGCCAAGATGGTGATGCGCAACACCGACGTTGATCGACTGCCGGCGGATATCTTCACCGCTCCTGGTCTGATCCTGGAAGTCGACCAGACGCGCCAGTTCAACGCTGGTGTCGTCAACAACCCCGGTGCTGATGGAATTCTTGGCGATGATCCATCCACCCCGCTTGTGGATGAAAGCGCCGACGATATCGCGACGCCCAACGAGGACCCGCTGGGCGACAATGTGCTTGTTCCGTTGGTGATCCGCGACAACCCGGCCACTCCGGGAGCCGACACCAACTACCTGCGCTACACCGGTGAAGACCACGTGGTGCTCGGTGGCACCAACGAAGCCGACATCCTGATCGCCAGCATCGGCGATGACACCATCTGGGGCGATGGCGGCAATGACCGTATCGAAGGCGGCGATGGCGTGGACAGCCTCAATGGCGGCGCCGGCGACGACATCATCACGGACATGGGCGGCGACGATAACATCAAGGGTGACGACGGCAACGACGTCATCCATGGCGGCAACGGCTTCAACCTGATCCTTGGCGGTGCCGGAAACGACTTCATCATCACTGGCGAGGACGTGTCGGAAACCTTCGGCGGTACCGGCAACGACTTCATCTACGGTGCCAAGGGCAACCTGCAGACTGCCGGTAACGAAGGCGACGACTGGATCGAGATCGGTACCCAGGACGGTGCCCCCGGCGACAACTTCTCGCCCTTCGCCCTGGACGAGGTGGCAGGCAATGACGTCTTCGTCGGCGGTGGTGGCTTCGATGAGATGATCGGTGAAGGCGGCGACGATATCTTCTTCGGCTCGGAAGGTGCCGACCACTTCGATGGTGGCTCCGGCTTCGACTGGGTCAGCTACAAGTTCGACCCGTTCGGCGTGCTGGCCGACATGATCGTCGACGACTTCTTCGAGCCGCCGGTTCCCGCTTCCAACGCCGGCATCTTCGACCGCTTCGCCTTCGTCGAAGGCTTGGCGGGTTCGCAGTTCGGTGATGTCCTGCGCGGTGACAACGCGGATGCTGCGGAGATCGCTGAAAACGGTCCGCTGGGCAGCGTGCTGAACCAAGCCGGCATCGACCTGATCGCCGGGCTGCAGGAGTTCCTCGGCGCAGGTGTCACGTCGTTCGGCGGGGGCAACATCATCCTTGGCGGTGGCGGCAGCGATATCCTCGAAGGCCGCGGCGGCGATGACCTGATCGATGGCGATCGTACGCTCAACGCCTATGTCAGCGTGCGTACCAATCCTAGCGATCCGGCCACGGAAATTCGCCGGGTCGACAGTATTGGCGCGCTGATTCCGGACATGCTCTCGGGTGCGATCAATCCGTCGCAGCTGGTCATCGTGCGTGAAGTCATCCAGACCGTTGGCCCCAACTACGACACAGCGGTTTACTCGGGCAACTTCGACGACTACCAGGTCGATATCAACAACAACGGCACCACGCTGGACTTCAGCGACGACGTGATCACGGTGACCCACCTTGAGGTGGACGTCGACGGCAATACCGTCATTGGTGCCGACGGCGTGGACCGGCTGACCGGCATCGAACGGCTCCAGTTCAACGATCAGTCCGTGGCTTTGGTGCCTGGTGGCAACGCCGGCCCGCAGGGGCTGCTGCAGATCAGCGATAACACTCCGCAGAACGGCCAGGTCCTGACCGCTTCGTCCCTGCTGGTGACCGATGCGGACAACATTACCGGAGGGAACCCGACGGGCGCGATTACCGGGCCGGTTGCCTACTTCTGGCAAAGAGAGACCGTTGCCGGATCGGGTTTGTTCGTGGATATCGTCAACGAAGCCGGGGAACGACCGGAAACGGCGCAACGCGACAGCTTCCGTGTGACTGCCGACCTCGACGGCCTGGCGCTGCGGGTGAGGGCTGTCTACAAGGACGCCGATGGCGTGCTGGAGAACGTGTTCTCGAACGCTACTGCCGCGGTGAACGGCAACGTGGTTGTTGCGCCGCCAGCAGCCGTACCGCAGGAAAGCTTCGTTGCCAGCCCCGGCGTACATCTGGTTCGCAGCGACCTGCAGTTCATCCTCGACCAGATCATTATCTCCGAGCGCCATGCCGCTGGTGAGAACCTGCTGGATATCGTGCCTAACTCTCGCGGTGCATTTGGTCTGCGCACTGTGGATGGCTCCTTCAATAACCTGGTTCCGGGTCAGGAGCACTTCGGTGCGGCTGACCAGCCTTTCCCGAACCTGGTCCCACCCGTGTTCCGTGACGACCAGGACGGGGACACCATGAACCTCGGCCCGGGAGGCGTGGTCACCAACACCGACTACGGCGCCCCCGGCAATGTGGCCGATACTGACCCGCGGACCATCTCCAACCTGATCGTCGACCAGACCATCACCAACCCAGCCGCTGTGCAGGCCTATGTGGATGCCGGTCTGGGAACCCTGGACCCCAGTGGCGTGCTGCTGGACCTGAACGGCGCACCGATCCCGGCTGGCCAGCCGCTGTTCATCCCCAACACCGCGCCGGACGAGGGGCTGTCCGCCGGCTTCAACTCCTGGTTCACCCTGTTCGGCCAGTTCTTCGACCATGGCCTGGACCTGGTGACCAAGGGCGGCAATGGCTTTGTCTTCGTGCCGCTGCAGCCGGATGACCCCCTCTTCGTTCCGGGGGGTACCTCGAACTTCATGATCCTCACCCGCACCAGCAACGATGCTCCGGGGCAGGACGGCTTGATGGGCACCGCAGACGACATCATCGGTGGCGGACCGCTCAATACGACCACGCCGTTCGTCGACCAGAACCAGACCTATACGTCCCACGCCTCGCACCAGGTGTTCCTGCGCGAGTACGAGCCAGACGCTAGCGGAAATCCGGTCGCCACGGGTCGCATGCTCGATGGCGTCGGTGGCCTGCCGACCTGGGCCGAAGTCAAGGCTCAGGCCGCCCAGATGCTGGGCATCCAGTTGACCGATGGCAACATCGGCAATGTCCCGCTGTTGGCGACTGACCTCTATGGCAAGTTCATCCCGGGAGCGAACGGGTTCGCGCAGATCGTCACCCTTGTTGGCGACCAGATCGTGCTCGTCGAGGGCGTCGCGGGCGGCCTCGCGATTCCGGGCAACGCCCTGTTCACCGGGCATGCGTTCCTGGATGACATCGCCCATGCGGCCAACCCGTTCAACAGCCAGACCGGCGCGTTGATGACGGCGGATGCAGACGCGGTAACCGGTCCGGTACCGAACCCCGCATTCGATCCGAATCTACCGGTGGGGCCAGGCAACCAACCGTTCCTGCCCCAACCGGCCAATACCTTTGACAACGAACTGCTCGACCGCCACTTCATCACAGGCGACGGGCGTGGTAACGAGAACATCGGGCTGACCTCGGTTCACCATGTGTTCCACGCCGAGCACAACCGCATGGTCGATCAGATCAAGGCTGTGGTGCTGGCCAGCAACGATCCGGATTTCATCAGCAATTGGCAGAATGCGGACGGCAGCTGGAATGGCGAACGTCTGTTCCAGGCGGCTCGCTTCACGACGGAAATGCAGTACCAGCACCTGGTGTTCGAGGAGTTCGCCCGCAAGGTGCAGCCGCAGGTGGATGTGTTCTTCAATGCCACCCAGGTGTATGACACCCAGATCAACCCGGCGATCGTCGCCGAGTTCGCCCACGTGGTGTACCGCTTCGGCCACTCCATGCTCACCGAGACTGTGGACCGGCTGAACCCGGACTTCACCGACGCGGGCAGCATGGATCTGATCGATGCCTTCCTGAACCCGCTAGCGTTCAACAACAACGGTGCCCTGTCGGCTGAGGAGGCTGCCGGCAATATCGTCCGTGGCATGACTCGCCAGGCCGGCAACGAGATTGACGAGTTCGTCACCGAGGCATTGCGCAACAACCTCCTCGGATTGCCACTGGACCTGGCCACCATCAACATCGCTCGCGGCCGTGACACCGGCGTGCCCACGCTCAACGCGGCGCGTCAGGACTTCTACAACGCGACCGGCGACAGCCAGCTGCGGCCCTACACCAGTTGGGTCGACTTCGCTGCTCATCTGAAGCACCAGACGTCCATCGTCAACTTCATCGCGGCCTATGGCACCCATGCCGAATTGCTGGCGGCTGACGTGAATACGACTGCCGAGAAGCGTGCGGTGGCCTTCGCCCTGGTGTTTGGTGGCGATGCGATCATCAACGAAGGGACGGCGGAACAGCGCACCTTCACCGCCGACACCGCGGATCGTCTGGCCTTCCTCAATGGACCCGCGGCTACCACTGGGGTCAACGATATCGACCTGTGGATCGGTGGTTTGGCTGAAAGGCAGATGCCTTTCGGTGGTCTGCTGGGCTCGACCTTCAACTTCGTGTTCGAGAACCAGATGGAGAAACTCCAGGACGGCGATCGTTTCTACTACCTCGAACGCACGGCGAGCATGAACTTCCTCACCGAGCTGGAGAACAACTCCTTCGCCAAGATGGTGATGGCCAACACCAACGCGATCCACCTGCCAGGGGATATCTTCTCCGACCCAGGCCTGATCCTGGAGGTGGACATTACCCGGCAGTTCAACGCGGATGTGGTCAACCCTGGGGCTGATGGCATTCTCGGTGATGATCCCTCGACGGTGGGTATCGACGAAAGCCTCGACGACTTCGCTGCTCCAGGCGAAGACCCGCAGGGCGGCAGTGCCTTGCTGCCCTGGGTGATCCGCGACAACCCGGTCAATACCGACAATCTCGCCACGGCGTTCTACAACGAGGCGAACACCAACTACCTGCGCTACACCGGTGATGAGCACGTGGTGCTGGGCGGTACCGACGGCGACGACGTCATGATCGCCAGCATCGGTGACGACACGATCTGGGGCGATGGCGGTCGTGATCGCATTGAAGGCGGCGACGGCAACGACCTGATCCGCGCAGGCGATGGCGACGACATCATCACCGACCGCGGCGGCGACGATAACATCCAGGGCGACGGTGGCAACGACGTCATCCACGGCGGCAATGGCATCAACCTGCTGCTGGGTGGTTTCGGCAACGACTTCATCGTCTCGGGTGAGGACGCCACGGAAATCTTCGGTGGCGTCGGCAACGACTTCATCCTTGGTACCCGTGGCAACGAAGCGCAGTTCGGCAACGAGGGTGATGACTGGCTGGAACTGGGCGGCCCTGACGGCAACGCCGGTGACAACTTCAACGAGTTCGGCCTGGACAACGTGCCCGGCAACGATGTGTACATCGGCGAGCGCGGCATCATCGACCGCATGGATGGCGAGGGTGGTGACGACATCATGCTCGGCAATGGCGGCGAGGGCGACCGCTATGTCGGTGCCTCCGGCTTCGACTGGGCAGTGTTCCGCGACGACCCGCAGGGGGTCAATATCGAGTTCGACCTGCGTGCCTTCGACGAAACCCCGGTGACTCCGTCGACCGCTTCCCTGTTGACTCGCTTCGAGTTCATGGAAGGTCTGTCCGGTTCGTCCCACAGCGACATCCTCAAGGGTGACGACCGCGATGCGGCGGCCATCTCCACCTCGGGCGTGAACGGCAGCATCCTCACCAACATCGGCCTGATCGCCGGGTTGGGGGAATTCCTGGGCACTGGGGTCACCTCGTTCGGCGCCGGTAACATCATCCTCGGTGGCAGCGGTAGCGACATCATCGCGGGCCGGGGCGGGGATGACCGGATCGACGGCGATCGCTCGTTGACCGTCTATATCAGCGTGAAGCAGAACGCCGACGGAACCGGACCGGAGATTGACCGCGCCTTCAGCATGACCGAGCTGGTACACGACATGCTTACCGGCCGCTACACCCCCGGTCAGTTGGTGGTCACTCGCGAGCTGCTCGCCGGCAATGGGGCGTTCAACTACGACACCGCCGAGTTTTCCGGCAATCGTGCCGATTACACGGTGCTCAACAACGGTGATGGCACCTGGACCGTGACCGACACTGTCGATGGACGCGATGGTAGCGACCGCCTGAGTGGTATCGAGCGCCTGCAGTTCAACGATGTCAGCGAGGCGCTGGTGGTTGGTCTCAATAGCGGGCCTGTGGGGCTGGCAACAATCAGCGATGCCACACCGGAGGTGGGGACTCGCCTGGTGGCATCCATTGCAGGTGTGACCGATGCCAACAACGCGGGTGGCATTGTCACCGGGCCGGTGTCCTACTACTGGCAGGCTGACGTGCGTGGTGACGGCATCTTCGAAGACATCATCATCGAGAACGCCGGCGCCGAACTGGCCCGCGCCACCGGACCGAGCTTCCTGGTCACCGCCGCCCAGGCTGGGCTGGCGATGCGCCTGAAGGCCATCTACAAGGACGGCAATGGCGTGCTGGAGACCGTGTACTCGGCAGTGACTGCACCGGTATCGGGCACCCAGGTCAACGATGTACCGACTGGTGCGCCAGTGATCAGCGACACCACGCCGGCCCAAGGCCAACTGCTGACGGCCACGCGCGGCACCATCGCCGATGCCGATGGCACCACCACCTCGGTGTTCAGCTTCCAGTGGCAGTCCTCCGCCAACGGCACGACCTGGACCAACATTGGCGGTGCCACGTCGGCAAGCTTCACCCCCGGCGCATTGCAGGTTGGGTTGATGCTGCGGGTGGTGGCGAGCTTCACGGATGACCAGGGCTTCCTCAACCAGGTGGCGTCGGCGGCGACCGCCTTCATCGGCGGGACGTTCAACGGCGGTCCTGGCAACGACATCCTGACCGGTACCGCCGGTGACGATGTGATGAACGGCGGTGGTGGTAACGACACGCTCAACGGTGGAGCCGGCAATGACCTGATCGATGGCGCCACGGGTGCCGACAGCATGACCGGTGGAGCCGGCAACGACACCTTCTATGTCGACAACGTGCTCGATTCGGTGACCGAGGCAGCCGGGGACGGGCGTGACATGGTGCGCACGACCCTTGCGAGTTACAGCCTGGGCGCCAACGTCGAGGATCTGGCCTATATCGGAAGCAGCAATTTCACGGCGGTGGGGAACGGCCTGGCGAATGTGATCGCCGGTGCCGTGGGGAACGATACCCTGAGCGGTGGCGGCGGCAATGACATGATGTTCGGTGTAGCCGGCAATGATGTCCTCAACGGCAATGCAGGGGCTGATCGTATGGTGGGGGGAGTCGGGGACGACACCTTCTATGTGGACAACGCGCTGGATGTGGTGGTCGAGAATACGGGCGAGGGGAGTGACATGGTCCGTACGACGCTGTCCAGCTACACCCTGGGGGCCAATCTCGAGGTCCTGGTCTCCCTTGGTGCCGGCGCCTTTACGGGGACCGGCAACGCCTTGGCCAACCGGCTGGTCGGTGGCACCAGCACTGATACCCTCGACGGCCTGGCCGGGAATGACATTCTCCATGGGCTGACCGGCAACGACGTGCTCAATGGTGGCGCGGATGCCGACACGATGATGGGTGGCAGCGGTAATGACACCTACTACGTGGACAATGCGCTGGACTTCGTGGCTGAGGCGGTGGGTGATGGGACTGATGTCGTTCGCACGACGCTGTCGAGTTACAGTCTCGGGACGAACGTGGAGAACCTGGTGTTCATTGGCAGCGGGGCGTTCAGTGGCACGGGCAATACCCTGGCCAACCGGATCCTGGGCGGAAGTGACGCCGACACTCTCAATGGACTGGGTGGGAACGACGTCCTGGTTGGCGGTGCAGGCAACGACACCATGAATGGTGGCGCAGGCAATGACATCTTCCAGTTCGGTGCGGGCTTCGGGCAGGACCAGATTCTCGGCTTCGATGCCATTCCTGCGGGAGGCCAGGACCGCTTGCATGTCGCGAATCTGGGCATTACCGCGGCGAACTTCGCTGGTAGTGTGGTCATCGCTGGGGTGGGGGCCGACACCCTGGTCACCATCGGAGCCGACAGCATCACTTTGGTGGGCGTGGCCAGTGCCACCGTGACCCAGGCGGACTTCATCGTCAGCTGAGGAGGCAGCCAACGCGCACGATGCAGTAACGGAAAAGGGGTGAAGCCCTCGCGGCTTCACCCCTTTTTCATG
>NZ_SSOF01000030.1:0-11919 GCF_029873115.1 Pseudomonas sp. BN606 | reverse complement strand
GGAGCGAATTCATTCGCGATTGAAATCGCTCCCACAGGAGCCCTCAGAGCTTGATCAGCACCGACTTCAGCTCGGTGTAGTGCTCGATGGCTGCCGCGCCCATTTCGCGGCCGACGCCGGAGAGCTTGTAGCCGCCGAAGGGCAGGGCCGGGTCGAGGGCGCTGTGGCAGTTGACCCAGACCGAGCCGGACTTGATGCGCGGAATCATCCGGTGCACCGCCGACAGGTCGTTGGACCAGATGCTGGCGCCCAGGCCATAGGGGTTGTCGTTGGCCATGCGCACCACCTCGTCGATATCGTCGAAGGGCATGGCCACCAGCACCGGGCCGAAGATTTCTTCCTGCACCAGGCGGTGCTGCTGGTCGACGTCGACGATCACGGTCGGCTTGACGAAGTAGCCGGGGCCGAAACCTTCGCCGCCGCAGGCGATGGTGGCGCCCAGTTCGCGGCCGAGGTTGATGTAGCCGGTGACGCGGTCTTGCTGCTTGGCGGAGACCAGCGGGCCCATCTGCACGCTGGGGTCCAGGCCGTTGCCGAGCTTCATGCCGTTGGCGATGCCCGCGATGTCGGCAATCACGTTGTCGAAGTGCTTGCGGTGCACATACAGGCGCGAGCCGGCGCAGCAGACCTGGCCCTGGTTGAAGAAGATCGCGCTGGCGGCGCCGGCGGCGGCTTCGGCGAGGTTGGCGTCGGGCATGACGATGGTCGGCGACTTGCCGCCGAGTTCCAGGGTCACGCGGGTCATGTTGTCCATGGCCGCCTTGCCGATCTGCTTGCCCACCTCGGTGGAGCCGGTGAAGGTCAGCTTGTCCACGCCCGGATGGCAGGTGAGGGCGACGCCGGCATTCAGGCCGGTGCCGGTGATGACGTTGAACACCCCGGCCGGGTAGCCGGCTTCCAGCACCAGTTCGGCCAGCTTGAGGGCGGTCAGCGGGGTTTCATCGGCGGGCTTGAGGATCACGGTGCAGCCGGTGGCGAGCGCCGGGCCGAGCTTCCAGCAGGCCAGCAGCAGGGGGAAGTTCCAGGCGACGATGGCGCCGACCACGCCCACCGCTTCGCGGCGGATGTAGCCGTGGAACTGGTCGCCCGGCATCAGCGGCAGGGACGGGTCGACCGTGGTGCCTTCGATCTTGGTGGCCCAGCCGGCCATGTAGCGGAGGAAGTCGATGGCCAACTGCACGTCCATGACCTTGGCCACGGCGGCGCTCTTGCCGTTGTTCAGGCATTCCAGTTCGGCCAGTTCCTGGGCATCGCGCTCCATCAGGTCGGCCAGGCGCCACAGCAGGTTCTGCCGCTCGCGCGGACGCATGCGGCTCCAGGCGGAATCATCGAAGGCCTGGCGCGCGGCCTGCACGGCGCGGTCCACATCCTCGGCGGTGGCGGAGGGCACCTCACCGAGGATTTCGCCGGTGGCCGGATTGCGGAAACTCATGGTGTTGCCGCTGGCGGCGTCCTGCCATTGGGCACCGATCAGCATCTTCAGCTTGCGATTGAGGAAGGCTTGGGTCTGGGGAAGGACGGGCAGGTCAGCGAGCATGGGGGGAAAGCCTCTGTTCATTGAAGTTGTACCCGGCTTTCGCAACCCCCATGCCAAGGCCGTTAATAAAACATAAGACTATGATTTAAAAAGAATTTAATGGTGTTATTCGATCGTCGTCGAAAGCCTCGCTGTTGCACTTTGAGACTCGCTGAGACGGGCCTGGAACAGTCGCAGTGTCTACCTTTACTGGATGCTGCGTGGTGCAGTCTCAGCGTGGAACAGTCTGTCGCGAAATTAGACGCCGGGGTCCACCGTCAGCATTCCCGCCAAGCCTTATTTTTAAGGCTAAATCGTTGTTATAAAAGGACTTTCATTGGCATGGCACACATTATGTATTTGCCGTGACAACTGCACCCGCTCCGCCGTGGGGTGCAAATCATAAGAACAACACCGTGGAGGTCTGACCTTGAAGACGACTCGACTCCGGCAGCACGCGGGCACCCTGGCACTGGCCATGGCGTCCCTGATGTTCGCCCAGGCCCATGCAGCGGAGGAGGGTCCTGCCCTCCTCAAGTCCAAGTGCATGGGTTGCCATATCCCCGAAGGCAACGATTCCTACAGTCGCATCAGCCACCAGCGCAAGACCCCAGAGGGCTGGCTGATGAGCATCGCGCGCATGCAGGTGATGCACGGCCTCAAGATCAGCGACGATGACCGTCGCACCCTGGTCAAGTACCTGGCCGACAAGCAAGGCCTGGCGCCGAGCGAGACCGAGGGTGTGCGCTACGCCATGGAGCGTCGGCTGAACACGGTTGAAAAGTTCGACGACCAGCTGAGTCAGACCTGCGGTCGCTGCCACTCGGGTGCCCGCGTCGCCTTGCAGCGCCGCCCGGCCAAGGAGTGGGAACACCTGGTCAACTTCCACCTCGGCCAATGGCCGTCCCTCGAGTACCAGGCCCAGTCCCGCGATCGTGACTGGCTGGACCTCGCCCTCAAGGAAATGGTGCCGGAACTGGCCAAGCGATTCCCGCTTGAAGACAAGGCCTGGGCCGACTGGCAAAAGGCCAAGCCCAAGGCTGATGCCCTGCCGGGGCAGTGGAGCTTCAGCGGCCATATGCTGACCAAGGGTGATGTGCGCGGCGTGATGACCGTGACCGCCGATGAAGGCGACACCTTCAAGGTCGAGGTGAAAGGCCAGTACGCCGACGGCACGCCGTTCAACGGCAGTGGCTCGGCCATTCTCTACAACGGCTACGAGTGGCGCGGCAACGTGAAGGTTGGCGAGACCAACCTGCGCCAGGTATTCGCTGCCCTGAACGGCGAGATGAAAGGTCGCATGTTCGAGGCCGAGCATGATGAGCGTGGCCTGGACTTCAGTGCCGCCAAGGAAGGCAGTGCCAAGCTGCTGGCCGTGCAGCCCGCCTTCATCAAGGCTGGCAGCGAAGCGGAACTGACCTTGGTGGGCAGTGGCCTTTCCGGTACTCCGGACCTGGGTGCCGGTGTCGAAGTGGTGAAGGTGCTGGAAGTCACCCCGAAACAGCTTCGCGTCAAGGTCAAGGCCGCAGCCGATGCGGCACCGGGCGTGCGCAGTGTGGCACTGGGCAAGCTCAATGGCGTCGAGTTGGCCGTCTACAAGGACATCGCCGAAGTGAAAGTGGTGCCCGAGTTCTCCATCGCCCGCGTGGGTGAGAACGGCGGCTCCACGCCCAAGGTTCAGGGCCGTTTCGAGGCCGAGGCCTGGGGCAAGGGCGCCGACGGCAAGCCCTACCGCATCGGCTACCTGCCGGCGAAATGGTCGGTGGAGCCTTTCGACGAGCGCGCCAAGGAAGACGAGGACGTGAAGTTCGCCGGCGTAATGCAGAAGGACGGTGTGTTCATCCCTGGCGGCGCCGGTCCGAACCCGGAGCGCAAGATGATGACCAACAACGCTGGCAACCTGAAGGTGATCGCCGAGCTGGAAGAAGGCGGCCAGAAGGGCGAAGGCCACCTGATCGTCACCGTACAGCGCTGGAACAACCCGCCGCTGCCGTAGCCGGCAGTGGCTCGGGCGGGTTCGTCCCGCCCGGATTCGCAACGACGATTGGGCAAATTTCCGGGAGGTCGCCATGGGCGCAATCTTGAATCTGGTCGAACGCAACCTGCACGAAGTGCGGGTGGATGCCGACCGCATGCTGTTCCACATCCCGAGCAGTTCGCTGTTCGCCGCCGACGAAATCACCGGCGGCATCATCGACGCGCTGCGCCAGCAGAGCTGTTCGTCCGAGGATCTGGTGCAACGCCTGGCCGGGCGTTTCGCCGGGCAGGACATCGATGAAACCCTGCGCGAGCTGATCGCGCTGGAAGTGGTTAGCGACGGCTCGCCGCTGACGCCGGAAATCGGCATCAGCAAGGTGGAGCGCACCGCGCTCAACACCGTGGTGCTGAACGTCAACACCGGCTGCAACCTGAGCTGCACCTACTGCTACAAGGAAGACCTCGACAAGCCTTCCGCTGGCAAGAAGATGGGCGCGGAAACCGCCGAGGCTTCGGTGGAAATGCTGCTCAAGGAGTCGCCCGACGAGGAGCGCTACAGCGTGGTCTTCTTCGGCGGTGAGCCGCTGTCCAACCGGCCGCTGATCGAGCACATGGTGGACTACTGCGAGCGTCGATTCGCCGAGGCTGGCAAGCAGGTGGAGTTCATCATGACCACCAACGCCACGCTGCTCACCGAAGAGATCATTGACTACCTCAACAAGCATCGCTTCGGGTTGTCGGTGAGCATCGATGGGCCGAAGACGGTGCACGACCGCAATCGCATCACCGTGGGCGGGCAGGGTACCTATGACGTGGTACGGCGCAAGGTGGATCTGCTGTTGTCGCGCTATCGCAGCCGCCCGGTGGGCGCGCGGGTGACCCTGACCCGTGGCATTACCGACGTCGAGACCATCTGGAACCACCTGTTCAACGAACTCGGTTTCGCCGAAGTCGGTTTCGCTCCGGTCACCTCCGGCGACATGGCGAACTACAACCTGACCAGTGAAGAACTGGTGGAGGTCTTCGCCAACATGAAGGCCCTCGGTCGTCGCTACCTGGAGGCGGCGTTGGAGCACCGCAACATCGGTTTCTCCAACCTGCACCAGTTGATCACCGACATCCACGAGGGCCACAAGAAGGCGCTGCCTTGCGGTGCTGGCCTGAAAATGCTGGCGGTGGACCACAAGGGCGAGCTGAACCTCTGCCACCGCTTTACCGGTTCCAGCCTGCCGACCTTCGGCAACGTGCACAGTGGCGTGAAACAGGTCGAGCTGAACGATTTCCTCTCCCAGCGCCTGGACCGCAGCGGCACCGGCTGCGACACCTGCCGCATCCGCAACCTGTGCTCCGGCGGCTGCTACCACGAGAGCTATGCCCGTTACGGCGACCCCACTCATCCGACCTATCACTACTGCGAGCTGATGCGCGACTGGGTGGACTTCGGCATCGAAGTCTACAGCCGCATCATGGCCGTCAATCCGGCCTTCATCAGCAGCTACATCTCCCCGCGGAAGGCGCACTGACATGAAACATCTGAAGCCGCTCAACAACAAAGCGCAAATGCTCGAAAAAGCCGCAGCCGAAGATCGCATCGAAGAAGTCATGGCCATGAGTGCGGTGGCCGGTTGTACCGCCACCACTGACCCGGGTTGGGAAGTGGACGCCTTCGGCGGCGTCGCCTCGCTCTGCCAGCCGATGGAAGCGGACCTCTACGGCTGCTCCGACCCTTGCTGGTGGCCGGCCCAGGTGCCCGACATGATGAGCACCTACCAGGACTGGAACGCCCAGGCGACCAACTCGCAAGAGGACTGGCGCAACCTCGGCACCGTATTCCCGAAAGACAAATGACCGGCGACAAGAACAAGAGGGGAAACCACATGAAACTCAAAGCCATCGCCAGCCTGGCGACCGCTGTCGCCGGACTCGCACTGGGCACCAGTGCCTGGGCCGCGGATGAAGCAGGCCCGGCACTGAAGTCCGGTCATGAATACATGATCGCCACCAACTACCCGAACAACCTGCACGTGGTGGATCTCGCTACCGATAGCCTCTACAAGACCTGCCGCCTGCCCGACGCCTTTGGCCCCGGCACCGCGATGATGGCGCCGGACAAAAAGACCGCGTTCATCCTCAACAACCACTTCGGTGACCTGTACGGCATCGACCTGGACGGCTGCAAGACCGTGTTCCACGCCAAGCTGTCGCGCAATCCGGGCGAGAAGGTGCGCTCGATGTTCTCCTTCGCGCTCAGCCCCGATGGCAAGGAGCTCTACACCACGGTCAACCCGACCCAGATGATGAACGACCACTACGTGGTCAAGCAGCCGCGCCTGGAGGTCTTCCGCACCAGCGACGGCCTGGATGCCAAGCCCGTGCGTAGCTTCCCGATGCCGCGCCAGGTCTACCTGATGCGCGCCGCAGATGATGGCTCGCTGTTCGTCGCCGGGCCGGACATCTACAAGATGGATGTGAAGACCGGCAAGTACGAGGTGGCGGTACCCGGCCGCAACTGGCAGCGCCCGCTCTACAGCGCGCCGGACGTCCTGTACTTCTGGCCGCACCAGACACCGCTCCACGAGTTCTCGATGCTCTACACCACGGCCAAGTTCAAGGACGAGAAACAGGACCTGGCCTCCGCCGACTTCATCTATGGCTTCGTCAGCATCGACCTGAAGACCGGCAAGGCCACCGTCCAGGATTTCGCGCCGCTGACCGAGCTGTACTTCACCGGACTGCGTTCGCCGAAGGACCCGAACCAGATGTTCGGCGTGCTCAACCGCCTGGCCAAGTACGACATCAAGGAGCAGAAGCTGATCAAGGCTGCGAACCTGGATCACTCCTATTACTGCGTCGCCTTCAATACCAAGGGCACCAAGCTCTACCTGGCGGGCACCTTCAATGACATCGCGGTGTTCGATCCGGATAGCCTGGAGAAGATCAAGAACATCAAGCTGCCGGGTGGCGACATGGCGATCACCACGACGCAGGTATTCGTGAGGTAAGGGCCAGACCTTGTGGGAGCGAATTCATTCGCGAAAGGGCAGCGAAGTTACCCCGCGCAAATTGGCTGGCTGGACTTCAACCCGCTCCGCGAATTAATTCGCTCCCACAGAATGGTCAAGGCCTGACCATCGGTGCCCGACGACCGAACCCATATCCGACCAATGAGTCACTAGACAGGAAAACCGGCTTTATTTACCTTTACGTTTACGTAAAGGTAAATAAAGCCCAGTACGTGCCCGGCCTCTCTGCCGTAGTTGGAGGCCAGTTGATCTGAGTCGATCCCAGCACAAAGACAAGAAGGGAAAGCCATGAATCACCAGAGCTACACCCGGGGGAGGCAGGACAAAGACCTGCTCGCCATGACCATAGGCGCGGCATTCGATGCCACCGTTGCCCAGTTCCCCGAGCGCGAGGCGCTGGTAGTCAGGCATCAGGGCCTGCGCTACTGCTGGAAGGAATTGGCCGAGGCAGTGGATCGCCACGCCCGCGCATTGCTCGCGCTGGGCCTGAACAGTGGCGACCGTTTAGGGATCTGGGCGCCCAACTGCGCCGAGTGGTGCATCACCCAGTTCGCCAGCGCCAAGATCGGCGCCATCCTGGTCAATATCAACCCGGCCTACCGCAGCAGCGAGCTGGAGTACGCGCTCAAGCAATCCGGCTGCCGCTGGGTGATCTGCGCAGATGCCTTCAAGACGTCCGATTACCACGCCATGTTCCTCGGCCTGGTGCCGGAACTGGCCGCTGCCGAGCCGGGCAGCCTGAATTGCGAGCGCCTTCCGGAACTGCGCGGCGTGGTCAGCCTGGCCGCTAACCCACCGTCTGCATTCCTGCCCTGGGCTGCACTTCAGCAGAAGGCGGGCGAGGTGAGTGACCAGACCCTGGCCGAGCGTCAGGCCAGCCTGCAGTTCGATGACCCGATCAACATCCAGTACACCTCCGGCACCACCGGATTCCCGAAAGGCGCCACCCTCAGTCACTACAACATTCTCAATAACGGCTACATGGTCGGCGAGAGCCTTGGCCTGACCGAGCAGGATCGCCTGGTGATCCCGGTGCCGCTGTACCACTGCTTCGGCATGGTGATGGGCAACCTGGGCTGCGTGACCCACGGCTCCACCATGATCTACCCGGGTGACGCTTTCGACCCGCTGACCACCCTGCGTGCCGTGGCAGAGGAGAAGGCCACTGCGCTCTATGGCGTGCCGACCATGTTCATCGCCGAACTGGATCATCCGCAGCGTGACGAGTTCGACCTTTCCAGCTTGCGTACCGGCATCATGGCCGGCGCCACCTGCCCGATCGAAGTGATGCGCCGGGTGATCAACGAGATGCACATGAGCGAAGTGCAGATCGCCTACGGCATGACCGAGACCAGCCCGGTGTCCTTGCAGACCGGCCCGGATGACGAGCTGGAACTGCGCGTGACCACCGTTGGCCGCACCCAACCGCACCTGGAGAGCAAGATCGTCGACGCCGAGGGCAGGATCGTCCCGCGCGGCACCATCGGCGAACTCTGCACCCGTGGCTACAGCGTGATGCTGGGCTACTGGAACAACCCGCAGGCAACCACCGATTCCATTGATCCGGGTCGCTGGATGCACACCGGCGACCTCGCCTCCATGGATGAGAATGGCTACGTCTGCATCGTTGGCCGCAGCAAGGACATGATCATTCGCGGTGGCGAGAACGTTTACCCCCGCGAGCTGGAGGAGTTCTTCTTCACCCACCCGGCGGTGGCCGACGTGCAGGTGATCGGCATTCCCTGCAGCAAGTACGGAGAGGAGATCGTTGCCTGGATCAAGTTCCACCCCGGCCACACCGCCACCGAAGACGAGCTGCGTGCCTGGGCCAAGGAGCGTATCGCCCACTTCAAGGTGCCGCGCTTCTTCCGCTTCGTGGATGCCTTCCCGATGACAGTGACCGGCAAGATCCAGAAGTTCCGCATGCGCGAGATCAGCATCGAGGAACTGACCCCGACGAAGGACGGCAAGGTGACGGCGATTCGGTAGGGCCGTTGGGCAGAACTCTTCGCTCTTTTGTAGGTGCGAGTTCTTTCGCCAAGCGGGACACAGTCCTGCCATTCGGAACCCCATGGGGCAGCTGCGCTGCCCTTGGCGAATGAATTCGCCCCCACAGGTAAAGCCCCTACAATGCTGCATCGCCGGAAATCAGCACCAAGGGAGACCATGACAGGCACGTCTGCCGAGAAAGGCACCATCTCAGTCCGCCTGGTTCACGAAGCCCTGCTGGAATTGCGCCAGCGGGGCTTCGACGATTCGGGGCTGCTGCACCAGGCCGGCATCCCCGCCGAGCTGCTGGCCAAGCCCTATGGACGCGTGTCTTCGCAACTCTATGGAGCGCTCTGGCTGCTGATCGCGCAGACCATGGACGACGAATTCTTCGGCATGAATCCGCGGCGGATGAAGTCCGGCAGCTTCGCCTACATGACCCGCGCGGCGGTGAAGGAGCCAACGGTGGGCGCGGCATTGGAGTTGTCGCTGCGCCTGTTCGAGCTCATCTTCGACGGCCTCTCGCCTCATCTTGAATGTCGCGGGGGCCTGGCGGAGATCACCCTGGAGGAACCCGAAGGCCAGCAATGCCGTGCGTTCAGCTACTTCACCTTGTGGCTGATGATCCACGGCCTGATGTGCTGGCTGGCGGGGCGGCGCATTCCCATTCTCGGTGTCGACCTGCGCTGCGCGGTGCCGGACTACATCGAGGACTACCGGGTGATGTTCAGCACCAACCTGCGCTTCTCCCGCCAGCAGAGTCGCCTGCTGTTCAACGCTGACTGCCTGGAGCTGCCGGTACGCCGCAGCAGCCGCGACCTCAAACGCTTCCTCGGTGGCTTGCCGGCGAACATCCTGGTGCGCTACCGCGACCCGCAGAGCCTGGCGGCGCGCATCCGCGCCTACCTGCGCAGCATCAAGCCCGAGCGCTGGCCGGATGTGGAGGCGTTGTCCAGCCACTTCTACATGGCGCCTTCCACGCTGCGCCGCAAACTTTCGCTGGAGGGTCAGTCCTACCAGGGGCTGAAGGACCAGGTACGACGCGACCTCGCTATCGCGCGGCTGGACAACGGCGAAGGCAACTTCACTGAACTGGCCTTCGAGCTGGGTTTCGCCGATACCAGCGCCTTCTACAAAGCCTTCAAGAAATGGACCGGTTCGACACCGGGCCAGTACCGCTCATTGATCCATCCCGACTCAAGTTGAAGGTGTTATCTGCCTCTATTTCAAAGGCGCGCGACGTCCGCGCCCAATCGCCGACCCGAAGTACACAGGACCCTTGCCCATGCCCCTCAACCGACTTTCCATCCAGTGGAAGATCACCCTGCTGGCCGGCCTCTGCCTGCTGGCCATCGTTGCCGTGCTGATAGGCATATCGCTCTATCGCATGGGTGCGGGCACCGCGCTGGTCAAGGCGAACAGCGCGCAGATGCTGGAAGCGTCGGCCCGCGAGCGCATGGAGGGGGAGGGCAAGGTGCAGGCGCTGACCATCCAGCGATACTTCCTGTCGGCCTATCAGGACGGTCTCAATTTCTCCCGCCAGGTACTGCAGCAGCGGCGCCATGCGCAGAAACTGCAATTGGACAGCCAGGCCCTGCGCGAGGACCTGCATCAGCAAGTGAAGGAAGCGCTGCAGGCCAATCCCCAACTGCTCAGCCTCTACCTGGTGTTCGAGCCGAATGCCCTTGACGGCAACGATGCGCTCTACGCCAACCGCGCCGAACTCGGCAGCAACGAGGTGGGCCGTTTCTCCACTTACTGGGCCCAGCGCGGCGGCAGCCTGAACAGCCTCGCACCGACCGAGGTGATGATCAGCGATGCCACGCCGATGCTCGATGGCAGCCCGTTCAATACCTGGTTCAACTGCCCGAAGCAGACCCTGAAACCCTGCCTGCTGGACCCGTACTTCGACGACGCCTCGGGCCAGAAGACCTTGATCACCACGCTCACCTTCCCGGTGATCGAGGACGGCAAGATGCTCGCGGTGGTCGGCATGGATATCAGTCTGAGCAATCTGCAGCAGCTGGCCAGTGCCGGTAGCCAGGGTTTGTATGAGGGCCAGGGTGCCATCAGCATCCTCAGTCCCGCCGGTCTGCTCGCAGGCCATAGCGCAGACGCCGGCCTGCTCGGCCAGGGCCTGGCCAAGGCCTACCCGAACGAAGCCTCCGTGCTGCTTGGCCTCCAGCGCGAGGGAAAGGCCCACGAACAACAGGCGAATGACCACCTGCAAGTACTCGCGCCGCTGCAGCCGATTCCGGAATCCAAAGCCTGGGCGGTACTGCTGGACGTGCCCCTGCCGACTCTCCTGGCGCCGGCCCTGGAGCTACAGAATGACCTGGACGCTCGCAATGCCCAGGGCACCTGGCTGGAACTGCTGTTCGGCATTGCCGCTGCCGTCACCGGCCTGCTGCTGGTATGGCTCACCGCCCGTGGCGTGACCCGGCCGATCCTCGGCGTGGCCAGTATGCTGAAGGACATCGCCAGTGGCGAAGGCGACCTGACCCGCCGCCTGGACTA
This sequence comes from Pseudomonas sp. BN606, assembly GCF_029873115.1. Classification (NCBI taxonomy): domain Bacteria; kingdom Pseudomonadati; phylum Pseudomonadota; class Gammaproteobacteria; order Pseudomonadales; family Pseudomonadaceae; genus Pseudomonas; species Pseudomonas sp. BN606. The sequence continues at coordinate 897 of NZ_SSOF01000030.1, read as the reverse complement.
CGCCCGCCAGGACGAACTGGGTGAACTGGCCGGCTGGTTCAACCGCTTCCTCGACAAGCTTCAGCCGATCATTGCCGACGTGAAACGCTCGGTGCAGGACGCCCGCAGCACCGCCGACCAGTCCGCCGCCATCGCCAGCCAGACCAGCGCCGGCATGCAGCAGCAGTACCGCGAAGTGGACCAGGTGGCCACCGCCTCCAACGAGATGAGCGCCACCGCCCAGGACGTCGCCCGCAGCGCCGCCCAGGCCGCCGAAGCCGCGCGGGGGGCCGACCACGCCACCCAGGAAGGCCTCGGCGTGATCGGCAAGACCACCAGCGCCATCGAGCAACTGGCCAGCGAAATGAGTGCGGCCATGGAAGAGGTGCAGGCGCTGGCCAACAGCAGCGAGCAGATCGGCTCGGTGCTGGAAGTGATCCGCGCCATCGCCGAGCAGACCAACCTGCTGGCGCTCAACGCGGCCATCGAGGCGGCGCGTGCCGGCGAGGCCGGCCGCGGCTTCGCGGTGGTGGCCGATGAAGTGCGCAACCTGGCCAAGCGCACCCAGGACTCGGTGGAGGAAATCCGCCAGGTGATCGAGGGCCTGCAGCACGGCACGCGCGAGGTGGTCGGTTCGATGCACAGCAGCCACCGCCAGGCCCAGGGCAGCGTCGAGCAGGTGGAACAGGCGGTGACCGCGCTGCAACGCATCGGCGAAGCGGTGACGGTGATCACCGACATGAACCTGCAGATCGCCAGCGCCGCCGAGGAACAGAGCGCGGTGGCCGAGGAGATCAACCGCAACGTGGCGGCGATCCGCGACGTCACCGAATCGCTCTCCGGCCAGGCCGAGGAGTCCGCCCAGGTCAGCCAGGCGCTGAACCGCCTGGCCAACCACCAACAGGGGCTGATGGCGCA
>NZ_SSOF01000029.1:0-23678 GCF_029873115.1 Pseudomonas sp. BN606 | reverse complement strand
CTCTTCGCCAGTGCCCGTGACCACACCATGCCGGAGTTCCTGCGCAAGGAGAACGCCAATCAGGTTCCGGCCAACGCGCTGTGGTTGTCCAACGGCCTGATCCAGCTGTTCCTGATCATCACCCTGTTCAACAGCTCCACCTACCTCAGCCTGCTGTACCTGGCCACCTCGATGATCCTGGTGCCGTATTTCTGGTCCGCGGCCTATGCCTTGCTGTTGGCCTGGCGCCACGAAACCTACGAGCAGGCTCCCGGTGAGCGTGGCAAGGATCTGTTGGTCGCTTTGATTGCCGTGCTCTACGCCGTGTGGCTGGTGTATGCGGCCGGCGTGCAGTACCTGCTCCTGTCGGCGCTGCTCTATGCACCAGGGGCCATCCTGTTCGCCAAGGCCAAGCGCGAACTGGGCCAACCGGTGTTTACGGCCATCGAGAAGGTCATCTTCGTTGTCGTGCTGATTGGTGCGCTGATTGCGGGGTACGGCCTCTACAGCGGTTTCCTCAGCCTCTGACCGAGGACTGTCCATGGCAAGCAAAGCAGACGCTTTGCACGCCATGGACTTCCAGGACGGTGAAGAGGAAATGTTGAAGCTGCCAGGGATGCTGCCGAGGCGATTGCCGCGCAAGCAAAGGGGCATCGTTAATCGCATTGCGAGGGATCATCGGCGTACGCCTGACCAGCCGTTGCTCGATGCGATCTCGGTCAGCGTTGGAGGATGAGTCAAAGCCTGGGTTCAGCGTCCTGATCCCTGGCCAGCTCCAACTGATCCAGCAGCTCCAGGGCATGGTCGAAATCGAAGGACTCGATGGCCTTGGCGACACACCTCAGGGCGTTCTCCTCCGGTTGACCTCGGAAGCGATCGTTGATTTTTGCCATGACTTCTTCGGCGGCCGTATCGCTCTGCGCCAGGCAGCGCCGGAGCTGATCGAACAAGCTGCTCAGCTGATGCTCATCGACGATATCGGATGCGCTGGACGGTTCCGATGGCTGGCCCAGGACGGCGAGCCCCTGGATGACAACGGTCAGATCGGACACCAGCTCGCCCAACAGATCGTCTATGCGTTCGGGCGGGGCGTTCTGCCGGCAGGCCTGTTCCAGTCGGGCCGCTGATGCCGCCACCACATCCGCGCCGATATTGGCAGCGGCACCACGCAGGCTGTGGGCTGCGCGTTGGGCAGCGATCGGATCGCTTCCGTCTCGGGCTTCGCTGAAGAGACCGGCGAAGTCCACTTGAGAATCACGAAACTTCAGCAACAAGCGGTGGTAGAGCGAGAGTTTCCCGCTGCAGGTGGCGAGCCCTTTCTGCTGGTCGATACCGGGCAGTGTCGGCAGCGCTGTCGGTGTAGTGGACGGGGTGGGGCTGGGGACTGCGGCGTGCGCTCTGGCCGGTCTGATCCAGTGAGCCAGGGTGGCGAACATCGCGCCCAGGTTCAGCGGCTTGGCAATATGGTCATCCATGCCCGCAGCCTGGGCCAGTTCACGGTCGCCCGCGAGGTTGTTGGCGGTCATGGCGATGATCGGGATGTTTGCCAGCTCTGGGCGTTGGCGAATCGCCCGGGTCGCGTCGTAGCCATCCAGCAACGGCATCTGGCAATCCATGAGGATGCCGTCGAAGCGTGGGTCTACCGCCAGAAGATCCAGCGCCTGCTGGCCGTTTCCGACCACGACGGTCTCGACGCCAGCATCGGTGAGCAGCTCCAGCGCCAACTCCTGGTTCATCTCGTTGTCTTCGGCCAGCAGCACGCGGCTGCCGGCAATGGCAGCCTTGGCACTTTCCGTCTCGGTATGGCGCTCGGTGCTGCGTGTTTCGCCTGCAGATTCGCCACCCAACACCAGATTGATGGCCTCCAGCAGGGTGGAAGGCGTTACCGGTTTGGTCAGCACGAAATCCAGCGTCAAGCCCTGCAGGCGTGCTGCGTCGAGGGCGTCCTCTCGGCCGAAGGCGGTGACCATGATCACGGCGGGTACCTGCCCGCCACTGGCGTGCAATTTGTGCACGGTTGCGATGCCATCCATCCCCGGCATCTTCCAGTCGATCAACAAAAGCCGGTACGGCAGGTCGCGGCGCTCGGCGTTCGCCAGATAGCGAAGGGCCTCATGCCCGGTGCGCGCCACGTCAACTTCCAGACCGAAGCTGTGTGCCATGGTGGCGAGGATTTCACGTGCCGAAGCATTGTCGTCGACCACCAATACCCGCATACCCAACAGTTCTTCGGCGCGCATGACGCGCCGTGGAAGCGATTGTTTCTGGCGGCCGAATCGCGCATGGAAGTGGAAGGTGGAGCCACGGCCAGGTTCGCTCTCTACCCAGATCCTGCCCTGCATCAGTTCCACCAGTTTCTGCGAGATCGCCAGCCCCAGACCGGTGCCGCCAAATCTGCGCGAGGTGGATGAGTCGGCCTGAATGAAGGACTGGAAAATGCGCTCGCACTGTTCCGGCGCCATGCCGATCCCGCTGTCTCTGATCCAGAAGTGCAAGTCGACGTCCGGCCCGTTGGCGTCGACCTGCTCGATGCCGACCACCACTTCGCCCTGCTCGGTGAACTTGACTGCGTTGTTGCCGAGGTTGATCAGTACCTGGCCCAGGCGCAGCGGGTCCCCGAGTAGCGCGGTGGGCAAGTCGAAATCGAGCTGGAACAGCAACTCCAGTTGTTTCTCCTCGGCCTTGAAACCCACTACGTTGGCGAAGTGTTCCATCACGTCTTCGAGCCGGAAGCCGATGCGCTCAACGGTCATCGCCCCAGCCTCGATTTTCGAGAAGTCGAGGATGTCGTTGATGATGCCCAGCAGGTTTTCGGCGGAGCGGTTGATCTTCTCCACATAGTTGCGCTGCTTGCGATCCAGCTCGGTCTTCAAGGCCAGGCAACTCATACCGATGATGACGTTCATCGGCGTGCGGATTTCGTGGCTCATGTTCGCCAGGAAATGGCTCTTGGCCTGGGTCGCCTCCTCGGCCAGCTCCTTGGCACGGAGCATCGCCCGCTCGGCCGCCTTGCGCTGGGTGATATCGATGTGCCAACCGAGAATGCCGAACTCGCCGCGGTACTGCATCGGCAGATAGGTCGCGAGCATTTCGCGCTCGCGGCCCTGGCTGTCATACATCTGCACTTCACGTTCATAGTAGGGGTCGCCCGCCTGGAGGTGGGTCCAGACATCGTCCCGGTCAAGCAGGTTGACGTAGAGCTGCGGCGCCAAATCGCCAACCGTAAGACCGAACGTTTCGACGAACCTGGGGTTGGCGAAATGAATCTGGCCTTGTGTGGCGAACGCGACGCTTACCGGACTGCGGTCAAGGATGTTCTTCAGACGTTCTTCGCTTTCCAGGATCGCAGCTTCCATTGCGCGACGTTCACTGATATCGCGCACCGAGGCGCAGACGCAAAGCTCGTGATCCTGCAACTCCGGCAACCGTGAGAGACCTATTTCCACCGAGAACCGAGTACCGTCCTTGCGCACGCCATGCAGATCCAGGTTGTTCCCACCCATTTGCCGGCTGTTGCCCTGGTTGAAATATTGGCCGCGCAGATCCTGGTGCCTGACGCGAGAGCTTTCCGGTACCAGTTGCTCCACTCGCACACCAATCAGCTCGCCGCTGCCATAGCCGAACAACTCTTCCAGCTTGGGATTGGCAAGGATGATGGCTCCGCTGCGATCCACCACCATCATGCCGTCTGGCGCCGATTCGATGATGCTTCGATACCAGGCCTTGGTGGACTGGATGACTCGCTGCTGCGCTTCCATCTGGGCTGCCTGGTCGCGGGTTTCAGCCAGCAGTTGGTGAGTCCGCAAGGTGCGTTCGAGGATCTCGGCGCTCATCGCCAGCAGCGGCAGGAGTTCGTTCAGCAGCTTCCACTGATTCGGTGTCATTGGACGGAAACTGGCCAGTTCCAGCACCCCCAGCAGGCGCTCGCCGCGTAGCAGTGGCAGGACGGTCACCACGGCCGCCGGCGCGTCCCCCAAACTGGAACTGATATGCAGGTAGTCAGCGGGCGGCTGTTCCAGCGTGATAGCGCGACGCTCCCGGGCGCATTGACCAACCAGCCCTTCGCCGACAAGCAGGTGACGAGGCGCTGGTGGCCGCGTGTAGCCGGCATAGCACCCCAACAGGGTGAGACGCTGCCGTGCTTCGTCATGGCCATAGGCGGTAGCGCTGCCAATAGCCAACAAGGGGGCGAGGGCCGAGAGAAATCTCTCGCTCAATTCGGTGAAGCTGTTTGCTGATTGCAATTCACCGCTGATAGCCGCCACATGGGTCTTTACCCAACGCTGGGCCGCCATCTGCTGCGCTTCGGACTGCAGCGAAACCAGTGCCCGGGAAAGACCACCGATTTCGTTTGGGTAGTCCTGAAAGGGGACGACGACGTCCAGCTGACCGCTGCTTAATGCCTCCAGTGTCTTTCGCAGACCTTCAGTCGGCCGGCGGATGGACAGGCTGATGAGGTAGCCAAAGAGAACGCCGCCGAGCATTCCGAGCACCAGCAGCCAGAGGGTCAAGTGCACGCTTTGATCGAGCCGCTTCGCTGCCGTGACCACGCTGATGTCCGCCCCTTCGCGCTTGAGTCTCCCCATCTGTGAAAGCGCCTGGCTGGCGGCAGCGCCTGCGCGCAGGAAGGTAGGCGAGTCGATCTGGGCGCTCGCTGCGAGGTGAGCGCTTTCCTTGCTGCGGGTAGCGGTTGGAATTTGCAGCTCCAGCACCTGGTCTATCTGCTGCTGGTACTCGGTGAAGGCCATTTCGAATCGCAACAGGTTTTGCTGATTCTGCTCCCGGAAGATCAGTGGTCGCGCCAGGGCTATTTCGCGGTGCAGCAGTTCGGTGGCGTCCTGCAGTTGCCGTCGTGCGCCGGCCTGCTCCTGGCCATCGCTGGCCAGCACCGATTGGCGCAGGTGAAGACCCATTTCGGCGAGGGCCACGCGGGCCGATTCGATGTGAACCAGACCCAGCATGTCCTGGGAATAGATCTGGCTGATCTGCTGGTTCTGCAGGTACTGCACGCGGAGGCTGTACAGTCCCAGGAAGAGTGCCAGCAGCAGAATTCCCCCGAATCCGAACTGAAGCTTCAGGCGCAGGGACAGACGCTGCAGGAAGTCGAGGGGAGACGTCATCTAAGTTCGCCTGGATGAGCCGGGTGATGAAACGATCAGCTTTGGCAAAAAGCCGATGCTTGCCCTACCGTGGAATCACGTCGGCCCTGCGTTTCAGGTCTTCTTCGCGATCGGCATAGCGCTGGGCGATCGCCCGAAATTCGTCCTGTATCGCCAGGAAGGCATCGATGACGTCCGGGTCGAAATGACGACCGCGCTCTTCGCTGAGAAGGGCAACGGCATCCTCGTGGCTCATGCCGGACTTGTAGACTCGGCGACTGATCAGAGCGTCATAGACGTCAGCCACCGCCATCAGGCGTGCGGATACGGGGATCTGCTCGCCAGCCTTGCCTTCCGGGTAGCCGCTGCCGTCCCACTTTTCCTGGTGACTGTAGGCAATCTCCTTGGCCAGACGCAGGAAGGGGACTTCCATGCCCAACTGCTCCTCCGCGTGTTGCAACGCATCGCGGCCCAGCGTGGTATGCGTCTTCATGATCTCGAACTCTTCCATGGTCAGCCGGCCGGGCTTGAGGAGAATGCTGTCAGGAATGCCGATCTTGCCGATGTCATGCAGCGGCGCCGACTTGAATAGCAAGTGGCGCGCGTTGGCATCCAGTGCCCCGGTAAAGCGAGGATGGTCTTTCAGCTGTTCAGCAAGTGCCTGCACATAGAACTGGGTACGGCGGATATGGTTGCCGGTCTCGTTGTCACGTGTTTCCGCGAGGGACGCCAGGGCCTGGATAGTGACGTCCTGAATCGCGATGACTTCCTGTGTACGCCGGGCCACCTCCTGCTCGAGAAAGTCGTTCTGGTCCTGCAGGAAGTCAGCGGCGGCCTTGATCTTGAGGTGGTTGTCCACCCGGAGCAGTACCGTGGGGGGATTGATCGGCTTGGTGATGTAGTCGACTGCACCGAGTTCCAGGCCACGAAGCTCGTCCTCGACTGCGCCCTGTGTGGTCAGGAAAATCACGGGAATGTCGCGGGTGCCGGGCTGGGCCTTCAGTTGCCGACACACGTCGAAACCGGACAGGCCGGGCATCATCACGTCGAGCAGGATGAGATCGGGCTTGTCGTCACTACTGGCGATCTGCAGGGCCTTTTCGCCATCACGCGCCGCCTTGACCCGATAGATGACTTTCAGCAGGTCCGCCAGAAGCGTCAGGTTATCGGGGGTGTCGTCCACGATCAGGACAGTTGGCTTCTCACCAGGAATTGCAGGATTCATTTCCATTTCTCCTGAACTGGGTTTCACCCCGCGCCTGCAATCCATATTCCTGAACCGGCGCGCGAGGTCAGTATAGTTAAGCCATTCTGGTCGGTATGAGCCGGTGAAACAGGTGCGAAACACCGCCTCTCCCTGGGTACAGCGAGCTATCGCCCGGGTGCATCAGGGCGAACCGGTTCGCCCTCGCTTGGGAACGATCGACTTCCTGGGTACCCTGGGTGTTTTCTTGTCGGTCGTGGTGACAACCTTTCCGGTTGTGATTCCATTCATGCTTACGAGCAATACCAGACTGTCCATCCGCATCTCCAATCTGGTGGCATTGGCTGTGCTGTTTGCCGCCGGCTGGATGCTGGCGCGTCATTCTGGTGTGTAATCGGTGGGTGACTGGGGTGGCTTTGACGATCGTCGGCACTGCGCTGATGTTCGCATTCATTGCGCTGGGTGGTTGATTCAGTCCGACGTGGGTGGTTCTGCTGTGGGAGCGGATTCATTCGCGAATGAATTCGCTCCCACAGGCTCACGCTTGCATCGCCGCGCCGTGCACATCCATCGCGGCCTGGCGCAGGGCTTCGGAGCGGGTCGGGTGCGGGTGGCAGGTGAGGGCGATGTCTTCGGCCGAAGCTGAGAACTCCATGGCCACGCAGTACTCGCCGATCATTTCGCTGACGCTCGGACCAACCATGTGCACACCCAGCACTTCGTCCGTGCGCTCGTCCGCCAGGACCTTCACGAAGCCTTCGGTTTCATGGTTGATCTTGGCCCGGCTGTTGGCAGTGAAGGGGAACTTGCCGACGCGGTAGGGACGGCCTTCAGCCTTCAACTGTTCTTCGCTCTTGCCTACGCTGGCCACTTCCGGGCGGGTATAGATCACGCTCGGGATTAGGTTGTAGTTCACCTCGGCAGCCTGTCCGGCGATGCGCTCGATGCAGACGATGCCTTCGTCTTCGGCCTTGTGCGCGAGCATTGCGCCGGAGGTGACGTCTCCGATCACCCAGACACCGGGAGCCGTTGTCTGGTGGCGTTCGTTGGTGAGCACACCGCGGTTATCGGTTGCCAGACCCACGGTCTCCAGGCCCAGCCCTTCGGTGTAGGGCCTGCGGCCGATGGCGACGAGCACGTAGTCCGCTTTGAGATTCTCCGCAAGGCCGCCTGCGGCCGGCTCGATGGATAGCTCGACGCCGGTCTTGTCCGACTTGGCGCTGGTGACCTTGGAGCTGAGCTTGAAGGTCATGCCCTGTTTGGTCAGGGAGCGTTGCAGGGTTTTCGCGGCTTCCTCGTCCAGGCCAGGGCAGATGCGGCCCAGGTACTCGACCACGGTCACCTGGGCGCCTAGGCGACGCCAGACCGAACCGAGCTCCAGTCCGATGACGCCAGCGCCGATCACCACAAGGTGCTTGGGCACCTCCGGCAGCGACAGGGCTCCGGTTGAATCGAGGATGCGCTCGTTGTCGATGGTCACGCCGGGCAGGGGACTTGGCACCGAGCCGGTGGCGACGACGATGTTGCGGGCCTCCAGCGTCTGCTGCTGGCCGTCGGCCGAGGTCACCACGACTTTGCCGGCGCCGTCGATGCGGCCCCAGCCCTTGACCCATTCCACCTTGTTCTTGCGGAACAGGAACTCGATGCCCTTGGTCAGCGCGGCGACGCTCTCGGCCTTCTGTTTCATCATCTGTGCGAGGTCCAGCTTGGGTTCGACCTGAATCCCAAGGGTGGCGAACTCCTTGCCGGAGGCGGCTTCATAGAGTTCGGATGCGTGGAGCAGGGCCTTGGACGGCATGCAGCCGACGTTCAGGCAAGTGCCGCCGAGGGTTTCCCGACCCTCGACGCAGGCCACCTTCATGCCCAGTTGCCCGGCCTTGATCGCCGCGTTGTAGCCGCCTGGGCCGCCGCCTATCACCACCACGTCGTACGCACTCATGGATTCACCTCGGTCAGGAATTCGTAGGGGGAAAGCAGAAGACTAGTGGACAACGGGCAGCCTTCCAGCCCGGTAGTATCTCGTTTGAATTATGGTTGTAATATTATTCGTGGCGTATTCGCCGTCAAGCGCAGTAGGATCGGGGTGGTCACCAGTCCAGGCGTAGTTGGCTCTCGAAGTGGCGCGACTCGCCGCTGATGGGGTCGTCGAAGGCCAGGCTGCGGGCCAGCAACTTGAGTGGGCGCTGGTAGTCGTCCGAGCCACCCTTGTCGGTCAGCTCCGGGTAGAAGCCGTCATTGCAGATCGGCGCGCCGAGGGCGGCCAGGTGCACCCGCAGCTGGTGCTGTTTGCCGGTGATGGGCGAGAGGTCGTAGCGCCAGAGGTCGCCATTCTTCTCCAGCACATCCAGGCGCGTGCGGGTGTTCGGCTCGCCTTCCATTTCCTGCATGCGGAAGAAGGGCTCGCCCTTGCCGAGGCGTGTTTCCCGCAGGAGTGGAAAGTCCAATCCTGGCAGGGCCGGGGCGATGGCTTCGTAGCGCTTGTGGATTTCGCGGTCGCGGAATAGCGCGTGGTAGATGTTGCGGCTGGCCGGGTTCGCGGAGAACAGCACCAAGCCGGCGGTATGGCGGTCGATGCGGTGCAGGGGAACCAGGTGGGGATTGCCCAGGCGCCGTGTCAGGCGCGCCTGGAGGGTTTCCTCGACGTACTCGCCGGCAGGCATCACCGGCAGGAAGTGCGGCTTGTCGGCTACCACCAGATGTTCATCGACGTGCAGCACCGATTCCTCGAAGGGGATGATCTTCTCGTCCTTCACTTCGCGGTAGTAATGCACTCGTAACGCCAACTGGTAGGGATGCGCCGGCCCAATCCGGTTGCCGTCGCCATCCGTCACCTTGCCGCTGTGCATACGCTCCACCCAGGTCTCGCGGGCGATAGCAGGAAAGCGCTCGCAAAGGCAGTCCAGCACGGTGCTCCAGTTGCCCGGGGGCAGGTGGAGGACGCTGGGGCGGATGCTCGGGTTATGGGACATGTAGTGTTTCGGCGCGTTTCAGGGGCCGGGCATTAGGCCGCACATGACTGACCGGAGTCAAAGGCAGAGGATAGAATGCACCCGCCGTGCGCCGGCGGGCAGGAGCCCCGCCGCATTTGCCGTTCCATTGCAGGCGCACGCCAGGACATTCGTTCAAAAGAGGACCGTTGTATGCACTTCAAGTCGATTTCTCTCAGTCTTGCCTTTGCCGGCCTGCTCCTGGCCGGTTGCAGCTCGACCGACAAACCAGAAACCCCCGACGCGCCTGCAGCCGAAGAAAGCACCAGCGCTGCTGCGCCTTCGCTCTCTGGCACTTGCGACAGCTCGGCGGTCTCCGCCCTGGTGGGCAAGACCGCCAATGTCGCACTGGTCGAGCAGGCCAAGCGTCAGTCCGGTGCCGAAACCGCTCGCGTGCTGCGTCCCAACCAGCCGATCACCATGGACTACAACTCCCGTCGCCTGAACATCGACGTGGACGCGACTGACGTCGTCAAACAGTTCAGCTGCGGCTAAAGCAGTCGGAGTATCGCCACGCCTGCTGCTATCACCCCGCAGGCCAGCAGGCGGATCGGTGGCAGCGGCTCCTTGAGCAGTAATGCACCGATCAGCAGCGCGAACAGCACGCTGGTTTCCCTCAATGCGGAGACCAGCGCCACCGGCGCCCGGGTCATGGCCCAGATGGCAATGCTGTAGGCCGCCAGCGACATCGCCCCTCCCGCCAGGCCGCCACGCCAGTGGGGCCCCAGTTGCAGGAAAGTTCGAGGCCCTCTGGTGATAGCGATTACCACGACCATCACCAGGGCGTTCACCGAGAACAACCACATCGAGTAGGAGAGCGCATCGCCATTGCTCCGTGCCCCGGTGGCATCGGACAGCGTGTAGCCGGCGATGAACAGCGCTGTCATCAGGGCGCTGCCGACCAGCGATGCATGGAGGGGCTCCTTGCCGCGACCGCCGCGCACTGCCATCAACAAGATCCCACCCACCAGCACCAGTAGCCCCGTCAGCTCACCCAGGCTGATTCGGTCACCCAGCAGCAACACCGACAGCGCCGCCACCATCAGCGGCGAGCTGCCGCGCGCCAGCGGGTAAACCTGCCCGAGGTCGCCGTGCTGGTAGGCGCGGGCCAGGTAGACGTTGTAGCCAATGTGGAAAATCGCGGAGAGCACGATCCAGGGCCAGGCTTCAAGCTTGGGCACAGCCACGAAGGGCAGTGCGAGAAGCGCGACCAGGCCGGCGGCGATCTGGATCAGGGAGGCGGTGAGGAAGCGGTCGAGACCGATCTTCAGCAGTGCATTCCAGCCGGCATGCAGCGCGGCGGCAGTAATGACCATGAGGAAGACGGAGGAATCCACGCGGGGCGATCCTTGGGCGCTGTGGGAGAGCGAGATAGTGCCACAGCGGTCGCCCTGAGCGCGGAATCTGGCACCTCACTTGTAGGGGCGAGCTTGCTCGCGAAGCGTCCGAGCACGATCTTTCGCGAGCGAGCTCGCTCCTACTGCTGTCAGATGCGGAAGCTACCCGCCAGCTGTTGCAGGCGCGCGGCCTGCTGGTCGAGGTCGGCGCAGGCGCGCAAGGTGGCCTGGAGGTTTTCCACGCTCGGATGTACAGCTTTGAGTCGGGACGTGGCGAGCATCGCGACTGAAGTCGCTCCCACAAGGGACCACCTGTGGGAGCGACTTCAGTCGCGAAAAGGGTCAGAGCTGCTTGAGCATCTCCTCCAGATGCACGTAGTCCAGATGATGCGCGGCGGCGACGCTGCCATTGGTGAGTCGCCCCTTGGCAACGTTGAGGCCATGGCGCAGGTGCAGGTCGTCTTCCAGGGCCTTGCGTGTTCCCTTCTGCGCCAGGGCGATGACGAAGGGCAGGGTGGCGTTGTTCAGGGCGAGGGTGGAGGTACGTGCCACGGCGCCGGGCATGTTGGCAACGCAATAGTGCACGACGCCATCCACTACGTAGGTGGGCTCGGCGTGGGTGGTGGCCCGCGAGGTTTCCGCGCAGCCGCCCTGGTCGATGGCGACGTCCACCATCACCGCGCCATCCTGCATGCGTGCCACCATTTCGGCCGTGACCAGTTTGGGTGCCGCGGCGCCGGGAATGAGCACCCCGCCAATCACCAGGTCCGCCGCCAACACCTGTTCGCGCAAGGCACTGTGGGTCGAATAGAGGGTTGTGATGCGATTGCCGTAGAGGGAATCCAGCCGGCGCAGGGCATCAACGCTCTTGTCCAGTACGGTGACGTTGGCCCCGAGACCAACCGCCATGGCCAGCGCATGAGTGCCGACGACTCCGCCACCCAGCACCACCACCTTGGCCGGCGCTACACCGGGTACGCCGCCGAGCAGCACGCCCCTGCCGCCTTTGGCTTTTTCCAGACAGCTGGCGCCGGCCTGGATGGACATGCGCCCGGCCACTTCCGACATGGGCGCGAGCAACGGCAGTCGGCCGTGACTGTCGGTGACGGTCTCGTAGGCGATGCAGGTGGCACCGGAGGCGATCAGTTCGTCGGTCTGGGGACGGTCCGGTGCCAGGTGCAGGTAGGTGAATAGGGTCTGCTCGGGGCGCAGGCGGGCGCGCTCCTGGGTGAGCGGCTCCTTGACCTTGACGATCAGTTGGCCCTGCTCGAAGACCTCGCCGGCGCTGCTGGCCACCTTGGCACCCGCGGCCTGGTAGTCCTCGTCGGAGAAGCCAATGGCGGCTCCAGCCTTGGTCTCTACCCAGACTTCATGCCCCAGGCGGGTCAATTCGGCCACAGATTGCGGGGTCAGGCCGACCCGATACTCGTGGTTCTTGATCTCCTTCGGCACTCCGATACGCATGGCGACCTCCAGGGTTCTTGTTGTCCTTGGAACAAGTGTAGAAACCCCGGCATAGCGGCCCCGCCGAATACGGGAGCCTTTTCAGGGAATCTCCCTGAAAAGTGCGAGGAAAACAGGGTGTGGGCCGATATCTCAATCCTTGCTGTTCTTTTGCTTCCCGTCATCGCTCATGCCACCGAGCAAATCCACTGGCAACGGGAAGACGATAGTGTTGGTCTTGTCGCCAGCGATGGCGTTCAGCGTCTGCATGTAGCGCAACTGCATGGCGCCGGCCTGGCGGCTAAGCATCTCGGCGGCCTGCATCAGCTTCTCGGAGGCTTGCAGCTCACCTTCGGCATGGATCACCTTGGCCCGCCGCTCACGCTCGGCCTCGGCCTGGCGGGCGATGGCTCGAACCATGGTTTCATTGAGGTCGACGTGCTTGATCTCGACATTGGAGACTTTGATCCCCCAGGCATCGGTCTGAGCATCCAGCGCCTGCTGGATGTCGACGTTCAGGCGTTCGCGTTCGGCCAGCATCTCGTCCAGCTCATGCTTGCCGAGCACCGCGCGCAGTGTGGTCTGGGAGAGCTGGCTGGTGGCCATGAGGAAGTTCTCCACCTGGATGATGGCGCGCTCCGGGTCAAGCACGCGGAAGTACACCACCGCGTTGACTTTCACCGAGACGTTGTCGCGGGAGATCACGTCCTGGGGCGGAACGTCCATGACCACGGTTCGCAGGTCGACTCGAACCATTTGCTGGATGGCCGGGATGATCAGAACCAGCCCCGGCCCCTTGATCTTCCAGAATCGCCCGAGTTGGAACACTACGCCGCGCTCGTACTCGCGCAGGACACGGATGGCCGATACCGCCAGGACGATCAACAGGAACAGGAGGGTGGCAAAGCTCAGCGGAAAGGCCATGTTTCAGTCTCCTCTGGGCGGACGCTCATCCGCCGTCACGTCCAGCAGCAGTCCATTGCGTGCCAGCACGCGCACGCGCTGGCCGCTCCTCAAGGGGGCATCGCTGCGCACCTGCCAGCGCTCGCCCTGCAACTGGACCCAGCCAATGTGCGGGTCGTCCACCCCGAGATCGAGCAGGGTGGTCTGGCTGCCCACCAGTCCGGCATCGCCGCTGACCAGTGCGCGCCGCCGGGAACGAACGGCCATGGCGAGGATGGCGAAGATCACCAGTGCGCTCGACAGGGCCACGGTGATGATCAGCGAAAGCGGGATGCCGTAGCCCGGCACTTCGGTGTCGATCAGGATTACTGCGCCGACGACGAAGGCGGCGATGCCGCCGAATCCGATAATGCCGAAGCTGGGCATGAAGGCTTCTGCCGCCATGAACAGGATGCCCAGGAGGATCAGCGCGATGCCGGCGAAGTTCACCGGCAGCAGCTGCAGCGCATAGAGCGCGAGGATCAGGCAGATGCCGCCGATCACGCCGCCAACGCCACTACCGGGATTGGAGAACTCGAAGATCAGGCCGTAGACGCCGATCATCATCAGGATCAGCGCCACGCTGGGATTGGTGATGACCGCCAGGATCTGCGCGCGCCAGTCCGGCTCGTGCTGCACCAGCCGCGCACCATTGGTGGCCAGTGAGATTTTCTGTCCGGCGACTTCCAGGTTCTTGCCGTCCAGTTTGGCGAGCAGGTCCGGTACATCCCGGGCTAGCAGGTCCACTACTTTCAGGCGCTGGGCATCGGTGGCGGAGAGACTGACGGACTCGCGCACTGCGCGCTCGGCCCACTCGGCGTTGCGCCCGCGAAGTTGCGCCAGTCCGCGGATATAGGCCGCTGCATCATTGACCTGTTTGCGAGCCAGGGTTTCCTCGTTACCCGCTGGCGCGGTCTTGTCGTCTTTTGGCTTCTCGTCCTTGCCGCCGGCAGGCTTGTCGCCTTCAGGTTGGCCGGGCATGCCGCCGATCTGCACCGGTGTAGCTGCGCCCAGGTTGGTACCTGGTGCCATGGCCGCGATGTGGCTGGCGTAGAGGATGTAGGTGCCGGCACTGGCGGCCCGTGCGCCACTGGGGGCGACGAAGCTGGCCACCGGCACGGGGCTGGCGAGTATCGCCTTGATGATGCTGCGCATGGAGGTGTCGAGGCCGCCAGGGGTGTCGATCTGGATGACCACCAGTTGCGCCTTGTCTTCCTCGGCGCGTTCGATTCCCCGGGTCAGGTAGTCGGCGGTGGCAGGCCCAATGGGGCCGTCGATGGAGAGCACGCTGATGCTTCCCGCGGCCAGCAGCGTGCCGGGAGCGATCAGGGCCAGGCACAGGAGCCTGCTTAGTAGCCAGCGGATCATGGTGACCTCACGCCGTGCGTGTTCACCTAAAGCATAGTTGACGTCTTTAGTCGGGTATTTTCGACGGGAAAGCCAGGTGCAAGGGAATGCGTGCAAAGGAGATGGCTGCCTTGTGAGGGTGACTTCAGTTGCTGAGCAGGACGAAGTCCTGCCCGCCAATGTCCAGGATCGCTGAGCGGCCCATAGCGATTGAAATCGCCCCCACAAGGATCGCGCCACCCTACAACGCTGCACGGAACAGCGGCTTGCACGCCTTGGCCATCTGCTCGATATGGCGGTGGTCGGTGCCGCAGCAACCACCCATGACATTGATGTGCGGCAGGCGCTGGCGCAGCCAGGCATATTGTGCGCCAAGCTCCTCGGGGTCGCCGCTGTCAAGCGCGATGGCCTCGTTCAACTCGGCATGGCTCTTGCGCGAGGCATTGGCGCGCAGTCCGCGTATGCGTTGCACCCAGCGGCTTCCAGGAACGAGCACATCCTCGAAATGGTCAGGGTGGGCGCAGTTGATCATGTAGTAGGCCGGGTAGGAGGCCGTGGCCCTGTCGACCTGTTCGAGGGCTTCTTTCAGGTCCTGGCCGGTGGGCAGCCTGCCATCGGTTTCCACCGTGAAGGCGATAGCCACGGGCATCTGTGCCGCGCGTGCAGCAAGGGCGATACCCAGCGCTTCCTCCACATAGTTCATGGTCATGGCGGTGATCATGTCGGCGGAGGTTTCGGCAAACACGCCGATCTGCTCGCTGTGGTACTGCTGGGCCTCGTACTCATCCATGGTCTCATCGGCGATATACCCATCTCCCCGGGGACCGACACAGCCGCTGACAACCACGGGAGTGCGACCACTTTCCACTTCTCTACGTAGCTCGTCCAGGAGGGCGATGGCCTGGCGGTTGGCCTCGGCCAGTCCCTGGGGGGTGAAGCCGAGGTGACTGGCCCAGTCGGGATTGGCGCGCCAGGTCGGACTTTCCAGGATCAGGCCGGTGCCGTAGTGGCTGGCGATGGCGCAATAGGTGCGGAAGTACTTGCGCAGGGCTTCCTGGCCATCCGGGTAGTTGAGCAGCACGAAGGCTGCGAAGTCGGGGAGGGCAAGCCCCTCGTGGAAGACCAGGGTGGTCTCGATGCCACCATCGGTCAGGAATAGTTCACCCTCCAGTTGTGGCAGGGCATCGCGATATTGGGCCATGGCCTGGACTCCGTGACCGGTAGATGTTCGCTGTCCGGAGCGGGCTTCTTGGCGAAGACGGAGCGGGCAGCCGGGCTGGCCTCGGGCTGGTTCCGCGATTGATGGGGTGGCCCGTAGGCAATGCACCGGGCGGGCTGTGGGCGCCCGGCAGGTAAGAGAAAAGGCTAGCACCGCCGCGAGACGCGGCCTGGCTGGGCTGATGGGTGGGGATGGCGGAGCGTGCAGTCTTTGAGTGTGGGAGCGAATTTATTCGCGCATGAATTCGTTCCCACAGGTATGTCCTCAACGGCTGGTCGCGTCGGACGCTCCATTGCGCTCATGGCGATACGCGCTCACGGCTTCGTACACCGCCTTGCGCAGGCGGTTGATGCCGCCGATGGGGCGATGCTCCGGCAGGCCGTGCCAGGGGTTGAAGGAAAGGTTGTCACAGGCAAGGTTCTGTTCGCGGCTGTCGAAATCCTGGGCCGGAACCTTGATGGTGGCGACGGTCACGAAGGGAGAGACGGACTCGTCCCACTCGACGCTGGTGTCTTCGATCGGCATGTAGTGCTGGGCATTCTGCTTCTGCACCTGGAATGCGAAGCAGGCCGGCACACGGTCAAGGGACAGTTGCTGGTACAGGGCGTTGCGCAGGAAGTTGGGGAGCGCGGTGTTCTGTTCGGGCAGCTCATACGGCGGGCAGCTTTGCGGGTCGGGAATGACGCGGTACTTGATGTTCGCCTCGCCCAGCTTGTACGGCGAGATGGAGCTGTAGGTCGCGCTGACCGGGCTGTCCGGTGCCGGGGCCAGGGTCTTCAGGGCGATGACCAGGTGGCGGATCTCCCAGGTGCGCGGGTCCCAGCCGGGGAAGAAGGCGCCGACCTTCTCGCCGTTGGCCTGGGCGTTGAAGTTCTGCCGGTACTCGGCCACGTCACGAACGAAGAACACCGGATGGTTGAACATCACGAAGTCCTGCTCGTTGGTGTGCGTCGGGCTCTTCATCAGTTTCTCGCCGGGCACGTCGAGCAGTTTGATGGCCATGCCGCGAGCGTCCCGCGCGCTGTCGAACTGCGGGAAGGCGTTGCCATTGGACAGGCGAATCCAGGCTTCCCAGGTCTTGCCCGGTTCGGCGAAGACGCCGGCGCGCAGGCCTTGATCGAGGTCGGGCACGACGCTGACCTGCGCCTTCACGCAACCATGGGCCTTGGCGTGGGCGTCGCGCAGTACGCGGGTGTTGTCGCGGTGCTGTTCGACGATGCGGACGGCGTCGTCGATGATGGCGCGGGTCTGTGCCGCCTCATCGGCAGGGATGACCTCCTCGCTTGGCACCGGACCGGAGAATTTCCAGCCGTAATAGGCCTCGCCAGCCAGCCAGCCGACCAGGCCGACCACCAGCACGAAGAGAGTGAGCTTGCCGAGTAGTCGGCCGAGCCAGAGCCAGAAACGCTTGAGCATGGGAGCTTGGGTCCTTGTTCTGCGTGGTAGGGGCGAGGGCTCAGCCCTGGCAGTCCGGGCCGGGATTCCACGGCTTGGCCTGGACGGGGGTGAGCTGGCTTTCCTGCGTCGGGTCACCCAGCACCTTGAGGTACTCGATCAGCGCCAGTCGTTCGTCCGGGGACAGGGCGCGGCCGATCACGCCGTCCTTGCGGCAACCATCACGGAACTCGTGGCCGTGGTTGCCGTTGCCCTTGATCGAGGTATCCAGCAGGAAGCTTCCGGGGAAGGCCGTGGTCTGGAATCCGACGAACTTCGGGTCGTACTCGAAGCTGCCGACATGGAACTGACTGGCCCGCTCGGTGATGGGAGAGAGCAATTGGAACAGGGTCGGAACCGAGCCGTTGTGCAGGAATGGTGGTGTCGCCCAGATGCCATCCAGGGGGCGAGCCTTGTAGCCGCGCTTCTCCTGCACGCCGATGGGCAGGCCGAAGCCGTCCATGTTCGCGCGCTCTTCGCCGGAGATGCCGGCCTGCTTGTAGGCCTGCTCCTCTACGAAGGAGGTGATATAGGCCAGGCCCTTGGCGCTGGAAACCTTGCTGAAGTCCACCTGCTCCAGACTTGCGCCGAATAGTTTCACGTCGAGCTTGGCCAGTTGTTCGCGGGTCCAGCCCAGCTTGCTGATGTCGAAGCGGTGATCGGCGATGTTGTCGGCCGTGGTGGAGTCGGTGCCAACAATGTCGACGGGCACGATACGCATGTGCCATTCCGGGTCGCGGCCGGGCGCCATGCGTTGCTCGAGCGGCACCACGTTGGGGGCATGGCAGTAAGCGCAGTTCTCGACGAAGAGGGCGCGGCCCTGGCTCGCACGGGCCAGGTCTACCTTGCCGAAGATGGCCTCCGGCCAGGTGGGCGGGGCGAGTTTCTTCAGGGTTTCCTCGAGGGTATGGAGATCACGCACGCGCACGCTGGAGGCGTAGCGGTCGGCTTCCGGCACCTGGCCACCGTCCGCCTGGAAAAGGTGCAGGCTGGCACCCACGCCTAGCGCTTCGCCTATGTTGCGGGCCATGGGTTGCATGGCAGAGCCGTTCCACTGCACCCAGTCGAACTTCCAGATGTCCCAGAGGTGCGGGTAGCTCACCGGGGCATCGGCAATGCGGTAGTTGTCGGGGCTGATGGCGTCGCCATAGACGCTGTTGGCGATACGGCCGAAGGCATCAGTGCGGCCGAAACCTTCCTCGGTGGGGTAGAGCCCCCGATGGGTATCGTTCCACGCGGTGCCGAGCAGGCGGTCAAGGACTTGCTTGAACTCGCTGCGCAGCTCCTTCTTGCCCTCCGGGTAGCGCTCGCCCAGTACCTGTTCGGCGAAGCGGCTGAACTTCAGCGGGTTGTAGTAGGTGAACGCCATGCTCATGCCAAGCGCCTGGCCGAAGCTGCCGCCGCGCAGGGTCGGCACGGTGGACGCCAGGGAGTGCAGTGCAGCGCCACCGTCGATACGCACGGCCTGACCCTTGTAGCGCAACTCGCCGGTATGGCAGGCGGCACAACTGATATCCAGATACTGCGCGCCGGTTTTCTCGTCCTCGTGGCGTGCCATGCCCACCGGCAGGTTGCCGGGGTTCAGTGGCGTGGCTTTCTGTTGTGGGTCGACCAGGAAACCGAAACGCGCCAGGTACTCAGGGCGGGCGAACTTGTCCTGGGAGAAGGGCAGTTCCAAAGCTGTGAACCACTCGTAGCGCAGACCTTTAACCGTAGTGCCCTGAGGGGTGTAGTAGTAGGTCTGGCGCTCCTGGTCGCTCCACTGTGCCTGGTAGTGCAGCTGGCTGGGCACCTGGTAGGCCGGAAGGTTGGGGTTGGCGATGTAGTAGAGGACGACCGCCAGGCCGGCGAGCAGGAGAACAAGCACCAACCATAGGACACGGCGTAGGACGCGCATCAGATACTTCCCTGTAACTTGACGAAATTACCTACCTTATGCCAATCGGTAGGGGTATTGGCAAGGTGCTACTACGCAATAGTGCTAAGTCCCGCGTGGATAAAGCACGACCGCCGCGCGGCGCTTGCCCTGACCGAAGCGGCTGATGCGTTCGAACTCGCGGTGAGGCACCGGTACATGCTGGCAGTCCTGGGGGTGTCGTTGCAGGCTGCGCTCAGCGTTGGGGTCGTGCAGGTAGATGAAATTGCGGTCGCAATCGGTAACCAGGATCCAGTGTGGCGCCCGGCTGCGGCTGCGGCGATGACCATCCACCAGCACCAAAGGCTGGCCCCCTGCCTCCAGTAGCGGCTTCAGATCCAGCTCGTCGCCCAGATGCTGCTCGATGTCGGTGTCCTGCAGGGCGCTACAGAAGTCTTCATGGGCCTGGCGAATAACCTCGCGCTTGCCGGCGTTGCGCTCCTCTTCGAGAAACAGCGGGCCCCGGTCGCTCAGCTCCAGCCTGACCCGGAAGCCCCGACGCCAGGCGGCCAACGCGAGGCCGTGCGGGCTGCAGCCGCCGTGGCCGCCTTGCATATGCACGCTGCTGGCCTCGCGCCACAGGCGCAGTTCGTCCTGATGGTTGCCGGGCACGCCCCCGTCCAGTGCGCCCATGGCCATCAACAGACAGGCCGGGCCGCAGGTGAACTCGGTGGTCTGGCCGTAATACGGGACTGGCCGATGCAGCGCCTGCGGGTGCTGGACTACACGCTTCTCCATGCGCAGTGCTTCGCGATGGTCGGGGAAGAAGTCAGTGAGCAGCCCAAGGTTGCTGTAGCCGTTGCGCTCGAACAGGCTCACTGCCTGGCGGTCGTCCGGACATACCTCCAGCCGCAGGTAGGCGCAGTCGTGTTCGCGGGCACTGGCTTCCGCGGCGACCAGCAGACGCTGGCCGATGCCGTTGCCACGGGCACGCGGGTCGGTGGCGATGGAGTGCAGGCGGGCAAGGCTGCTACCCCGACGGAAGAGAGCAAGGGCATAGCCGAGGAGGGCATGGCCATCGCCCTCGGACACCACCAGGCTGGCATTGGCTTCCAGGATCATCCAGCGGAACTGCTGCCGGCTGAGGCGGGGTACCTCAAAGCAGCGACTCTCGAGCTCCACCAGTGCCGACAAGTCGTCGAGCCTGGCCTCACGCAGAAGCAGGTTCATGGCAGGGTCCTGCAAGGCAGGGAAGGAATCGCCCGAGTATTGGCCTTGATTGACACGCTGTCGAGACGCTTAAGAGGGGCCTATCCCACCTTAAGCGCGCAGCGAAATTGCGCTTATAGAGAAACGTTCCATAGAGCGTCAAAGTTCTTGCTAGCGTTACAAGTAGCGTCCACAAGCTGTTGTTTTTATTGATAAAGCAATTTTTTGGCGTCAAGGAAGGTTTATCTTGGAAGCGATCTCCTCTGCACCGAGACGTCTACTGCTGGTCGACCCATGCGATCACTGCCGGCGAATGTTGCCGCGTCTGGAAGAAGCCGGTTGGTCGGTGTCCAGTCAGAACCTCGACCAGGCCCTGGCAGCTACCTACGACATCGGGTTGTTGCGCTTGCGCAGCGACCACCTGACACGCCCGGAAGGGGTCAAGAACCTGATCAGTCGCAGTGGCACGGAATGGATTGCCCTGGTCGACCCGTTGGGCGAACCCGTGCCCGGTCTGGATGAGTTCATAGGTGAGTGGTTCTTCGATGCCCTGGCGCTTCCCGTGGACTTGCCGCGTCTGCAGGGTCTGCTGGGCCGTGCGTTCGGCATCGCCCGCCTGCGGGGCATCGGCAATCGTCGAGGCGACCAGCACGAACTGCTGGGCCAGAGCCGTCCGCTACGCGATTTGCGCAAGCAGCTGGCGCGTCTGGGACCGAGCGAGAAACCAGTGCTTATCCTCGGTGAAAGCGGTAGCGGCAAGGAGCTGGTAGCCCGCACCCTACATCGCATGTCGCGACGGGTGGCCGGCCCCTTTGTCAGTTTCAACTGCGGCGTACTGCCTGAGCCGGAAACCGCGAGCCTGTTATTCGGCCATCAGGGCAAGGTGGCGTCGGCCAATGGCGGCACGCTATTCCTCGATGCGATCCATGAGCTGCCCACTGGCCAGCAGGAGCGTTTGCTGACTTGCCTGCGCTCCAGGACCCTGCGTCACGCCGATGGAGAAGTGATGCCCCTGGATATCCGTGTCCTGGCGTCGGCGCGAGAGGAGCTGGGCGAACTGGTAGAGCAGGGGCATTTCCATCCGGGGTTGCGTCAGTGGTTGGATCAGAATCGCCTGATGATCACCCCGCTGCGCAAGCGCCAGGGAGACATTGCGCTACTGGCAGGCTACTTCGCCGATCTCTACAGCCTGGAGGCGGGGCGTCGACCCAGTCATTTCAGCGAAGAGGCGCTCGCTGCCATGGTTCGCCACCGCTGGCCTGGTAATGTGCGCGAGCTTGCCAGCCGAGTCCGGCGCGGCTATGCACTGGCGGAAAGCGGGCCTATCGAAGCGGCCGACCTGGGACTGCAGAGCGCCCCGATGGATGGCGCGCTGCTAGGGACGCTGGAGGACTACAAACGCCGGGCGGAGTACCAGGCGCTGTGTGATGCGTTGGCTCACTACAGCAGCAACCTCAGCCACGCGGCCAAGGTGCTGGGGGTGTCGCGGCCGACCTTCTACAGGCTGCTGCACAAGCATCAGTTGTTGTAGGTTTCGCGATGCTCGAGCGGGTGGGGGGTGGCTTTGCCACCCTTCGCAAATGAATTCACTCCCACAAGGGCCGCACGACCCAGGGCGGCGTGATCACATGCCGTTGGCGAAGGCCGGAATGCTCATGTCGATGGCTTCGCGCACTGGCTTCAGGGCTACCGCGTAGCGCGCGAGGATGTCCAGGTCGTAGTCCATGCGGGCACGGATGCGCTGGTCGTCTTCGCTCACCGGCTCGACGTCGTTCAGCACTTTTTCCACGCCACGAACGATCAGGTGCTCCGGCAGGTAGCAGAGACGGCAGTTCTTGTAGCTGGAAGCGCGCAGCTCGCTGATGGGGTAGCCACCACCGATCCCGGAGGAGACGCCCACCAGCAGGCCCGGCTTGTGCGCCAGTTCGGCCTTGCTGGCGTAGATGAAGAAGTTCTTGATGGCCGGGCAGGCCATGCCATTCCACTCGGGGGCGATCACTACCACCGCGTCAGCGTCGCGCAGCTGCTGCTGGTATTCGCTCCAGGGACCAGTGTTCTCGGCCGGCCACAGCGGCAGCGGACCTTCGCCGAGGTCGATGATGTTGCAGGATGTGGGGCTCACCTTGTCGAGGTCGATCAGGCGCTGGCGGACGAAGCGGGCGACCTTGCCCGATTGGCTGTTTGCACGGCTGGAGCCGGCGATCAGGACGATGTTCAGCATCTGGGGGTTCCTTGTTTAGACCGCAGGCAAGCTAGCCGGGGTGCCGATCGGCGGCAAGCGATCTGACGCCAGTTTGATGTGCCGATGGTGACAGGATTCGGAAAGGGAGGAGTGCGTCCTGCTTTCGCGAATGAATTCGCTCCTACAGGATCCGAGCACATACATATCGGTGCGCACGGACAGCTCCCTCGCCCTCAGGGTGAAGGGCTGGGGGTGAGGGAAGCCAGGTGTCGCTGGGTGTTCGCAGGGCAGACCTGCGGCCTGCTTGGCGATTGAAATTGCCCCGACAGAAGAGCGGAGCGTTGCTGGCGGGTACGAAGTCGCCGGCGCGCGTCACCCCTCGCCTTCTGGGGGAGGGGTGGGGGTGAGGGAGGTCAGGCGCGGAATTGCGCCATCAGCCCCTGTTGGTGGTTGGCCAGGCGGTTCAGCGCCTGGCTGACCTGGGCGGACTCCTCGGCCTGGCCGGAGAGCGATTCGGTGACGTCGCGGATCGCCGCCACGTTGCGGTTGATCTCCTCGGCCACCGCGCTCTGTTCCTCGGCGGCGCTGGCGATCTGCAGGTTCATGTCGGTGATCACCGTCACCGCTTCGCCGATGCGTTGCAGCGCGGTCACCGCCTGTTCCACCTGCTCGACGCTGCCCTGGGCCTGGCGGTGGCTGCTGTGCATCGAACCGACCACCTCGCGCGTGCCGTGCTGCAGGCCCTCGATCACCTGGCGGATTTCCTCCACCGAGTCCTGGGTGCGCTTGGCCAGGTTGCGCACTTCATCGGCCACCACCGCGAAGCCGCGGCCGGCCTCGCCGGCACGCGCCGCCTCGATGGCCGCGTTGAGCGCCAGCAGGTTGGTCTGCTCGGCGATGGCGCGGATCACTTCCAGCACCGAGCCGATCTGCTCGCTGCTGTTGGCCAGCGCCTGCACCTCTTCCATGGCCGCACTCATTTCGCTGGCCAGTTGCTCGATGGCGCTGGTGGTCTTGCCGATCACGCCGAGGCCTTCCTGGGTGGCGTGGTCGGCCCCCCGCGCGGCTTCGGCGGCCTGGGCGGCGCTGCGGGCGACGTCCTGGGCGGTGGCGCTCATCTCGTTGGAGGCGGTGGCCACCTGGTCCACTTCGCGGTACTGCTGCTGCATGCCGGCGCTGGTCTGGCTGGCGATGGCGGCGGACTGGTCGGCGGTGCTGCGGGCGTCCTGCACCGAGCGTTTCACGTCGGCAATGATCGGCTGAAGCTTGTCGAGGAAGCGGTTGAACCAGCCGGCCAGTTCACCCAGTTCGTCCTGGCGGGCGTAGTCCAGGCGGCGGGTCAGGTCGCCTTCGCCACTGGCGATGTCCTTCAGCATACTGGCCACGCCGAGGATCGGCCGGGTCACGCCACGGGCGGTGAGCCATACCAGCAGCAGGCCGG
>NZ_SSOF01000028.1:0-151795 GCF_029873115.1 Pseudomonas sp. BN606 | reverse complement strand
CGAGCTGTACGGCTCCCTCGGCGCCACCGGCAAGGGCCACGGCAGCGACAAGGCCGTGCTGCTCGGCCTGGAAGGCGAACAGCCGGACACCGTCGATACCGAACGAGTGGACGAGCGCCTCGCGGCCATTCGCCAGCGCGGCGAACTGCGTCTGGGGGGCGAGAAACCCATCCACTTCGTGGAAAAGGAACACCTGGCGCTGATCCGCAAGCCGCTCCCCTACCACCCCAACGGCATGATCTTCCGCGCCTTCGATGCCGCCGGCATCCAGATCCGCGCGCGCGAGTACTACTCGGTGGGCGGCGGCTTCGTCGTCGATGAGGAAGCCGCCGGCCTGGATCGCATCGTCGAGGACCGCACGCCGCTGCCCTACCCGTTCAAGACCGGGCGCGACATGCTCGCCCAGTGCAGCGCCAGCGGGCTCGCCGTCAGTGGCCTGATGCGCGAGAACGAGAAGGCCTGGCGCACCCCCGAGGAAACCAGCGCCGGGCTGATGAAGATCTGGCAGGTGATGCAGGACTGCGTCACCACCGGCTGCCGCAAGGAAGGCATCATGCCCGGCGGACTCAAGGTCAAGCGCCGCGCCGCCGCGCTCTACCGCCAGCTCAGCGAACACCCGGAGGCCAGCCTCAAGGACAGCCTCTCGGTGCTCGACTGGGTCAACCTCTATGCCCTCGCGGTGAACGAGGAAAACGCCACCGGCGGCCGCGTGGTCACCGCGCCCACCAACGGCGCGGCCGGCATCGTCCCGGCGGTGCTGCACTACTACAGCCGCTTCGTGCCCGGCGCCAACGACGACGGCGTCGAGCGCTTCCTGCTCACCGCCGCCGCCATCGGCATCCTCTACAAGGAGAACGCCTCCATCTCCGGTGCCGAAGTCGGCTGCCAGGGCGAGGTCGGCGTGGCCTGCTCGATGGCCGCCGGCGCCCTCTGCGAAGTCCTCGGCGGCACCCCGCAGCAGGTGGAGAACGCCGCCGAGATCGGCATGGAGCACAACCTCGGGCTGACCTGCGACCCGGTCGGCGGCCTGGTCCAGGTGCCCTGCATCGAACGCAACGCCATGGGTTCGGTGAAGGCCATCAACGCCGCGCGCATGGCCTTGCGCGGTGACGGCCAGCACTTCATTTCGCTCGACAAGGTGATCCGCACCATGCGCCAGACCGGTGCCGACATGAAGAGCAAGTACAAGGAAACCGCCCGCGGCGGCCTCGCCGTGAACATCATCGAATGCTGAAGAGCACCTTCTCCCCAGCCCTCTCCCGCACGCGGGAGAGGGAGCTTGTCTCCCCTCGCCCTTCAGGGAGAGGGGCCGGGGGAGAGGGCTGCCCCAACCCGCACCGACTTTTGCTTTGGAGCCTTACATGACCGACCTCGCCAAGACCCCGCTGCACGCCCTGCACCTCGAACTCGGCGCCCGCATGGTGCCCTTCGCCGGCTACGACATGCCGGTGCAATACCCCCTCGGCGTGCTCAAGGAACACCTGCACACCCGCGAGCAGGCCGGCCTGTTCGACGTCTCGCACATGGGCCAGGTCATCCTGCGTGGCGACAACGCCGCCCGCGCCCTGGAGAGCCTGGTGCCGGTGGACATCCTCGACCTGCCGGTGGGCACCCAGCGCTACGCGATGTTCACCGACGAGAACGGCGGCATCCTCGACGACCTGATGGTCGCCCGCCTGGCGGACGACACCCTGTTCCTGGTGGTCAACGCCGCCTGCAAGGAACAGGACCTGGCGCACCTCAAGCAACACCTCGCCGAGCAGTGCGAAATCGAATCGCTGTTCGACTCCCGCGCCCTGCTCGCCCTGCAAGGTCCGGCGGCCGCCGCGGTACTCGGCCGCCTCGCCCCGGAAGTGCAGAAGATGACCTTCATGCAGTTCGGCAGCGTGCGCCTGGAGGGCGTCGAGTGCTACGTCAGCCGCTCCGGCTACACCGGCGAGGACGGCTACGAGATTTCCGTGCCCGTGGCCCAGGCCGAAGCCCTGGCACGCACCCTGCTGGCCCAGCCGGAAGTCCAGCCGATCGGCCTTGGCGCGCGCGACTCGCTGCGCCTGGAAGCCGGCCTGTGCCTCTACGGCCACGACATGAACCCCGCCACCACCCCGGTGGAAGCCAGCCTGCTCTGGGCCATCTCCAAGGCCCGCCGCGCCGACGGCCTGCGCGCCGGCAATTTCCCTGGCGCCGGCCGGGTCTTCGCCCAGCAGCGCGATGGCGTGCCG
Organism: Pseudomonas sp. BN606; assembly: GCF_029873115.1. Taxonomy (NCBI): domain Bacteria; kingdom Pseudomonadati; phylum Pseudomonadota; class Gammaproteobacteria; order Pseudomonadales; family Pseudomonadaceae; genus Pseudomonas; species Pseudomonas sp. BN606. The sequence continues at coordinate 149,576 of NZ_SSOF01000028.1, read as the reverse complement.
AGCAAGCGCGTCGGCCTGCTGCCGCAGGAACGTGTGCCGGTGCGCGAAGGCGCCGAGATCGTCGACGCCGACGGCACGGTGATCGGCCGCGTTTCCAGCGGTGGCTTCGGCCCCAGCCTGGGCGCCCCGGTCGCCATGGGCTACGTGAGCACCAGCCATGCCGCCGTGGACAGCGAGGTCTGGGCCCTGGTGCGCGGCAAGCGCGTGGCGATGAAAGTGGCCAAGACGCCCTTCGTGCCGCAGCGTTACTACCGCGGCTGAAGGCTGGTGCCTTCCTTGAACGGGTAGGAGCGAGCTCTGCTCGCGAACAGCTTCGCGAGCAAGCTCGCTCCTACGAAAATCGCCCGAGCCTTCGGAGCAAGAGCATGACCGAAACCCAGATCCCTCCTCGTCCACAGCCCTTGCAAACCGGCGTGAAGCTGCGCGGCGCCGAGAAGGTCGCGCGCATTCCGGTGAAGATCATTCCCACCGAGGAGGTGCCGCGCAAACCCGACTGGATTCGCGTGCCCATCAGCGCCTCGCCCGAGGTCGCACGCATCAAGCAATTGCTGCGCAAGCACAAGCTGCACAGCGTTTGCGAGGAAGCGTCCTGCCCGAACCTGGGCGAGTGCTTCTCCGGCGGCACCGCCACTTTCATGATCATGGGCGACATCTGTACCCGTCGCTGCCCCTTCTGCGACGTCGGTCATGGCCGGCCGAAGCCGCTGGATGCCGACGAGCCGAAGAACCTCGCCATCGCCATCGCCGACCTGCGCCTGAAATACGTGGTGATCACTTCGGTAGACCGCGACGACCTGCGCGACGGCGGTGCCCGGCACTTCGCCAATTGCCTGCGCGAGATCCGCAAGCTGTCGCCGGGCATCCAGCTGGAAACCCTGGTGCCGGACTACCGTGGCCGCATGGACATCGCCCTGGAAATCACCGCCAGCGAACCGCCGGATGTGTTCAACCACAACCTGGAAACCGTACCGCGCCTCTATCGCTCTTCGCGTCCGGGGTCGGATTTCGAGTGGTCGCTGGACCTGCTGCAGAAGTTCAAGCAACGGGTGCCCCGTGTTCCGACCAAGTCCGGCCTGATGCTCGGTCTGGGCGAGACAGACGAAGAAGTGATTGAAGTCATGCAGCGTATGCGTGAACACGAGATCGACATGCTCACCCTTGGTCAGTACCTGCAACCGTCCCGCAACCACTTGCCGGTGCAGCGATTCGTCCATCCCGACACTTTCGCCTGGTTCGCCGAAAAGGGCGCTGAGATGGGGTTTGCGAACGTGGCATCCGGCCCGCTGGTTCGTTCCTCGTACCACGCCGACCAGCAGGTGCATGGCAGGAAGATCAGCTGATCCTGCAGCTCTCCAGGACAAGTGTTCCAAACGCTGCGCCACCTGATGCGGCCCTCTCCCCCGGCCCCTCTCCCGCAGGCGGGCGAGGGGTGACTCGCGCCGATGAGGGACAAACCCCTCTGAAGCCACCAGCGGCCTGACATTGAGTAACGAAGGTGGGGCAGCGACCCTGCGCCTTCAGCAGGCCGAGCGGAATCGTTGCAGAGGGGACGAACGGCATGGATGCCGCGAGAGGCGTGTGGGGCCATGGATGGCCCCTCGCGCCGTGCCCCTGGAGCAAGGCTGGAGTGAGGGGAGTTTGGCGAAGGCAAACGGGGACGCCGAGTTCCGGATGCAGGGGCAAGTTTTTTGGTTCCTTTTCGACGATTGGAAAAGGGAATCGCCCGGCAAGGCGAAACAGAAAGCCTCCGCAGAACTGGATCAGCAACCTGGCTCGAATTGCAGCAGCAACACCAAAGACGGCTGTCGACAGCCCCTGCAACTTGAGACAAACTCAACAACTTCGCGTTTCTCTAAAATTCCGCTCATGGAGGCCGCCATGCTCGAGCTTCGCCACCTCAAGACCCTGCACGCCTTGCGCGAGGCCGACAGCCTGGTGGAAGCCGCAGAACGCCTGCACCTCACCCAGTCCGCCCTCTCCCACCAGTTCAAGGAACTGGAAGAGCGCCTGGGCATGCAGCTGTTCGTGCGCAAGACCAAACCGGTTCGCTTCACCAGCGCCGGCCTTCGTCTACTGCAACTGGCCGACAGTCTGTTGCCGCAACTGCGCAGTGCCGAGCGTGACCTGGCACGTCTGGCTGGAGGAACCGCCGGCCGACTGCACATGGCCATCGAGTGCCATAGCTGCTTCCAGTGGCTGATGCCCACCATCGACCAGTTTCGCGATGCCTGGCCGGAAGTGGAGCTGGACCTGGCGTCCGGGTTCTCTTTCGCCCCCCTGCCCGCCCTGGCCCGCGGTGACCTGGACCTGGTGGTGACCTCCGATCCGGTGGACCTCGCCGGCATCACCTATGTGCCGCTTTTCACCTACGAGGCCCTGCTGGCCGTGGACAACCAGCATGCCCTGGCGAGCAAGCCGTTCATCGTCCCCGAGGACCTGGCCAGCCTGACCCTGATCACCTACCCGGTGGAGCGCGATCGCCTGGACATCTTCACGCGCTTCCTGGAACCGGCGGATGTGGAACCCGCTCAAGTGCGCACGTCGGAGCTCACGGTGATGATGATGCAACTGGTGGCCAGCGGCCGTGGTGTCTGCTGCCTGCCCAACTGGGCGCTGCACGAATACAGCTCACGGGGCTATGTAACGGCCAAACGCCTGGGTGAGAAGGGTTTGTACTGCACGCTGTTCGCGGCGATCCGCGCCGACATGCTGGACGCCCCGTTCATGCGCGACTTCCTGCTGACGGCCAAGGACACGTCGTTCGCCACCCTGGAAGGGGTAAGCGCGGCGCGTTGATGAGTGAGATTGAGGTCTTTCAAGCCATAGCCCGGATGAAATCCGGGCACCCCGCCCGGTTTCCCCGGATTGCATCCGGGCTATGTGTTACTCGCTTGGAACGGTCGGATGCACCGGAATAGCCGGGCCCAGATAGGCATTGGCCTGCTGGATATCGTCCTCGCCCAGCGACCCCACCGACGCCGCCAGGCGCAAGCGCGACAGCAAATAGCGCAGCTTGGCCTCCAGCAGGTCCCGACGGGCGATGAAGGCCTGTTCCTCGGCATTGAGGATGTCCAGGTTGGTACTGGTACCGGCCTGGAAGCCCTTGCGTGCGGACTCCTGGGCCCGCTCGCTGGACACCACCGCGGTCTCCAGGGCGCGTACCCGTTGCTCGCCACTCTGTACCCCACGGAACTCGCGGGTAGTTCCGGACAGCACTTCCTCGCGGCTGGAGTTCAGCTGGTCGTTGGCCAGCTCGCGGTTAGCCGAAGCCTGGCGCACCTGGGCGCTGGTGGCGCCGCCGGTGAAGATCGGGATACGTAACTCCACCCCGACAGAACCGTATTTGTTGGTCTGGTTCTGGGTCGAAACCGAGTCGCTTTCCGTATCGTTGTAGGCGGCGACGAAATCCAGGGTCGGCCAATGTCCCGCTTTGGCCCGATCCACCTCGTCGACCGCGATATCCAGGCTACGGCTGCGGGCGATGATGGTTGGGTTGTTGGCCCGCGCATCGTTGATCCAGTCCTGCAGGGTCGGTGGCTCCAGCGGCGGCGTGGGGAACTCGGTACGCAGGGTGGACATATCCTCTGGCAGCACGCCAAGCAGCTCCTGCAGCAGGCGTCGCGCCACCAGCAGGTTATCTTCGGCTTCGATCAGCTCGGCCTTGGCCAGGTCGCGTCTGGCAGACGCCTGGTCGACGTCGATCACGGTACCGTCGCCCAGTTCGAAACGTCGCTTGGCGGCCTTCACCTGGTTCTCCAGGTTCTTCAGCTTGACCTCGGCCAGATCGATGGTTTCCAGCGCCAGCAGCACGGCGAAATAACGGGCGGCCAGGCTGACCGCCGATTCCTGGGTCTTGGCGTCGAACACCGCATCACTGAACAGGGTGCGTTGCTTGCCCTGGCGGTACTCGGCCATCCGCTGCTTGTTGAACAACGGTTGGCGCAACTCCACCACCGCCCCCTTTGAGTCGTACTCCAGGTCGCTCTCCACGGAGTTGCCCAGGACATTGTCCTGCTCGCTGGTGCCGTCCACCCGTTTCCAGTAGGCGGTACTGCTGATGTTCGGCAGCAGGCCGGCCTTGCCCAGTTCCTTGTATTCCTGGCCGGCCTGGCGTTCATGCACCGATGCCAGATAGGTCGGTCCCTGGGTCTGGTAGACGCCCCAGGCTTCGCTGAGGTCCATGGCCGTCGCGGGCATGGCGACGGCTCCGAGCAAACCGGCAATGGCCATCCGGGCTCTCATTTCACTGCTCCTTGAATGCGCTTCCGACACGACCCAGCAGCGGTTTCATCAGGTAACTCATCAGGCTGCGTTCACCGGTCTTGATGGTCACGGTGGCCGGCATGCCTGCCCGGATATTGTTTGGCCCAAGCATCCGCATGCCCTCTTCGGTCACTTCCACCTGGGTCAAGTAATAGGGCTGTTTGCTGGCTTCGTCCACCAGACGGTCAGCGGCGACTGTCATTACCCGTCCTGGAATGTTCGGGGTCTGCGCGTGGTTGAAGGCCGGGAAGGTGATGTCCACCGCAAGCCCCGGCACCATCTTGTCGATGGCCTGCACCGGTACCTGGGCGTCCACCTGCAGGGGTTCCTTGTCCGGTATCACGTCCATGATCCGCGCACCGGGTTGAATGATGCCCCCCACGGTGGCGATGTCCAGGCCCAGGACGATGCCGTCGATGGGCGAACGGATAACCGTGTTTTCCACCTGGTAGTCCACCGAACGCAGGCGCTCGCCCAGGGAGGTGGCTTCCTTCTGCACGTCGGTCAGCTGGGATTCCACTTCCTTCTGGAAGTCCTGCTCGCGTTGGAGGATGCGCAGCTTGAGTTCGGCGATCTGGTTCCGGGTGCGACCGATGTCGGCAATGTTCTGCGCCATGGAGCCATTCAGCTCCGAAGCATTGCGTTCCAATTCGAGCATGCGGTTGCGCGGGATGTAACCTTCGGCGGCCAGGCTGCGCACACCTTCCAGCTCCTGACCCAGCAGGCTCGACTGACTGGCACGGGTGGCCTGGACCTGGCGCAGGCCCTTGAGCTGCTCTTCGGCACCGTTGAGGTTCTCGTGGAGGATGCCGATCTCACCCAGCAGCGCCCTGCGCCGGGTCTGGAACAGCCGCTGCTGCAGAGCGATGGATTCCATCAGGCGTGGGTCGCCGGCGTAGCGCTCCAGCAGTTCCGGGGCGAAGGTCACGGTGTCGGCGCCATCGCGCTCAGCGACCAGGCGATCTTCCACGGTCTTGGCGACGATGTACTGGGAGCTCAGGGCGCCCTGCTCGGCGATCGCCTGGGTCGGGTCCAGGCGCACCAGTTCCTGGCCGGCGCGCACCTTGTCGCCTTCGCGCACGAGGATGGCGTCCACCTCGCCGCCGGTGAGGTGCTGTACCGTCTTGCGCGCATTGGTGACGTTGACCGTGGCGTTGGCCACGACGCCGGCGTCCAGCGGGGCCAGCACGGCCCACACCAGGAAGCCGCCGAATCCGGCCAGCACCATCCAGACACCCCAACGGGCCGGTCGAGTGTCATCCATGTCCACCTGTGTCGGTTGTTCGACCGGTACCAGGGCCTTGCTTTCGCTTGCCGCTTGCATGATCGATTACTCCTTGGCGCGCATGGACGCGAGGTTTGGCGTGCCCACGGAGGGCATGACGCTGGCCTGGCGCAGTGCTGAGAAGACCTCGTCACGAGGACCGAACATCTGCATGCCGCCGTCGCGCAGCAGCAGGACCTTGTCCACCGTGCTGAGCACGCTGGGGCGATGGGAAATCAGGATCAGCGTCTTGCCGCGCTTCTTCAGGTCGAGGATGGCTTCAACCAGCGCTGCTTCGCCCACGTCGTCGAGGTTGGCGTTGGGCTCGTCGAGCACGATCATCGACGGATCGCCATAAATGGCCCGGGCCAGGGCGATGCGCTGCTTCTGTCCGCCGGAGAGCGGGCTGCCGTCGAGGCCAAGGGTCGTGTCGTAACCCTTGTCGAAGCGCAGGATCATCTCGTGTACCCCGGCACGCTTGGCCGCCAGGATCACCTCTTCGCTGTTCACCTCGCCGAAACGGGCGATGTTGTCGGCAATGGTGCCCTCGAACAATTCCACATCCTGAGGCAGGTAGCCGATCCAGGGACCAAGCTCTGCCTTGTTCCACTGGAAGATATCGGCACCGTCCAGGCGCACCGTCCCCGCTTGCGCCGGCCAGACACCAACCAGCAACCGGGCCAGGGTCGATTTGCCGGCGGCCGACGGGCCGATGATGCCGAGCGCTTCACCCGGAGCCAGGCCGAAATTGACCCCACGCAAGATGGTGGTGGTGCCGCCGGGCGCCGTGGACATGGCCTGTTCCACCGACAGCGCACCCATGGGTTTGGGCAGTGCCATGGCGTCCTTGCGGGCGGGGAAGTCCGCCAGCAGCTTGGACAGCCGCTCCCAGGAGGCGCGAGCGGAGAGCAACTGCTTCCATACGCCGATGGCCTGCTCCACCGGTGCCATGGCGCGACCGCTAAGCACCGAACTGGCGATCATCATCCCCGCGGTGATCTCGCCCTTGATCGCCAACAGCGCGCCGGCGCCCAGGATCAGCGACTGCAGGGTGATCCGCACGAAGCGGCTGGCACCGTTGATATAGGCGGCGCGGTCCGAGGCCAGAGTCTGCTTCTCCAGGATGCGCTGATGGCTGCTGTACCAGCGCTCGCGAATCGCCGGCAGCATGCCCATTGCCTCGATCACCTCGGTATTGCGCAGGTTGTTGTTGGCGAAGGAACCGGAGGCCATCGAGGCCTGGTTGGCTTCCATCAACGGGCCACGGGTGACCACCTCGGTGAGCAGCGCCAGGCCGAAGAGAATGACCGAGCCGACCAGGGTGACGATGCCCAGCAAGGGGTGCACGAGGAAGATCACCAGCAGGTAGATGGGCGTCCAGGGCGCGTCGAAGAAAGCGAACAGGCCATTGCCGGTAAGGAATTGGCGAACCTGGGACAGGTCCTGGAGAGCCTGGGCCGGATTGCCACCGGCGCGGCGCAGGTTGCGTTCGAAGGAGGCGTTGAAGATGCGCTTGTTCAGACTCATGTCCAGCCGGTTGCCAAGGCGGATGAGCACGGTAGAACGCACCACTTCCAGCAATGACATGAGCACGTAGAGCCCGAGCATCAGCACCGTCAGCATCACCAGGGTAGTGATGTTGCTGCTCGCCAGCACACGGTCGTAGACCTGCAGCATGTAGAGCGCCGGCGCCAGCATCATCAGGTTGATGACGCCGCTGAACCCGCCGATCACATAGAAAGTGTGGCGCAGGCGATTCAGGGCTTCGGACAGTTCTGTACGGGGCTGCGAGAAATTCTTCATCTCGGCGCTCCATTGAAGGAGTGATGGGTTCGGCCCTGGTGCGGCCGCCTTTTTATAATTCGAGCCCCTGGAGCGAAAACGGCGCTGCCCCCACAGAAGCCTACACACATCCTTAGCCAAGACTCTGACGCACCGCCAGCCTGGAACCCCTCCTGCCGGACGGTTGCGGGATTAACCCCGACCGACGACATGGGGCACTCTGGCGAGAGCGCTTCTCATCAAGGTCGAAAGCCTTGTTCTAGAGCGGCTTTACCCACTTTTGGGGAAAGTGCGGAGGGGCGAAGAAGACGCCAGGAAAGCGAAACTGGCGCCGGATAAATGACACAGAAGGGTAAAGGCGAGATTTCAGGCGCTTCTGACCCGCAGCGCCGGGCTGAAAGTCAGCATGTCCATCAGGCTGTTAACCAGGCTTTCCGCCTCGTCCGCCAGGGAATAGCCGTTGGGCACCAACAGCCAGTTGGTCTGGATGCCTTCGATATAGGCATGCACGCTGACGGCGGCACGGCGGCAGTCCAGGTCACTGGGCAACTGGCCTCGACTCACTGCGTTGCGCAGTGCCTTGGCGATCCGCTCGTCACACTCCGCGCTGAGGTCCTGCATCTGCTGGCGCAGGTCGCCCAGTTCCTCGGTGTATTCCACCTTGAAACGGAGGATCTCGTGGATGCGCCGGCTCTGCGGGTCCAGCTCCACGCGTTTGAGCAAGCGCACCAGCAACTGGTGCATGCGCCCCAGCGGGTCGGGTTCGTCTTCGCTCTCACTGGCGCGGGCGAGTTGCTCCAGGGGCGTGTGGATGCGTTCGAGCATGGCCTGGAACAGGTCGTTCTTGTTCTCGAAGTGCCAGTAGATGGCGCCTCGACTCACACCGGCAGCAGCAGCGATTTCCGCCAGCGAAGCGCGGGAAACACCCTTTTCGTGAAATACCCGCTCGGTGGCGTCGAGTATCTGCACGCGGGTTTCTTCGGCTTCTTCTTTGGTGCGTCTGGCCATTCGCCACTGGTACCTATCTGATTGCTAACAAAAGAAAAATCCTCTTACCGCAGTAATAAATTCTGACATCGGCAACAGAAGATTCAATTTACAAACATTCACGCATGTAAGTATATTCATACACCTTCGCAAGAATCCAGAACCTGCCCTGCGCCTAGCTTTCCTTCCGAAAGCTGAACCCCAGAAAAAATGAGGTCCCTTCAGATGCCCATGAAGCCAGCCTTTGCCGCCTTGGTTTCCGCCATCGCACTGGCCACGCTCGCCCTGACCGGCTGCCAGGAAGCCTCGGCTCCCCCGCCCGCCCAGACGCCCAAGGTCGGCGTCGTCACCCTACAGCCCCAGAGCTTCACCCTGACCACCGAACTCCCCGGCCGCACGAGCGCCTACCGCATCGCCGAAGTGCGTCCGCAGGTCGACGGCATCATCCAGAAGCGCCTGTTCACCGAAGGCAGCGAGGTCAAGGCCGGGCAGCAGCTCTATCAGATCGACCCGTCCGTCTACTCCGCCACCTTCAAGAGTGCCCAGGCGAGCCTCGCCTCGGCACAGTCCCTGGCGGATCGTTACAAGGACCTGGTCAGCGACCAGGCCGTGAGCAAGCAGGCCTACGACGAGTCCCAGGCCGCTCGCCTGCAGGCCGAGGCTGCGCTGGAGAAGGCGAAGATCGACTTGCGCTACACCAAGGTGCTGGCCCCCATTTCCGGACGTGTCGGCCGCTCGGCGGTCACTGAAGGCGCGTTGGTGAGCAATGGCCAGACCCTGGCCATGGCCACCATCCAGCAGCTCGACCCGATCTACGTCGACGTGACCCAGTCCACCAAGGACCTGCTGCGCCTGCGCCGGGAAATGGCCGAAGGCCAACTGGAGAAGGCCGGTGCCAGCGGCGCCAAGGTGTCCCTGCTGCTCGAAGACGGCAGCGAGTACCCGCACAAGGGCAGCCTGGAGTTCTCCGAAGTCTCGGTGGACGAAGGTACCGGCTCGGTGACCCTGCGCGCAGTCTTCCCCAACCCGGAGCACAACCTGTTGCCTGGCATGTTCGTCCACGCCCGCCTCGGCTCGGCGGTGAAGCAGGAAGCCATCCTCGCGCCGCAGCAAGGCGTGACCCGCGACCTCAAGGGACAGGCCACTGCCATGGTGGTGAACGCCGAGAACAAGGTCGAACTGCGCCACCTCAAGGCCGAACGCACTGTCGGTGACCGCTGGCTGGTCAGCGATGGACTCAACCCCGGCGATCGCCTGATCACCGAAGGCCTGCAGTTCGTGCGCCCGGGCGTCGAAGTGAATGCTGCGCCGGCGACCAACGTGGCTGCCCAGCAACCCGCGGGTGACAACCTGGCCAAGAGCCACTGAGGAGCCCATAGATGTCGAGATTCTTCATCGATCGCCCGATCTTCGCCTGGGTGATCGCGCTGGTGATCATGCTCGCCGGCGGCCTGTCCATCCTCAAGTTGCCGATCAACCAGTACCCCAGCATCGCCGCGCCTGCGGTCGGTATCCAGGTCAGCTACCCCGGTGCCTCGGCGCAGACGGTGCAGGACACCGTGGTGCAGATCATCGAGCAGCAGCTCAATGGCATCGACGGCCTGCGCTACATCTCCTCGGAGAGCAACTCCGACGGCAGCATGACCATCACCGCCACCTTCGAGCAGGGCACCAACCCTGACATCGCCCAGGTGCAGGTGCAGAACAAGCTCCAGCTGGCCACCCCGCTGCTTCCGCAGGAAGTGCAGCAGCAGGGCATCCGCGTGACCAAGGCGGTGAAGAACTTCCTGCTGGTCATCGGCGTCGTGTCCGAAGACGGCAGCATGGACAAGAACGACCTGGCCAACTACATCGTCTCCAACATCCAGGACCCGATTTCGCGGACCAAGGGCGTGGGTGACTTCCAGGTGTTCGGCGCCCAGTACGCCATGCGCATCTGGCTGGACCCGGCACGACTGAACAACTACCAGCTGACGCCGGTGGATGTGAAGACCGCCATCCAGGCGCAGAACGTACAGATCTCCTCCGGCCAGCTCGGCGGCCTGCCCGCCTCCCCCGGGACCCAGCTGAACGCCACCATCATCGGCAAGACCCGCCTGCAGACTCCCGAGCAGTTCGGCAACATCCTGCTGAAGGTGAACCGCGACGGCTCCCAGGTGCGCCTGCAGGACGTGGCGAAGATCGAACTGGGCGGCGAGAACTACAGCATCAGTGCCCAGTTCAACGGCAAACCGGCCTCCGGCATGGCCATCAAGCTGGCTACAGGCGCCAACGCCCTGGATACCGCCAAGGCTATCCGCGCCACCATCAAGGAGCTGGAACCCTTCTTCCCCGCCGGGATGAAAGTGGTCTTCCCCTATGACACCACCCCGGTGGTTTCCGCCTCCATCGAGGGCGTTATCCACACCTTGGGCGAAGCCATCGTCCTGGTGTTCCTGGTGATGTTCCTGTTCCTGCAGAACTTCCGCGCCACCATCATCCCGACCCTCGCGGTGCCGGTGGTGCTGCTCGGCACCTTCGGTGTGCTGGCGATGTTCGGTTTCACCATCAACACCCTGACCATGTTCGCCATGGTGCTCGCCATCGGCCTGCTGGTGGATGACGCCATCGTGGTGGTGGAAAACGTCGAGCGGGTGATGGCCGAGGAAGGCCTGTCGCCGCTGGAAGCCACGCGCAAATCCATGGGCCAGATCCAGGGTGCGCTGGTGGGTATTGCCCTGGTGCTCTCGGCGGTGTTCCTGCCGATGGCCTTCTTCGGTGGCTCCACGGGCGTGATCTACCGACAGTTCTCCATCACCATCGTCTCGGCCATGGCCCTGTCGGTGCTGGTCGCACTGATCTTCACCCCGGCCCTGTGCGCCACCCTGCTCAAGCCCATCGCCAAGGGCCACCATGAGAAGCGCGGCTTCTTCGGCTGGTTCAACCGCAGCTTCGACCGCAGTGTGCAGAGCTACGAGCGCGGCGTGCGTGGCGTGCTCAAGCGCAAGGCGCCCTACCTGATGCTCTACGTGGTGATCCTGGTCGCCATGGGCTGGCTGTTCACCCGCATCCCTACCGCCTTCCTCCCCGAGGAAGACCAGGGCGTGCTCTTCGCCCAGGTGCAGACGCCGTCCGGCGCCAGCGCCGAGCGTACCCAGGTGGTCGTGGACCAGATGCGCGAATACCTGCTGGAGAACGAGAAGGACACCGTGAAGTCCGTGTTCACCGTCACCGGTTTCAACTTCGCCGGTCGCGGCCAGAGCTCGGGCATGGCCTTCATCATGCTCAAGCCGTGGGAAGAGCGAACTTCGGAAGGCCAGAGCGTGTTCGACCTGGCCCAACGTGCGCAGCAACACTTCTTCAGCTTCCGCGATGCGATGGTCTTCGCCTTCGCCCCGCCGGCAGTGATGGAGCTTGGCAACGCCACCGGCTTCAACCTGTTCCTGCAGGACCGCGCCGGCGTCGGCCATGAGGCGCTCAACGCGGCCCGTGACCAGTTCCTCGAACTGGCGGCGAAGGACCCGGTACTCAACCGCGTGCGCGCCAACGGCCTGCGCGACGAGCCCCAGTACCAGCTGCTGATCGACGACGAAAAGGCCCGTGCCCACGGGATTTCCCTGTCCGACATCAACAACACCGTATCCATCGCCTGGGGTGCCAGCTACGTAAACGACTTCATCGACCGTGGTCGGGTGAAGAAGGTCTACCTGCAGGGCGAACCCGAAGCACGGATGAATCCGGAAGACCTGAACAAGTGGTTCGTGCGCAACGATCAGGGCCAGATGGTGCCGTTCAGCGCCTTCGCCAGTGGTGAATGGACCTACGGCGCGCCCAAGCTGGCCCGCTACAACGGCGTGCCGGCGGTGGAAATCCTCGGCGAGGCCGCTCCGGGCCACAGCTCGGGTGAAGCCATGGCCGCCGTGGAAGAGATCGCCAAGCAGCTGCCGGCGGGTGTCGGCTACTCCTGGACCGGTCTCTCCTACGAGGAACGCCTGTCCGGCTCCCAGGCCCCGGCCCTCTACGCGTTGTCGTTGCTGGTGGTGTTCCTTTGCCTGGCGGCGCTCTACGAGAGCTGGTCGATTCCGTTCTCGGTGATGCTCGTAGTGCCGCTGGGTGTGATCGGTGCACTGATGTTCACCAGCATGCGTGGCCTGTCCAACGACGTGTTCTTCCAGGTGGGCCTGCTCACCACCATCGGTCTCTCGGCGAAGAACGCGATCCTCATCGTCGAGTTCGCCAAGGAGCTGCACGAACAGGGCAAGAGCCTGTTCGACGCCGCCGTGGAAGCCTGCCGCATGCGCCTGCGCCCGATCATCATGACCTCGCTGGCGTTCATCCTCGGCGTGGTGCCCCTGGCCATCTCCAACGGTGCCGGCTCCGGCAGCCAGCACGCCATTGGTACCGGCGTGATCGGCGGCATGCTCACCGCGACCGTCCTGGCCATTTTCTGGGTGCCGTTGTTCTACGTGCTGGTCTGCTCGCTGTTCAAGGACAAGGCGAGCAAGGCTGCGATCAAGAAGGAGGCCCTGCAGTGAGGCGTTCCCTGATTTCCCTGGCCATCGCCGCGACCCTGCTCGGTGGCTGCTCCATGATCCCCGACTACCAGCGCCCGGAGGCGCCGGTAGAGAACGCCTGGCCCGAGGGCGAGGCGTACAGCCAGGGCGAGGCCCAGGTGAGCACCGCCGCGGCCGACCTGGACTGGAACGAGTTCTTCCAGGACCCTGCACTGCGCCAACTGGTGCAGCTCGCCCTGGACAACAACCGCGACCTGCGCACCGCCGCGCTGAACGTCGAGGCCTATCGTGCGCTCTACCGCATCCAGCGTTCCGAGCTGTTCCCGAGCATCTCGGCTGACGGCGGCGGCACCCGCCAGCGCCTGCCCGGCTCTCTGAGCCAGAGCGGTGAGGCCACCACCAGCGGCCAGTACAGCGCCACCCTCGGCACCAATGCCTGGGAGCTGGACTTCTTCGGCCGCCTGCGCAGCCTCAACGAACAGGCGCTGGAACAGTACTTCGCCACCGAACAGGCCCGCCGCAGCACCCAGATCAGCCTGGTGGCCTCGGTGGCTACCGCCTACCTCGACTGGCAAGCCGACCAGGCCCTGCTGCAACTGACCCGGGACACCCTGAAGACCTACGAGGAAAGCTACGCCCTCACCAAGCGCAGCTTCGACGTGGGCGTTGCCGATGCCCTCGCGCTGAGCCAGGCCCGCACCGCCGTGGAAAGCACCCAGGTCAGCCTGGCGCAGTACACCCGCCTGGTGGCCCAGGACCGCAACGCACTGACCCAACTGGTGGGTACCGGCATTCCGGCGGACCTGCCCAAGGGCCTCGCGCTGGACGCCGACCTGCTGGCCGAAGTACCGCCGGGATTGCCGTCCGACCTGCTGCAACGCCGTCCGGACGTGGTCCAGGCCGAGCACCTGCTCAAATCGGCCAACGCCAACATCGGCGCGGCACGCGCGGCGTTCTTCCCCAGCGTCAGCCTGACCGCCAACGCCGGCACCATGAGCAACGAGTTGTCCGGCCTGTTCGATGCCGGCTCGGGCAGCTGGCTGTTCCAGCCGAGCATCAGCCTGCCGATCTTCACCGCCGGTCGACTCAAGGCGAATCTCGATTACACCGAGCTGCAGAAGGACATCCAGGTGGCGCAGTACGAGAAGGCCATCCAGGTCGCCTTCCAGGAAGTCGCCGACGGTCTCGCCGCACGTACCACCTACCACCAGCAACTGGACTCCCAGCGCGCCCTGGTGAAGACCACCGAGGAGTACTACCGCCTCGCCGAACGCCGCTACCGCACTGGCGTAGACAGCTACCTGACCCTGCTGGATGCACAGCGTCAGCTGTTCAACGCCCGTCAGCAACTGATCGGCGACCGCCTCAACCAGCTGGCCAGCGAAGTGAACCTCTACAAGGCCCTTGGCGGCGGCTGGAAAGAGCATGGGGAACATTCCCCGAACGCTTGATCCGCGACTCCCCAATCCTCACGGACGAGGAATCCACGCGGCGCCCCTGTCCTTCTTGGCGGGGGCGTATTTTTTTGGCTCTCTCGCCGTTAAGTGTTGCCAGAAAGTCCTGAGCCAAGCTGCTTACCGAGTGCTGCAGAAGTTTCTGGTTTCGCCTCCCGGCGCGTCTCTTTTGGCAGTCGTCGGAATGCCGCTCCACCCAAAAGATGCCAAAAGGGCTCCCTCCTGACGTTTCCGCCAGGGGTCAGGCCAGTGTGTGCCTCCGGATGGCTTGTACTCACCGGCTCGAGTCACCCCTCGCCCGCCTGCGGGAGAGGCGCCGGGGGCAAGGTTCAAAAACGGGCATAAACTCCGGAAATCCCCATGCCAATCAAAGCCTTGCAAAAGCCCACCGGTCCATTTTCCAACCACCTATCCGGGTTTCTCCGCGCGTTGTAATAAAAGCCGATGCTGTCCGTCCAACACGTGGGGGACGAGTTGGAAACAAGAGGACACGACGATGAAATCGACATTCAGCACAACGACCCTCAGCGGCCTGCTTCTGGCCCTGGCGGTGACAACGGGACCGGTTACGGTCCTCGCGGAGAATGGAAGCGACCGCCTGGACGACTACCGGATACGCAACCAGCAACTCCTGCAAATGAGGGAGGATTCCAGCGAGAGTTTCACCAGAATGGTCCAGGAAGAACCCACCGCGTCCGGCCCGAGTTACCAGGACGACGGCATGCGCTCCAGCGGACGGCAGATGCCCAAATACCAGTCGCTGATTCATCAGCAACGAGTCGAGTTCGGTAAATAACCGGACTCACCGCCCGTCGGATGCGCGCACGCCCTGCGCCCCCGACGGGCAGAAGGACATCCCGCTTTCCGACAACCGGCACTGGGCGCCAGATCCCGTTCCAGAGCTGTCCTTCCCGCTTCACGCTCCCGCAGCACGTGCCGTGCATCCCCTGCCGCTTGCGGCACCGACCGCACTGATCCTAGTGTTCCCACATCCCTGAACCGGCGGAGGGTGTTCCCTATGCCGGTGATTCGTTCAACGGATTGATCCACCATAGAACCCGGCTCCGGCCGCTTTCCCCTGGAGAGTCAAACCGTTGCAGAAGCCCGCTCCTCGCCGCTTCGGCGTACCCCTGTCCTGGCAATTACTCACGCTCGCCGTTTTCAGCGGCGCCCTGCTGTTGGGTGCTGGCGACGCCAGGGCCGCCTGGAGTGTCGACCCGGTGCTGCGCAAGGCGGAAAAACGCTTCGGCCGCAGCGGTCCGGCCAAGGACCGCCTGCACGCCTGGCGCGACCTGCTGGAAACCGGCCACCGCCTGACCGAGCGACAGCAGCTTGAAGCCGTCAACCGGCAGATCAATCGCCAGGTGCGCTTCACCGACGACAGCGCTCTCTGGCAGCGTCGCGACTACTGGGCCACGCCCGTGGAAACCCTGGCCAAAGGCGCCGGGGACTGCGAGGACTTCGCCCTGGCCAAGTACTTCACCCTGCTGCAGCTGGGCGTTGACCCAAGCAAGCTGCGCATCACTTATGCGCGAGCCCTGGAGCTGAACCAGGCGCACATGGTGGTGACCTACTACGAAACCCCGGATGCCGAGCCGCTGGTGCTGGACAACCTGGTGGACGACATCCTCCCCTCCTCCCGACGCAAGGACCTGGCCCTGCGCTACGCCTTTGATGCCGACGGGCTCTATGCGATGAAGGGCGGCGCACTCAGACGCGTCGGCAACACCGCCGAACTTCCCTTCTGGCAGGGCCTGTTGGCAAGGATGGAGCGGGACGGTTTCGCGCTGTAGACAGCGCGTCTCCGAAGGCGCCGCCGCGCATCGTTGGCGGAACGTCGCACGATGCCCATCCCGCGATTCGCATGCACGCCAAGCTACCGCGCCGCGCCAGGAAAGCTGCCAAGGAAGACATCAGCGAACTGCTGCAACGTCCCGGCTGGCAGACGGTTGATGCCAGCGGCGCGCTTGCGCCCCCCTCCACCATCGAAGCCCCGGCAGAAGGCATCCGCTTCCAGGCTGGCTCCGGCGGGTACTCGCAGGCTGAATGTCCAATCCCCGTCGGCCCGCGCGCTCAACAGGCCAAGTGCGCGCTGCGGGTCCCGCGATGCCAGCTGGTTAGCCAGCACCCCGCTTACCCGTCGCGCCCAGGGTTCCTCCGGCAAGCGGTAAAGCGTCGCGCCATTCCCGGCATACCAGGGGTCGAGTCGGGCAGCCGCCGCCATATCAACCGCGTAGCCGTCACGCAAGCGGGCGAAGCTGGCGCCGAGCCGAATGAAGTCCAGTGGGTCTTCATAGGGCGCCAGCTCCGCCGCCAGCATCAGCGGATCGAAATGCAGGTCGTCCAGACTGTCGCCATAAGCGTTGTAGTTCAGCAGCAAACCCAGCTCTTCCAGTGCGCTGATTTCCGCCGGTTCCAGGCCGTGGAGCCCGGCCAGGGCCCTGGCCGGTCCACTCATGCCGTCACCGAAAGCCGCCACCACCGCCCAGCGATGGAAGCGCCCCGCGAGGAAGCGATTCACCAGCAGGCCAGTACAGACGTCGGTCGCCGTGTCGATGAAAGACTCGAACGCCGGGTGCGCGGGCAGCTCACCGGCGAAGTGGTGGTCGAAGTAGCGGATGCGCGCACCAGCACCGAGCAGGCGCAGGACATCCGCGCGATTCTGCTCATGGGAGATGTCCAGCACCGTGACCCGCCCACCCGGACTGGGCGGCACCCGGTCGAGCAGGCGGATGTCACGTTTCACACCACTGACCAGGCGCACATCCGCATCCAGTTCACCCGCCAGGCGCAACTGCTGCAGGGCGCAGAGCCCGTCGGCGTCGCCGTTGAAGGCACAGTGATCGAGCATCTTCCTCTCCCCGTGCTCAGCGCATCAGCTCGCCGCCGTTGGAATCCAGCTGCGCGCCATTGATGGCGCTGGCGTAGTCGGAGACAAGGAACAGGGCCGCGCGGGCGCACTCCTCGTCGCCCGGCATGCGCCCGCCGGGAATACCCGCACTGAACTCCGCTCGCACCTGTTCTTCGCTGACACCACGCGCTGCTGCGGCCGTGCGCACATGGGCGTGCACCGGCTCACCCCACATCCAGCCACAGGCCAGGCCATTCACCCTCAGGCCGTGCCCAGCCAGCTCGGAGGCCAGATAACGCACCGCCACCGCCAGGCTGCCCTTGGAAATCGCATAGGCGCCGCCGCCTGCGTAGGGCTTGAATACGCCCAGAGTGCTGACCATGACGATGGCACCGGTTCCTTGCGCCTTCATGTGCGGTAGCACCGCCCGAGTCAGGTGCAGCGAGCCGAACAGGTTCACATCCAGGGCTTCCTGGAGCAGTTGGTCGGTACAGCCTTCCAGGGACTCGAAACCACCATGGGCATAAGCGCTATTGACCAGGGCATCGATGCGTCCGAAGCGCTCCACCGTTGCCTCGGCGAATCTGCGACAGGCGTCGGGATCAATCACGTCGGTGCACATCCACAGCACCTGGCAATCGGTACCCAAAGCGCGGATGCGTTGCTCCGCCTCGCGCAGGCGCGCTTCATTGCGGGCGCAGATCGCCACGGCGCGAGCACCTTCACGCGCCGATTCGAGCGCGAGCTTGATGCCCATTCCCGGGCCGATCCCGGAGATCATTACAACCTTGTCGTTCAGCAGCATGTTCGTGTCCTTTTGTTGTTATCGATCTGCTTTTTTCGTAGGAGCGAGCTTGCTCGCGAATTCGGAGGCTGCTTCGCGAGCAAGCTCGCTCCTACACACAAGAACCGGCACCGGCCTGTTCAGGCGAGGTGGCGGGCGCGGTAGTCGCCGTAGTCGCGTTGCAGGCGCGCCTCATCGAGGCCGAAAGTCGCCGGGTCGTACTGGTGCGCCGCACGTTGTTCGCGACCATTGCGCGAGAGCCAGTCCACCATCGCAGCGCGCACCACAGGCGTCAGCTCCAGGCCTGCGAATCGATAGATGCGTTCGGCCACGCCCAGCGGGTCGGCCACCGTGTCTTCGAAGTGCAGGTCGAAGAACGCACTGGCAGGGTGGTTTTCGCGCACCGTCATGCTGTGGCGCAGAGCTCGGGCCATGCGGCTGTTCCACTGCTCGCCGACCTCGGCCGGGTCAGCCTGGTCGCTGTATATCTGCCAAAGGGTGTGGATGAAGCTCGCCAGCGATGGAACGGTCTTGCCCGGGTCCCTGTGGGTGAGGATCACCTGCGCTCGCGGGAAGACTTTCAACAGGATTTCAAGGGTGTGCAGGTGCTGTGGGCTCTTCAGCAGCCAGCGGCGCCCCGGTGCTATACCGCGGCGCGCCTGCTGCCATTGCAGGAACTGCAGCATCTTCTTCAAGTACGCGTAGACCTGAGTCTGGTCCTGGCGGTCGAGCCAGGCTGTGTAGGCCGGCACATTGACGTAGGAATCCATTGCGCAGAGGAATGAATGCTCCATGAGCATGAACTCTTCATCCGGCTGCTCGGCGTCCAGCGGATGGATCGCCAGGATCTGCGGCACGAACTCGATCATCGCGGCGACCTCGGCGCGGGCCCGCTCGATTCGCACTCGCGGCTGCTCCAGGGTTTCGCCGCCCAGCGGCGCCGGGTAGCGGGTCTCCCACCACTGCGCCTTGCTGAACTGGGGGTCCACCGACAGCAGGCGCTGCAACAGCGTGGTGCCAGTGCGCGGCAGGCCGACGATCACCAGCGGGTCGTCGATGGGTTGCTGGAGGATCTCTGGATAGCGCTTGCAGTGATCCTCGATCACCAGTCGATTCACCAGCTGCGCCACCAGCTTTTCCCGAAGCAACGCCTTGCCTTGCGCCGACAGCCGGGCCTCGTTGTGCAAGGCATCCTCCAGCACCTGGAGCGCCTCGCGGTAGTTACCCGGGCCGAAGTCATCGAGCCCCCCGGCACGACTGCTGGCTTCGGCCAGCAGGCTGTCCAGGGAGAAATCGTCACCTGCGGGAATGAGGCTGGTCATTGCAACTCCTTGAGGTGGTCGAGCTTGACCACCCGCGTGGTGGGATGGACGGGCTGGCTGGCGCCGACCCAGCGCATGCAGAAGGTACCCTCTGCGTGGCCAGCGGTTTCCAGCCAGTTGGGCAGGCCGGGGTCGCGGTGGCTCAGCACCATGCGCAGCCCGTCGCGTGCGTCGGCTTGCGCGGAATGCTTGTTCAGGCAGATGCGGTGGTGGCGGTAGTCGAGGGACTCCATCCAGTAGTTGTTGATCTGCAGATTCCAGAAGTCGCAGTCCGGCAAGCGGTCGACCTCGATCAGCAGGGCCTCGTCATCCGCCAATGACCAGTAGCCGTGGTAGTAGAAGATGTTCGGGTCGCCGCCCACCGCCTGGCACAGTTTCTGGTCCGCCGGCGGCAGCTGGTTGGCATGGGTCTGGTAACCCTGGGCCCAGTCGGCGAACAGGCGCGCGGTGTTCTCGACGAAGCTGGCGACGCGTCCCAGGCTCTGCTGCAAACGCTCGGCGCCCAGCGGTTCAGGCTTCTGCTGGCTGTCCAGACGCTCGATGCGCAGCTGCGCAGGCTGCTCGCTGGCACGGTCGAGGAAAGTCTGACGAACGATCAGTGCATTGCTCTCGGGCTCCAGGCGCAACCAGTTGCCTCCTTGCGCGGGTTCCTGGCCGAGGATGATCTCGAAGCTGCCGTCGGCCTCGAGTTGCAGCTGGCTGGCATCGATGAAGCCCGTCTGGATCATCTTGCCGTCGCTTTCGTAGCCGCCCTTCTGGGTACCGAAGCTGAGGTAGGAAACGCTGCCCCGGTTGCCGCTGACCCGGTACTGACGCTCACCATTGAGGCGCGCGTACTGGTAGAGGTTGTCCGGGTTGTCGGCGCCGATCTTGGCCGTCTCGTGGGAGGGCGAGAAGAAGCCGGGAAAGTCCGGGTCGGCGAACTCAAGATGCATCTCCAGGGCGATGCGCAACAGGCGGGTCAGGTAACGAAAGCCCTCCGCGCGGGTCTGTGCGTCAGCCGGCGCCTCGGCCCGCAGAACCTGCTCGCCGGCACGCCTGAGCTGATCGCAGAAGTCGTTCCAGACCTGTCCGCTCACTACCTGCTGTTCGATTCCATCTGTGGCCATCTCGCTCTCCTCTGGTCCGGCGGCACACCCGCCACGGGACAAACCTTAGGGAGAGCGGGATCGAGGATTCTTCGTCTGGGCGGACTAATAACGTAGGAGCCCGCTTGCTGGCGAATGCGGGTTGGTTTCGCGAGCAAGCTCGCTCCTGCAGTTCAGCACCAGCTAGTCCACCCGGACGAGGAACTGGAGACAGCGGGCGCGGAGCATCGGCCAGATCGGCGCCGCACGGTGCGGTGCCTGTATTCCGAGGAGTCCCCGATGCCTGATGAAAAGAACCTGGTGAGATCGCTGACCGTGGACATCGCCGCCCCCGCCGAACTGGTCTGGTCGGTCCTGGTAGATCTTGACCGCTACCCCGAATGGAACCCCTTCACCGTGAAAGTGGAGTCCAGCCTGCTGCTCGGCGAGCCAGTGAACCTGTACCTGCCCGACCCCGCACGCCCCGGCGAGCTACTGCGCGTGATCGAGCAGCTCGCCAGCTTCGAACCGCCGCGCCTGCTGGCCTGGGAGATGCACGCCAGCGCGAGCAATCCCGATGCCGCGCGCCGCGAGCAGGTGATCGAGGCCACCGGAAAGGAGAGCTGCCGCTACCACACCACCGACCTGTTCCTCGGCCCGACCGCCGACCAGGTGATGGCGCTGCACGGTCCCTGGGTCAAGCAGGGCTTCGATGCGGTGGCCCTGGCGGTCAAGGCGCGCGCCGAATCGCTGTTCGCAACGGAGCGCTGAAACTTCGTCCGCTCAGACGAAGAACCCCCGGCGACGCATTCCCTACCGTGGAAAAAAGCCGGCTCGCACCATGTGGAGCCGGCGCCACCCAAGGAGGCAAGCGATGCTGACTCACCTGCAACGCCTGGAAGCCGAAAGCGTCCAGATCATTCGCGAAGTGGTCGCCGAGTGTGAAAACCCGGTGATGCTCTACTCCATCGGCAAGGACAGCGCAGTCATGCTGCACCTGGCGATGAAGGCCTTCGCACCGGGCAAACCGCCCTTTCCCCTGCTGCACGTGGACACCACGTGGAAGTTCCGCGAAATGATCGCCTTCCGCGACCAGACCGCACGGAACCTGGGCCTTGAGCTGCTGGTGCACATCAACCCGGAGGGCCAGGAACGAGGGATCAACCCCTTCACCCACGGCTCGGCACTGCACACCGATGTCTGGAAGACCCAGGGGCTGAAGCAGGCGCTGGACCTGCATGGATTCGACGCGGCCTTCGGTGGTGCCAGGCGTGACGAGGAAAAGTCGCGGGCCAAGGAGCGCGTGTTCTCGATCCGCTCCGAGCAGCACCGCTGGGACCCGAAGCAGCAGCGTCCCGAACTCTGGCGCCTGTACAACACCCGCAAACGCAAGGGCGAAAGCCTGCGGGTGTTCCCGTTGTCCAACTGGACCGAGCTGGATATCTGGCAATACATCTACCTCGAAGGTATTCCCATCGTGCCGCTCTACTTCGCCCAGGAGCGCCCAGTGGTACGCCGCGACGGCACCCTGATCATGGTCGATGATGAGCGCCTGCCGCTTCTCCCCGGCGAATCCCCCGAGCTGCGCAAGGTGCGCTTCCGCACCCTCGGCTGCTACCCATTGACCGGCGCCATCCACAGCGAGGCCGACAACCTGCCGGCGATCATCCAGGAAATGCTGGTGAGCCGTACCTCCGAGCGCCAGGGTCGCCTGATCGACAGCGACTCGGCCGGCTCCATGGAGAAGAAAAAACAAGAGGGGTATTTCTGATGAACGCCAAAATCGAGCTCGACCAGTACCTTGAGCAGCAACAACACAAGGACCTGCTGCGCTTCATCACCTGCGGCAGCGTCGACGATGGCAAGAGCACCTTGATCGGCCGGCTGCTGTACGAAACCAAGGTGCTCTTCGAAGACCAGCTCGGCCAACTGGAGGTGGACTCGAAAAAGCTCGGCACCCAAGGCGGCGAGCTGGACTTCGCCCTGCTGGTGGACGGTCTGGCCGCTGAGCGCGAGCAAGGCATCACCATCGACGTGGCCTATCGCTTCTTCGCCACCGACAAACGCAAGTTCATCGTCGCAGACACCCCCGGCCATGAGCAGTACACCCGCAACATGGTCACCGGCGCGTCTACCGCCGACCTGGCAGTGATCCTCATCGACGCCCGCCAGGGCCTGCTGCAGCAGACCCGCCGGCACAGCTACCTGGTGTCTCTACTGGGCATTCGCCAGGTCCTGGTGGCGGTGAACAAGATGGACCTGATGGCTTATTCGGAGGACGTCTTCGCCCGCATCGAGGCCGACTACCGCGCCTTCGCCGCACAACTCGGATTGACCGATATCCAGTGCATCCCGATGTCGGCTCTCAAGGGGGATAACCTCCTGGAGACCAGTACCAACATGCCCTGGTACCAAGGGCCGACCCTACTCCAGCACCTGGAGAACGCCCCCCTTGAAGCAGCCCGCCCCGGTGCCGACTTCCGTCTGCCGGTGCAATGGGTGAACCGGCCGAACCTCGACTTTCGCGGATTCGCCGGCAACGTCGCGGCGGGAGCCATCCGCATTGGCGAGCGCGTCCGCGTCCTGCCCTCCGGCCAGCAGAGCCGCGTTGCCGGTATCCTCGGCATGGCCGGCGCACAAGAGGAAGTTAGTTGCGGCCAGGCCGTGACCCTGACCCTGGAAGACGAGATCGATATCAGCCGTGGCGACCTGATCGTCCGCGCCGATGCGCCGTCCGCCGTGGCTGACCAGTTCGAAGCCACCCTGGTCTGGATGGGTGAGGAGGCCATGCTGCCCGGCCGTCCCTACCTGATGAAGATCGGCTGCCGCACGCTCGGCATGAGCTGCGCCACCCTCAAGCACAAGGTCAACGTCAACAACCTCGAGCAACTCGCGGCCAGGACCCTGGAACTCAACGAGATCGGGGTGTGCAACCTGAGCCTGGACCAGTCGATCGCCTTCGATCCCTATGTGGAGAACCGCGATACCGGGGGGTTCATCATCATCGACCGGCTGAATAACCAGACCGTTGGCGCCGGCATGCTGCACTTCGCCCTGCGCCGCGCACAGAACGTGCACTGGCAAGCTGTCGACGTGAATGGCCCGGCCCGTGCCGCACTGAAGGGGCAGACGCCACGTATCCTGTGGTTCACGGGCCTTTCCGGGGCAGGTAAATCCACCATTGCCAACCTGGTGGAGCGCAGGCTCCATGCACTGGGTCGGCACACCTACCTGCTGGACGGCGACAACGTGCGTCACGGCCTGAATCGCGACCTTGGCTTCAGCGAAGCCGACCGTGTGGAGAACATCCGCAGGGTGGGCGAAGTGGCGCGGCTGATGCTGGACGCGGGACTGTTCACACTGGTTTCGTTCATCTCGCCCTTCCGCGCCGAACGCGAACTGGCACGTGGTCTTGCAGGCGAAGGAGCGTTCCTGGAGATCTTCATCGACGCATCGCTGGAGCTGGCCGAGAGCCGGGACCCCAAAGGCCTTTACCAGAAGGCCCGGCGCGGCGAGCTGAAGAACTTCACCGGCATCGACTCGCCCTACGAGCCACCACTGGCGCCGGACATCCGCATCGACACGGCAAGCGAATCAGCGGAAGCGGCCGCCGAGCGCATCGTCGAGTACCTACTGTCGCTCTAAGCTCGCGCGCTTGATGGGCCTTGGCCTGTAGGAGCGAGGGGGACGCCGAGTTCTTGCTTGCGAATGTCCTGTGCTCGGATGTTCGCGAGCAAAGCTCGCTCCTACATTTCCCAGCCAACCGAATCGATCCTCGCCGCCACTAGGCCGAACGGACGATTTGTCCACAGCCCGTGCCGCCAATACTCAGCCGATCCAGCCCGACAACCACAACAAGCGAGGCGAGGATGGACGATCTTCGATATGCCCATGAGCTTGCGGGCATCAGTGCCCCAGAACTCAGCGAGCTACTGGCGCTGAACTACCGCGGACCGCTGGAACCCACGCCTTGGGCCAGCCTGCTGGACGCGCTGCGCCGACGCTTAGACGCCAGCTACCTGACCCTGGTCCTGCGCAATCCCGCCCATGAGCGGCCGGGGTTGATCGTCAACGCCTCGATCCACGGGCCGCACCTGCCCGGCGAGCCCTCCTACAGCGAGCATTACTACGCCATCTGCCCCTTCCTGGACTGGCCCGCGGACCAGGTGGTCAGCGCCGATCAGGTGCTGGGGACCGGACACTGGCTGGCTCACGACTTCTACCAGGGCTACCTGCACCCGCTCGACCTGCGCTACGTGCTCGTGGCCAATATGCAGACGGCGGCTGGCATGTACTGCGCCCTGTTCGCCTGCCGGGGGCATGCTGGACGGGATTTCGACACCGCGGAAAAGGCCCTGGTGCGTCTGCTGCTGCCACACCTGCAACAGGCCGTGGACCTCCACTCGACGGTCGACCAACTGGACTCCGAACGCCGCCTCTATGCCGCCACTATCGACCGTCTGCTGGTGGGCACCGCCATCCTCGACCAGACCGGCAAGGTGATGCGCAGCAACCAGGCCGCCCAGCGCCTGTTCGCCGCCCAGGATGGCCTCGAGTGCAATCAGGACAAGCTGCGGGCCTTCGCCGGACAGGACAACCGCAATCTGCAGCGGACCATCCAGAGCATGCTGCAGCACCACCAGCACGGCCGGGATGACTGCATCGAGGTATTGACCCTGGCGCGCCCTACGGGTGAGGTTCCGCTCAACCTGCTGTTACGGCCCATTGCCCTGAACTACGAAGGCCAGGGCAACGCCCGACGGCCGGCCGTGGCCGTGTTCATCCGCAATCCGGGCGACTCCCCGCAGGCTTCGCGCTGCCTGCTGCGCAGCCTGTTCCAACTGACACGCACGGAAAGCGAAGTGGCGATGCTGATGATGGATGGCCTGACTCTCGACGAAAGCGCCGAGCGGCTTGGCGTATCGCGCAACACCGTGCGCGCGCACCTGCGCGGCGTGTTCGCCAAGACCGGCGCCACGCGCCAGGCGCAACTGGTGAAGACCTTGCTGAACAGCGTGGCTTCGCTGGCTTGAGAGAGGCGGTAATCCCCTCGCGCCTGGATCCCGACACGGTCTTGTGTAGGAGCGAGGGGGACACCGAGTTCTTGCTCGCGAAAGATCGCGCTCGGGCGGTTCGCGAGCAAGCTCGCTTCCTGCAACTTCCCCACGGAGTCCCTATGAGGCCAAATTTCGCAGCGCGTCCTTGGTCACCTTGCCCGCCGCATTCAACGGCATCGCTTCCACCACCTGGGCGCGGCGCGGGACCTTGTAGTTGGCCATCTGCTCGCGGCACCAGATGAGGAAGTCTCCGGTATCCAGCGCCTGGCCAGTAGCCGGCAACAGGAAGGCCATGGCCACTTCCCCCAGACGCTCGTCGGGAATGCCAATCACCGCCGCCTGGGCCACCCCCGGATAGCGCAGGATCACCTGCTCGATTTCCGCCGGGTACACGTTGAAGCCACCGGTGATGAACATGTCCTTGATGCGGTCGGTGATGCGCAGGTAGCCGTGCTCGTCGAGTACACCGACATCACCCGTGTGCAGCCAGCCGTCGGCATCGATGGCTTCGGCCGTCGCCTCGGGGTTGTTGAAGTAGCCCTGCATCAGGTTGTAGCCGCGCACCAGCAGCTCACCGGGCTCGCCCGGCGCGACCGGATTGCCGGCAGCGTCCACGCAGCGCACTTCCACGTCCGGGAACGCGCGGCCTGAGGTGGTGGCCACCCGTTCGGCGGGATCGCCCGGACGGCAGATGGTGACAAAGCCACAGGCCTCGGTCAGGCCGTAGGCGGTGACGATGGTCTCGAAGCCCAGTTCGCTGCGCATGCGCCGGACCATTTCCACAGGCACCGAGGCTGCGCCGGTCACCGCCACCCGCAGGCTGGAAAGATCGAAGCGCTCGCGCTCGGGGAAGGCCAGGATCGACTGATAGAGCGTGGGTGGACCGGGCAACACGTTCACCCGTTCGCGAGCGACGCGCTCCAGCATTACCGGCACGTCGAACACCTGTTGCGGCAGGATGCAGCAACCCCGCATCAGCGCCGCCAGCCAGCCGGCCTTGTAGCCGAAGCTGTGGAAGAACGGGTTGACGATCAGGTAGCGATCACCCGGACGCAGTCCGACCATCGCACTCCAGTCACGCACGATGCGCAGGTTCTGGCCGTGGGCGGTCATCACCCCCTTGGGCTTGCCGGTGGTGCCTGAGGTGAACAGCAGGTCCGACAGGCTCTGCGGCTGCACCTGGTTTTCGCGCACCGCCAGCTCTGCCGGTGAAACCTCGGCGGCCAAAGCGAGAAACTCGTCCCAGCCCAGGCAACCCGGTGCCTCGCCACGCAGGCAGATGCGCGTACGCAGCGCCGGGAGAGACTCGTCGTCCAGCAGCGCCGGATAGCGGGTACCGAGGAACTCGCCAACCACCAGCAACAGGCTGGCGCCGCTCTCACGCAGGATGAAACCCGCCTCGCTGCCCTTCATCCGCGTATTCAGCGGTACCAGCACCGCGCCCACGCTCTGCAGGGCAATAGCCGCGACGATCCATTCGTGGATGTTCGGCGCCCAGATCGCCACGCGCTCGCCGGCCTGCACCTCCAGCGCCAGCAAGGCGCGGGCGGCCTGGCGACGCAGTTGGTCGAGCTGGTGATAACTGAGGCGGGTGCCATCGTCCTCGATGGCCATGGACTCGCCGTAGCGGCTCGCGGCGGCGGCCAGCAGTTCAGGGATGGTCAGGGCGCTTTCCAGGTCGGTCATGGGCTTTTCTCGGGGCGAGACGGGGCAGCGGCCGGGAGAACCCGGCCGTGGTCAAGGCAATGAAGTCAGGCTTGTGGCGGGGCGAAGCGACGTCCGGCGGAGAAGCCGCCGTCCACCGCGATCATCTGGCCGCTGACGAAGGAGGCGTCGTCAGACGCGAGGAACAGCGCCACGCTGGCCACTTCGTCCGGCTGGCCGGCACGGCAGAGCATGTGCTGCGAGGCGAAGTAGGCATGGAATTCCTTCTGCTCTTTCACCATCTGGGTCATGGGTGTATCGATCAGCCCCGGGCACAATCCGTTGACGCGGATGTTCGCGTGGCCGTAGTCGATGGCCATGGAGCGCGTCAGCTGGGTGATACCGCCCTTGGCGGTGTTGTACGCAGCGTTGCCGTCGCAGCCCTGCAGACCGAAGATCGAGCCGAAATTGATGATCGAGCCACTGCGCTGGGCAAGCATCTGCGGCAATGCGTAGCGGCTGGTGAGCATGGAGCCGGTCAGGTGGATATCCAGGACGCGGCGCCATTCCTCGGTCGTGGTCTCGGTGATGCTGCCACGGCTGGCGATGCCGGCGGCATTGACCAGGGCGTCGATGCGCCCGAAGCGTTTCGCCACCTCATCCATTACCGCTTGCACCCGTGCTTCGTCGCGCACATCGAGGCTCATGAACACCGGCGCCGGGCTTAGCCCTTCCAGGCTTGCGGCGACATCCGCGCGGGGCTCGCCCACATCCAGTCCGACTACCTGTGCGCCTTCGGCGGCGAAACGACGAACACAGGCCAGACCGATACCTGATGCAGCTCCGGTGATGACCGCAACCTTGCTAGACAGACGTGCCATGGGAAACCTCGTTGCTTGTTCTTGGAATGGGGCTTTCGGCGGAGTCTACCGCTGGTACGGGCAGGAGTGATCGTCCGTTGGGACTACGCCTCGTTCCCTTGAGGGGGCACCGCACCTGCAGGAGCGAGCTTGCTCGGGAACCTCCTGAATCCGGTCTTTCGCGAGCAAGCTCGCTCCTACACTCAGCCCGTGCCGTACAAATAAAAAACCCGGCCGAAGCCGGGTGTAAAGGCACAGACATACACGCTCAATACCACCACTTAGGGCGGTAGCCCCCGGCTGTCACCCCGGAAACTTCAGTTTCAGCCGCGCGCTGCCCGGACGGCCCTGGCACGCCAGGGTCCAGCCTTCGGCGAGTTCCGCAGGACTGAGAATATCGTTGCGCGAGAGCACAACATCGCCCTCTTCGACCTTGCACATGCAGGCGCCACAGAAGCCTTCCTCGCAGGAGTAAGGCGCATCGAGACCTGCATTGCGCATGCTCTGCAGCAGGGTCTCGCCAGATTGCACGGGCACTTCGCTGAGCTGGCCGTCGAGCTCCACCAGCAGCTGCTCCGCTTCGACGCCAACTGCAGCCGGCACTGCTACCTGCGCATCTGGATCGGGCGGCGAGACGAAACGCTCCACATGGATGCGCTCGCGCGCCTCGCCCAGCCCCAGAAGCGCGTTCTCCACGGTATCCATGAAGGGGCCGGGGCCACAGATGTAGAACTCCGCACCGGAATGACCACGCACCAGCTGGCGTACCTCGCCCTGGCTCAGGAATCCCTGCACCGAGTCCAGCACGTGAACCACTTCCAGCTGCTCCACATGGGCCTTGGCCAGCGCCTTGAGCTCATCGCGGAATATCACCGATGCCTCGTCGCGATTGGCGTACACCAGCTTGATGCGGCGACCGCTGGTCTTCAGCGCCGACTTGAGGATGGAGAACACCGGCGTGATCCCCGATCCTCCGCCAAACAGCACCAGGTCATGCGTACCGGGACGCAGATGGAAATGCCCCGCGGGCGGCAGCACCTCCAGCAGGTCGCCGGGGCGCACCTGGTCGTTGAACCAGTTGGACACCCGGCCACCGTCGACTCGCTTGATCGTGACCTTGGGCAAGGTGTCGCAATCCGGCGAGCTGGACATGGAATAGCAGCGCGTCAGCCGTTTGCCACCGAGCACCACGCGAAAGCCCAGATACTGTCCCGCCTTGTAGTGGAAGCGCGTTTCCAGGCCGGCGGGAATCCGCAGCACCAGCGAACGGCTGTCGTGGGTCTCGCTGATCACCTCGGCCACTTCCAGCTGGAAGGCGCCGGACTGCTGCGGCTCGATCACAAGTGGCTGCACGCTGCCCATCGCTATCTCCGGATCAAAGCAGGCCGCTGACGGTCTGCGCGTTGTCGATGCGCATCTCGCTGCCATTGATGAAGCGCGATTCATCGGACGCGAGGAAGAGCACCAGGTTGGCGATATCACGCGGTGCG
The DNA here is from genome assembly GCF_029873115.1 of Pseudomonas sp. BN606. Classification (NCBI taxonomy): domain Bacteria; kingdom Pseudomonadati; phylum Pseudomonadota; class Gammaproteobacteria; order Pseudomonadales; family Pseudomonadaceae; genus Pseudomonas; species Pseudomonas sp. BN606. The sequence continues at coordinate 120,258 of NZ_SSOF01000028.1, read as the reverse complement.
CACATCCGGTTCTTCGGATTCTGGTCCAGCACGTCCTGGGGAATCGCCTGGCCACCGGTCAGGGCCTGTGTCATGGGGGTATTGATGCCGTCCGGGTGCACGCTGTTGCAGCGGATGCGGTAGCCCTGCTCCTTGCAGTGCAGTGCTACGGAGCGGGTCAGCGCTGCCACTGCACCCTTGGAAGCGGAGTAGGCGCAGAAGGCCGGCATGCCGCCCAGGGCCGCGACCGAGGACATGTTGACGATGGAACCGCCGCCACTGTCCTTCATTGCCGAAATGGCGTACTTGCAGCCGAGGAAGTAGCCGTCGCTGTTGATGCGCTGGACCTTCTGCCAGAGCTCCAGGCTGGTGTCCTCGACACTGGCCATGGCGAGGATCGCGGCGTTGTTCACCAGTACGTCGAGGCGGCCGAACTGCTCCAGGGTCAGCTTGATGACGTTCTGCCAGTCGGCTTCGCTGGCGATGTCCTGGCGAACGAACAGCGCATTGGCGCCGATCTCGGCGGCCACCTGGCGGCCGGCTTCTTCATTGAGGTCGGTGAGCACCACCTTCGCTCCTTCGCTGGCCAGCAGCAGCGCGTCTTCGCGCCCTACCCCGCTGGCGGCGCCAGTGACGATGCAGACCTTGCCTTCGACTCGTTTCATTGTTGTTCTCCTTGGGAAGCCAGAGCGGCACGAACCAGGCCCGCCACATGCGCACCGACCCGTCGTCCGGAGTGGACGCAGTCGGCCAGGGACAGGCCGGACACATAGAAATTGGATGCGACACCCACCGCATTGCGGCCGGCGCTGAACAGGCCGGGGACGGGATAGCCGTCATTCCCCAGCACCTGGCCACTGCGTTCGCACACGGTGAGGCCGCCGAGGGTGATCACCGGACAGGGGAAGAGCTTGCTGTCGAAAGAGAGGTCCAGGGCGTACCAGGGTCCTTCGTCCAGCGGGGCCAGGAACGCCCTCGACTTACCCAGTTCGTCTTCGCGATCCCCCCTCGCTGCGGCGTTGTACGCGGCGACGGTGCGTTCGAGGTTCGCCGGCGGCAGCCCGCTGCGCTCCGCCAGTTCGGCGAGGCTACGGCCACGACGGGCGTTGCACAGCATGTTGAGCACCGCCGGCAAGCGCTGGAAGGCCCAGACCTTGCCCGGTCCGACCTGGGCGTAGGCTTCTTTGATCAGCGCCCGGTTGAGAATGAGGATGGCGCGACCGCCCTGCTCCTCCACCATGGCATGCCCGAGCCTGGCACCGTAGACCTCTTCGTTGCAGTAGCGGCGGCCTTCGGCATTGACGATCAGGCCACGGGCCCAGGCCAGCGGCGGGTTGATGAAGCGCCAGGCGCTGGCCCGCTCCATGCGCGCGGTGCGCCCGCCGGCACTCTGGCCGAGACGGATGCCGCTGCCATCGCAACCACTGGTCCCCAGCGGCAGGCCGTCGAGGTAGCGCGGCGCGTGTACCGTGAGCATCGCGCGGTTGAATACGAAACCACCGGCACTGAGTAGCACACCTTGCCGGGCGCGGATCAGTCGGCGCTCGGCATGAGCCAGCTCCAGCGCACGCAATTTGCGTCGCAGGCGATCGGCAAGCGCTGGAGCATAAGGATGAATGGCATCGGTCCAGCGACTGAGGCGTGCATGCTTTTTCGCGGCGCCACTGTCCAGCGGCAGGCCCCAGGCTTCGACGCCGAGCACGGCACCGGAGTCGTCCACCACCAACCGCCGGACCTCGCATTGGCGTTGCACGCGCACACCCAGGCGCTGCGCGCTGGCCGCCAGCGGACGGAACAGATTGATACCGGACATCCCCGAGCCCAGGGCGCGGTGACCTCGAGGTGCCGGACGCGCCTTGGCGGCGTAGCTCGGCACCGCCTCGTTGCCGGAGTAGTAGAGGAAATACTGGTCGCTGGGGTAGGAGGTTTTCAGCGGTGGCACGCTACCCTGGAAGGCAGCGCCATGGCGCTCCAGCCAGGCCAGGTTGACGCGGCTGTCGTTACAAAACCCCCGCAGCGTATCGGCGGACACAGCGTCGCCCACTTCCTGGCGCAGGTAGTCGTACATGGCTTCGGGAGAGTCCTCCACGCCCGCCTCGGCCTGCTGCGGTGTACCGCCTCCGGCGTAGACCACGCCACCACTACGCGCTGTGGCGCCACCGCCGGCGAAGCGCTCCAGGGCCAGGACTGCAACGCCCTGGCTGGCCGCCTCGATGGCGGCACAGACGCCGGCGCCACCGAAGCCGACCACCAGCAGGTCGGCGCTGTCATTCCAGGCCAGCTGCGTGGCGTCACGCACCCGCAGCGGCGCTTCAGGACTCTGCTCCATGGCGGTCATGGGCAGTCCTCAGTTCGCTACAGCCAGGGACGATGCCGTGGTGGTGTAGGCGCCGTTGAGATAGACCAGCGGACTGATTTCAGCGCTGTTGTGAATCTCCACGATGCGACCGATGAAGATGGTGTGGGTGCCGTAGCTGAACTTGCCGTCCTGCCGGCAGAGGATGGCGGACTGGGCATCGCCCAGGTAGGGAATGCCGCCTACACTGCTGCGCCAGTCGCCCTGCTGGAAGCGCGCCTCGCCCTTCACCGGGCCGCTGCACAGGTGGGACAGCTCCTCCTGCTCCAGGCCGAGGATGTTCACGCAGAAGTCCGCACCGGCATCCAGCACGTTGTGCAGGGAGGCGGTCTTGTTCACGCAGATGAGCAGCGACGGCGGCTCGGTTGAAAGCGAATCCACCGCCGTGGCGGACATGGCGAACCGCTCCTGCCCGTTGCTGGTGGTGATGATGGTCACGGACTTGGCCAGACGACGCATCGCCTGGAGCATCTCGCCTTTCAGATCGGCCTGGCTCATCGCACTGCCCTCTTGTTGTTCTCAAGTGGAGCCGATTCTTCGCCAGGGCCGGGCGGGCAACATCGTCCGAGGGGACTAGGCAAAGCGAGGGCCCGCCAGGCGAACTCCCTGTAGGGGCAAATTGATTCGCCCCTACAGAAGAGCAGTCCGTGCAATCAGGCAGCTCCGAGCTCGTGCATATGGTCCGTTTGAGGGATGCCCGCCCACTTGCCCGTTGTTTGAATGCCCGGCGATAGGTGGAAAAGCCTTCAACAGGAGAACAACAACATGCTCGACCACGACCTGATCCGCCAACGCCTGAAACAACGTGCCCGAGAGCTGGTGCCGGTGCTGCGCGAACGCGCGCCACTGGCCGCGAAGAGCGGCCAGCTCCCCGAGGAGACCATCCGTGACTTCCAGGAAGCGGGCTTCTTCCGCATCCTCCAGCCCGCACGCTGGGAGGGCTACGAACTGGAGCCGCGTGATTTCTTCGAGGTGCAGATGACCCTCGCCGAAGGCTGCATGTCGTCCGCCTGGGTTCTGGGGGTGGTGGCCATCCACAACTGGCAGCTGGCGCTGTTCGACGACCGTGCCGCGCAGGATGTCTGGGGCCAGGATTCGAGCGTACTGATCTCCTCCTCGTACATGCCGGTGGGCAAGGTCACCCGCATCGACGGCGGCTTCCGCCTTAGCGGCCGCTGGGGCTTCTCTTCGGGCAGCAAGCACTGCCAGTGGGCTTTCCTCGGCGCCATGGTGCCGCCGGAAAAGGAAGGCGACGGACCGGACTACCGCACCTTCCTAGTCCCGCGCCAGGACTACAACATCGTCGACAACTGGGACGTGATGGGCCTGGAAGCCACCGGCTCGCATGACGTACTGGTGGAGGACGTGTTCGTACCCGAGCACCGCACCCACCGTTCCATCGATGGCTTCCTGCAAAACAGCCCAGGCAACGCGGTGAACACCGACCCGCTGTTCTGCCTGCCCTTCGGGCAGATCTTCGTGCGTGCGGTGTCCTCTTCCACCATCGGCGCGCTGCAAGGGGCCATCGACCTGTTCATCGAGGCCAACAAGGGCCGCGTCGGGGTGAACGACGGGCGCAAGATCATCCAGGACCCAGGCGCGCAGACCGCGCTGGCCAATGCCATGGTCACGGTGGATGAGTGCCGCACAGTGCTGTTGCGCAACTTCGACCTGATGATGCAGCGCGCCAGGGCGGGCGAGGCGCTGACCATGGCCGAGCGGGTGAAGATGCGCTACGACTCGGCGATAGTCCCGGACAAATGCGCCCAGGCGGTGGAAGCCCTGATGTACAACAGCGGCGCGTCCACCATCTTCCGCCAGCACGGCATCAACCGCGCCTTCCGCGATATCCATACCGGGCGCGCCCACGTGGCCAACTGCCCGGGCAAGTACGCCCTCAACCTGGGCGGCGTGGGGATGGGGCTCGATAGCACCGACTTCTTCCTCTGAAATCGCGATCCGCCAGCAAGCCGGCTCCTACGTAGGCGCCAGCTTGCTGGCGAACCCGCCTCGCCACGACGCCCGCCCCGCGCGGGCGTCGTGCTTTGCGGGGCACCAAGATGACTAGTCCCTTTGGGGGATTCAGGCCGTTTTTCGATCCCACACCATGCGCTCAAGACCCGGCATCTGCGGGTTGACCGAACGAAGAACAAGAAGGGCCAAGCGCATGAAATTCTCCCTGATCTACGAGGCACAGACGATCGATTCCACCCGCGAAGGCGACCGTCGCATCTTCGACGAAACCGTCGAGCAGGCAGTGCTCGCCGACAAACTCGGTTTCGACACTTTCTGGTGCGTGGAACACACCGCGCTGACCAACTACTCCCACATGTCGGCGCCGGAAACCATGCTCGCCTTCGTCGCCGGCAAGACCGAGCGCATTGGTATCGGCCATGGCGTGGTCTGCCTGCCGCCGGCCATGAACCACCCGGTAAAGGTGGCCGAGCGCATCGCCACCCTCGACCTGCTGTCCAAGGGCCGTGTGCACTTCGGCGTGGGCAAGGGCGGTACCCAGCAGGAGGCCGGCACCTTTGGCTACGATCTGGCGACCCTGCAGCCGCAGATCGACGAGGCCATGTACCTGATCCCGAAGATGTTCGTGCAGGACGAGATCGAACATAACGGCGACTTCGTGAAGATCCCGAAACGCCCGATCCATCCCAAGCCCTACCAGGACCCGCACCCGCCGATGTACCTGGCCTGCACCAACACCGAGTCGCTGAAGAACGCCGGCGGCCGTGGCATGGGCGCCCTGGTGCTGGGCTTCGGCGGCCCCGAGGAGATCGCCAAGAAAGTGGCCGTGTACCACGAAGCCTGGGACAACCGCGACGAGAAGAACCAGGTGGGTTTCCGCCCCAACCGCCACATCGCCGCCCTGTGCCCGGCCATCGTCCTGGACGACAACGAGAAGGCTCGCCACATCGGCATCCGTGGCCAGCGTTACTTCATGGAATCCCTGGCCTACTGGTACGCCGGCGGCGAGCGCCCGGACCCGGAGAAATGGAAGGAAGACACCTTCGTCGACGGCAACGGCCAGGCGGTGATCAAGTCGCGCTTCGCCTCCGAGGAAGTCACCGTGGACTTCTCCGACCCGACCATGGCGATGATGAACCCCAACCATGCCTACGGCACCGTGAAGGACTGCATCGGCTACGTGCAGCGCCTGATCGACGCCGGCGCCGACGAAATCCTCTTCATCTGCCAGATGGGCACCGTGCCGCAGTGGGCGCAGATCGAGACGCTGAAGAACATCGGCGAACACGTGATTCCCTACTTCCGCAAACAGAAGGACTGACCTGAGCAGCGGAGTGAGGAATGAAAAACGGGCCTTCCGGCCCGTTTTTCTTTTGTCTGGCAATGAACCCTGTGGGAGCGAATTCATTCGCGAAAGCGGGCCGAAGGCTCGCCCAGTGGACTCAGGGGCCGCGTCGTGGCCATTCGCGAATGAATTCGCTCCTACAAGGTACAGCCGCCCCATCAACCCGATTTCTTCACGATCGCCTCGGCAATGCTCGCCGGCACCTCGGCATAGCGGGCGAACTCCATGGAGAAACTGGCCCGGCCCTGGGACATGGAACGCACATCGGTGGCGTAACCGAACATCTCGCCCAAGGGCACTTCGGCGCGGATGATCTTGCCGGAGACGCCGTCGTCCATGCCATGGATCAGGCCGCGGCGGCGGTTGAGGTCGCCCATGATGTCACCCATGTAATCCTCCGGCGTCACCACTTCCAGCTTCATCACAGGTTCCAGCAACACTGCGCCGCCTTTCTGAGAGAGCTGCTTGGTGGCCATGGAGGCAGCGATCTTGAACGCCATCTCGCTGGAGTCCACGTCGTGGTAGGAACCGTCGAACACAGCGGCCTTCAGGCCGATCAGCGGATAGCCGGCGAGCACGCCGTTCTTCATCTGCTCCTCGATGCCTTTCTGGATGGCCGGGACGAACTCGCGGGGAACGACGCCACCTACCACCTCGTTGATGAAGACCAGCCCCTCCTGCCCTTCGTCCGCTGGCGCGAAGCGAATCCAGCAGTGGCCGTACTGGCCGCGACCGCCGGACTGGCGAACGAACTTGCCTTCGATCTCGCAGGTCTTGCGGATCGTCTCGCGGTACGCCACCTGGGGCTTGCCGGTATTGGCCTCGACGTTGAACTCGCGCTTCATGCGGTCGACGATGATGTCCAGGTGCAACTCGCCCATGCCGGAGATGATGGTCTGTCCGGTTTCTTCGTCTGTCTTGACCCGGAACGACGGGTCTTCCTGGGCCAGCCTGCCGAGGGCGATGCCCATCTTTTCCTGGTCAGCCTTGGTCTTGGGTTCCACGGCGATGGAAATCACCGGCTCGGGGAAGTCCATGCGCTCGAGGATGATCGGTTTGTTCAAGTCGCAGAGGGTGTCGCCGGTGGTGACGTCCTTCATGCCGATCAACGCGGCGATGTCACCGGCGCGGACTTCCTTGATCTCGGCGCGGTGGTTGGCGTGCATCTGCACCATGCGGCCAACGCGCTCCTTCTTGCCCTTCACCGAATTGAGCACGGCATCCCCCGAACTCAGCACGCCGGAATAGACGCGAACGAAGGTCAGGGTGCCGACGAAGGGGTCGGTGGCGATCTTGAAGGCGAGGGACGAGAAGGGCTCGGTGTCATCGGCATGACGTTCGTCTTCCTTCTCCGGGTCGTCCGGATGGGTGCCGCGGATCGAGGGGATCTCGGTGGGCGCCGGCAACAACTCGACCACGGCATCCAGCACCAGGGGCACCCCCTTGTTCTTGAAGGACGAACCGCACACCGCCGGGACCACGTCGCATGACAGGGTGCGGATGCGCAGGCCGGTCTTGATTTCCTCTTCGGAAAGTTCGCCCCCGTCGAGGTACTTGGTCATCAGTTCCTCATTGGCCTCGGCCGCCGCTTCCAGCATCACGTTGCGCCAGTGTTCGGCCGTCTCCCGCAACTCGGCGGGAATCTCCTCCTCGCGGAAGCTGGCACCCTGGTCGGCGTCGTTCCAGTAGATGGCCTTCATACGGATCAGGTCGATCTGCCCGTTGAAGTTCTCTTCCTGGCCGATGGGCAGCTGGATCGGCACAGGGGTGTGGCCGAGGCGCTTCTTGATCTGCTCCACCACGCGCAGGAAGTCGGCGCCGGCGCGGTCCATCTTGTTCACGTAGGCAATGCGCGGCACGTGGTATTTGTCGGCCTGGCGCCAGACCGTTTCGGATTGCGGCTCCACGCCATCGGCGCCGCTGAACACCACCACCGCACCATCCAGCACGCGCAGTGAGCGCTCCACTTCGATGGTGAAGTCGACGTGGCCGGGGGTGTCGATGATGTTGATGCGGAACTTGTCGAGCTGTTTGCGCGAGCCGCTCCAGAACGCCGTGGTGGCCGCCGAGGTGATGGTGATGCCGCGCTCCTGCTCCTGGACCATCCAGTCCATGGTCGCGGCGCCATCGTGCACCTCGCCCATCTTGTGGTTGACCCCGGTGTAATAGAGAACCCGTTCGGTGGTGGTGGTCTTGCCGGCATCCACGTGGGCCACTATGCCGATGTTGCGGTAATGGCTGATGGGGGTTGTACGGGCCATGGCTATCACCTCCGTGCGGGTTATGGGTTATGGCAGGGCCGCACGCACTCCGGCGGTGCCACCGGCACCGGGTTCGAGTACAAGGGTTGTGGGCGAATGGCCTTGCAAGGGAATGGCACAGCCCCCAAGGCCGCACGTCCCCTCCACTAACGCTAGCACCGCCTCGACCATGCCACCGGCCACTCATCCGCTAGTCCGGGCGGACGATGCAGGGCCCCGTGCCCAGGCCGCATGGTCTGGACACATTCACAAAAACGCGAAGGACCTTGCCGTGGAAAAGATCATCTACACCTTGTGGCGTACCCCGCAGGACAGCGTCGAAAGCTTCTCCCAGAAATTGCGCGGCGTGGTCGCCGAGCAGCTGTTCACGCTGGGGGCCCGGGGCCTGCAGGTGAATCTGGCCGATGCCGACGTCGCCCCTGCAGCCGGCCTGCGGCAGGAGAACAACCGGCCGTTGCCGGACGCCACGTTGTCGCTCTGGGCCGACAGTGCCAACAACGAGGTCCGCCGCCCGTTCGATGACGTCCTCAACGCGGTCTCCAGCCGACTCGCGGCCTACCTGGTGTGCGAGTCAGTGGCGATTCGCAACACCCGCTTCCCGGCCCACCCTGGCCAGCGCACCCACGGCTTTTCGCAAGTCGCTTTCCTCTGCTGTCCGCCGCGCCTTACGCGCGATGCCTGGCTGGATATCTGGCGTAATCACCACACGCGCGTGGCCATCGACACCCAGGACAACTTCCTCTACGTGCAGAACCTGGTGGTGCGCGCCCTGACCCACGGGGCCGCGCCAGTGGACGCAATAGTCGAGGAAGCCTTCCCGCCGGCCGCCATGACCGACCCCATGGCGTTCTTCGATGCAGCGGGCGATGAAGGAAAATTCCAGAAAAACCTGGCGGCGATGATGGACAGCTGCAACCGTTTCATCGACTTCGACAAGCTCGACGTGCTGCCCACCAGCCAGTACCTGCTCAAGGCAGCTTCCGCGCTTTGAGCCCAAGGGGAGCGGCCACCGGTGCTGCTCCCCATTCGTGGGCAGGACGTGCTACAGGCCGCTGAGCAGGCGCCGGAACTCTTGCTCGGAGTAACCGCGTAATGTCTGTGTCCTGACATTGCCCAACTGACCCGTCTTGAGCAGCAGGGTGGTCGCCGCTTCCTCGTCCCCCTCGACTATCAGCACCAGGTCATAGCTGCCTACCGTCCAGTAGACGGTCTTGACCGAAAGGCCAAGCTGCTCGGCCAGCCCTTTGAAGGCGACGAACCGATCCGGGGAATCCTTGACGCTGCGAATACCTTGATCGGTGAAGCTCGCCAGCGTGATGAACGTAGCCATGCTTTCGCTCCTGTTGGATTGCAGGGCGACGGTCAGGATTGCGGAGATCAGTGCACCGGAAGAAGGCCGCCACTCTTCCCGCCATGCATGCCCATTCGGCGCAATGCGCCACGGGCCCTGTCGACAGCGAGTTTCCGACGACCTCCACAAGGTAGGAATAGCACCCCCGGGCCGGGGTGCATGACCACTGATCCACTGCCCGCCGGGCAGGCTCGGGAGGCCGACCTATACTTTCACACCCGGCAAGCCCGTGGGCCTGCCGCGATAGCCGCCAAGCGTTGGTGGCCCCTTCCAGCCAGACAGAAAGGAGGACCTACATGGCAATCCGCATTGGTGACGAAGCGCCCGACTTCACCGTGGACAGCACAGAAGGCACTATCAATTTCCACCAGTGGATCGGTGACCAGTGGGCCATCCTGTTCTCCCACCCGAAGGACTTCACGCCGGTCTGCACCACCGAGCTGGGCTACATGGCCAAGCTCAAGCCCGAATTCGACAAGCGCAATACCAAGGTGATCGGCCTGTCCGTGGACCCGGTCAGCGACCACCGCAAGTGGGTCGGTGATATCGAGGAAACCCAGGGCCACGCGGTCAACTACCCAATGATCGGCGACGAGAACCTGGTGGTGGCCAAGCTCTACGACATGATCCACCCAAATGCCAGCGCTGGCCCGCGCACAGCGGTGGACAACGCCACGGTGCGTTCGGTGTTCATCATCGGCCCGGACAAGAAGGTCAAGGCGATGCTGATCTACCCGATGAGCGCCGGCCGGAACTTCGACGAAGTGCTGCGCCTGCTGGATTCGCTGCAACTCAACGCCAAGCACACGGTGGCGACGCCGGTGAACTGGCGCCCCGGTGAAGACGTGATCATCCCCACCTCGGTCTCCGACGAAGACGCGAAGAAGAAGTACCCGGACGGCTACAAGACACTGAAGCCGTACCTGCGCGTAGTCGCCCAGCCGAAATGACCGGTCGCGCGCCCTCCCACGGAGGGCGCGCCACGGGCTGCCATACTCTCCTGCATGGTCAGGGCAACGTTTCGATTCTACGAAGAGCTCAATGACTTCCTGCCCGCCGAGCGGCGCCGGCAGGCCTTCACCTGTGCCTGCGCGCGGGCGGCCACGGTCAAGCACATGATCGAGGCGCTGGGCGTGCCGCACACCGAGGTGGAACTGGTCCTGCTCAATGGCGAGTCGGTCGGATTCGAACGAGTGATACTCGATGGCGACCGGGTGGCGGTCTATCCCAAGTTCGAGGCGCTGGACATCAGCCCCCTGCTCAAGGTCCGCTCGCGCCCATTGCGGGTGCTGCGCTTCGTCGCCGATGCCCATCTGGGCGGGCTCGCCAGCCTGCTTCGCATGTGCGGCTTCGATACCCTCTACGACAACGGCTTCGAGGACGGCCAGATCGCCGAGATATCCGCCCATGAAGGGCGCATCGTGCTCACCCGCGACCGCGAGCTGCTCAAGCGCCGCATCATCACCCACGGCTGCTACGTACATGCGCTGAAACCCTCGTTGCAATTGCGCGAGCTGTTCGAGCGGCTGGACCTGGCCCGCAGCGCCAATCCCTTCAGCCTCTGCCTGCACTGCAACCATCCGCTCTAGGAAATCGCCCCGGAAATGGCCCGCCCTCGCCTGCCGCCAAGGGTTGGCGCCCTCTATTCGCGCTTTCTAAGTTGCAATGCCTGCGACCGTCTGTACTGGGAAGGTTCCCATTGGCGCAGCATGTGCACCCTGCTCGCGCCCTTGCTGACGGTGGATAAGTCCAGCGAAGACTGATCGACGCATACCCACAAAAACGGTGGATGAAACTGTGGATAAGCTGTCGGGAGATGGCCAGGCGCCAGATCTGGCGGGGGCCCCTTGGGTTGGGTCAATTTCTGAGCTATTACAAGCGGTTAGACCATGATCATGTCCCAGCAGGCTGATGCTGCCCTCCCCCCGACCCTCTCACAGACGCAGAGGGGGCTATTTGTGCCACGGGCTTGTCGCCGTGTGTCCCCCCCTTACCCCGGCATTCGCGCCCGTCTCGACTGTTGCCCAATGGGGGTTGCCGCCGGCTGGCGAATCAGCGCCGCGCGCCACTCATTGGCGGTCGCCACGTCCACCTCTTGCAGTAGCGCCACTTTGCCCGCCACCAGCGTCGCGACGGGCACGCCATCGCGCAGCAACAGGCGATTGCCCGACACCGCCGGCACCTTGGTGCCGTTGAGCAAGGTCCCCAGCAGGTTCAGCGGATCGCAGGCGGCAAGGCTGATCAGCTGTCCGTCCAGTGGACGCTTGCGTACTTCGCGGAGCAGCCCCACCGCCTCAGGCAGGGCGAACTGTTCGCCGGAGACTCCCGCCACGAATCGCCCGCCGCGAATCTCGCCGCGTGCCTCCAGTCGGTGATAGACCCGCAGCAGATCTCGCCAGGGCGGCATCCAGGCAGCCTCGCGCTCCAGCAGGCGCCAGCCCACCACGCCATAGCGGCGCAGCAGCGTGCGGGCCACATGCTCCAAGGCGTCGACAGGAACCTTGCCATTACCTTCCTCGGCCTTGCCGCGCAGCAACGCCCAGCGTCCGGCGTCCTGCATATTGGCCAAGGCCAGGCGTGCCCGGCGGTCATGCCGGCTGCGCCGTGCCGCCGGCAGCAACAGTGAGCGCAGACCGGCGAAGCTGTCGGCATTGGCCAGGCCCAGGGCCACCAGTTCACCAAGGCAGTCCTCCAGCTCACTGCGCAGCAGATGGGCCTCATCCATCAGTTCATCGAAGAACAGCGCACCCTGGCCAGCCAGCACCTGGCGCACCCGCTCTGCACGCGGGGACGGTTCGGGCGTCGGCGTGTCCTGCAGGCACGCGCGCCAGAGCGCCAGGTTCTTGCGCGGCAGCAACAGGATGGGCGTGCCACGCACTGGCCCTGCAGCTTTGCCGCGCCCACCCAGGCGGCACCAGACCACCCGGCCGGCGCGACAGAGGTCGTCGAGCCAGTTGATCCCGTAGTCAGCCACGCGGCTGGGAAGAATCTCGCTTTCCCAGGCCGCGGCCGCTGCCTCGAATCCTTCCAGTTGTCCAAGCACAGTCGCCAGGGCTTCGGCACCACGCACTTGGGAGGCCGGGGCAACACGCTGCCAGTCGAACAGGAAACGCATGAAATCGGCCCGCTCCACCGGCTCGATCTCGCGGCGCAGGCGCTTGACCGTGTAGCGATGAATGCGCGCCAGCAGATGGCGCTCGCACCACTCCTCTTCCACCGTGCCTGGCGTGAAACGACCGCGCAGCAACTGCCCTTCGCGCTCCAGGCTTGCCAGGGCAATGCTGAGCGCTGCCGGCGCCTGGAGCAGGTCCCTGGTCAGCCGACCTAGCGACAACGGGCCGAAACCACCCATGCGCGCGCGCACGACTTCCACCAGCGCCGCCTCGGTTTCCCACACCGATGTGAATCCCTCTGGCGCGACAATGGCTGGCTTGAGTACGGCCTCGGGATAGAGGGCGCGGAACTGTTCCACACGCTCGGCCGCCAACCACAGGGAAGCCTTGCCATCCAGTTGCAGGCAGGCAGCCCGGCGGGCCTTGGCCAGTTGTGCCAGCCAGCCAGCCCAACCGTCGTTGGCTTGCACCTCAGCCTGGGTGATACAGGCCAGGGCGAGCAGCGCTTCATGCATCTCATCGGCATCGCGCACCTGCGGCCAGGCTTCTTCGGCCACGGCCGCAATGGCCTCCATGTCCAGTGCGCCCAGATCGTCGGCGGACTCCGGATCGCTCCAGCGTCGTTGCTGCACGGCCTGGGTTCGACGCTCTTCCAGCGGCGCGTCATCGAGGAAGGCGTAGGGCCGCGCCCCAAGGATTTCTGCCGCCAGGGATGAAGGTGCCGGCAGGTCGCGGGAAACCAGTTGGACCTCGCCTCGCTCCATGCGTCGCAGCAGGGCCAGCCAGCCATCGGCATCCATTGCCTCGTGCAGGCAGTCATCGAGGGTCTGGGCCACCAGCGGATGGTCGGGAATCTCGCGCTCGCCCACGAGGTTTTCCTGGCAGGCCACCTGATCGGGAAAAACGCTGGCCAGCAGGTCTTCACTGCGCATGCGCTGGATCTGTGGTGCCACCTTGCGGCCGCCTGAGTAGCGCGGCAGGGCCAGGGCCGCAGAAGCGTTCCAGCGCCAGCGCACGCCGAACAACGGCGCATCGAGAATGGCCTGGACCAGGATGTGTTCGGCGCTGTTGGAATGCAGATAGCGCCAGACTTCTTCCAGCGGAAAGCTGTGGCTGGTGGCGAGCGAAAGGATCAGCGCATCCTCCGTGGCCGCCGCCTGTAGTTCGAAGTTGAAACTGCGGCAGAAGCGCTTGCGCAACGCCAACCCCCAGGCACGGTTGAGCCGGCTGCCAAAGGGTGAATGGATGATCAGTTGCATGCCACCGGATTCGTCGAAGAAGCGCTCCATCACCAGCCGCTGCTGAGTCGGCAAGGCCCCCAGCGCAGCCCGTGCCCGCGCCAGGTACTCGACAATCTGCCGCGCCGCCGCCTCGCTGAGATCGATGCTCTCGCACAAGGCCACCACCGCGTGCTCGACCGCGCTTTTCTCCCCTCTCCCTTGGGAAGAGGGGTCGGGGGTGAGGGTGTCCTGATCCGGCTCGGACGCCACCAACAAGTCCTCCACCATCCCCCGCAGCCGCGCCACCCCTGCCGACAGCTCATCCGTGCGTCCCGGCGCCTCTCCCAGCCAGAAGGGGATGTTCGGCGGCTGGCCCTGGGCGTCCTCCACCCTTACCCGGCCGGGCTCTACCCGGAGGATGCGGTAGGCCTGGTTGCCCAGCTGGAAGACATCACCCGCCAGGCTTTCCACGGCGAAATCTTCATGCACGCTGCCGACCGGCACGCCCTGGGGCTCCAGCACCACGGCGTAGTCGGCGGTTTCGGGAATGGCGCCCCCGGAGGTGATGGCGGTCAGGCGTGCTGAACGGCGACCCCGCAGACGGCGATTCACCGCATCGCGGTGCAGATAGGCGCCCCGCACGCCCTGTCGGCCGTTGTAGCCCTCGGAAAGCATCTTCACCAAAGCGTCGAACTGCCTCCGCGCCAGGCCTGCGTAGGGCATGGCGCGGGTCATCAGCCGATACAGTTCGTCCTCGCCCCATTCCTGACTCGCCACTTCAGCCACCATCTGCTGCGCCAGCACATCCAGCGGAGCATGGGGAATCACCAGGGCATCCAGTTCATCACGGCGAACGCAATCCAGCAGCGCCGCACACTCGATCAGGTCGTCCCGTGACTGCGGGAACAACCGCCCCTTGGGCGTGCCGCCGACGCTGTGGCCGGAGCGGCCGACGCGCTGCAGGAAGGCGGCGATGCTGCGTGGCGAGCCGAGCTGGCAGACCAGTTCCACATCGCCGATATCGATGCCCAGTTCCAGCGACGCCGTTGCCACCAGCACCTTGAGATCGCCGCGCTTGAGGCGCTGTTCGGCGTCCAGCCTGAGCTCCCGCGCCAGGCTCCCGTGGTGGGCGGCGACCGCGGCATTACCGAGGCGCTCGGAGAGGTGGCGGCTGGCGCGCTCGGCCAGCCGTCGGGTGTTGACGAACACCAGGGTGGTGCGGTGCTCGGCCACCAGTTCGGCCAGCCGGTCGTAGACCTTCTCCCAGACTTCATTGCTCAGCACCGCTTCCAGCGGTACGGGAGGTACTTCGATGGCGAGGTCGCGCTCGCGGCTGTAGCCCACATCCACCAGGGTGCAGGCGTCGCGTCCAAGGCCCATGAGAAAGGCCGCCACCCGCTCGATGGGTTTCTGCGTGGCCGACAGGCCGATGCGCTGCAAGCTGCGCCCGCACAGCGACTCCAGGCGCTCGGCGCTGAGCATCAGATGGCTGCCGCGCTTGCTTCCGGCGATGGCGTGGATTTCGTCGATGATCAGGCTGCGACACCCGGTCAGCATGGCGCGGCCAGATTCCGAGCCCAGGAGGATGTAGAGCGACTCCGGTGTGGTGACCAGGATATGCGGCGGGCGCTTGCGCATGGCGTCGCGCTCGGCCTGGGGCGTATCGCCGGTGCGCACGGCGGTGCGGATATCCACATCTGCCAGGCCCTGACATGCCAGTTCGGCACGGATACCGGCCAGGGGTTCCTCCAGGTTGATGCGGATGTCGTTGGACAACGCCTTCAACGGCGAGACGTAGACCACCGTGCAGCGATCCGGCAGGCCGCCCTGTTCCAGTCCTTCGTGAACCAGTTCGTCAATGGCCGAGAGGAACGCGGTGAGGGTCTTGCCCGAGCCGGTAGGCGCCGCCACCAGGGTGCTTGCCCCTGCCTGGATGGCTGGCCAGGCGAGGGCCTGGGCCGCCGTAGGAGCGGGGAAGCTGGCGCGGAACCAGGCGGCGACGGCGGGGTGGAATCCCTCCAGCGCGGCCGATGTGGATTGGCGAGTCGAGGTCATGGCACCCACTATGGTCGGCGCCCGTCAGTGGCTCAAGGACGCCGGACCGATGGTCGCCGCCAGGTCCGGCAGGCCATTGCCTGCCGGCGGCAAGCCCCTGCCGCAGGATTGGTACACCAGTACTCTAAAGCCCAGAAACGACGGGCCTTCCCGCGAACTGGCCCGAATAATGCTGAACAGGCGGTCAGATCGCGCAGAGGAACTGCCATGACCACCATTTCCAATAACTCGGCCCTGGCCAACTATCTGGGTCTCGCCTCCAGGAGCAATGCCAGCAATACGGCCAACACCGCTACCACCGGCACCAGCACCGGCAAGACCGAGGAAAAGTCGACGACGCCCCAGGACCATATCGCTGAGCTTCGTCGCTATGCCAACACCCTGATTGCCCAGAGCCGCGGCGGCCTGTTCCGCGCCATGAGTGGCGGCGGCAGCGCCATCAGCGGCAGCCAGACCGGCAGTACCCGTCCTGCGGACACGACGCAGCCGAACGCCGACGCCAACAGGATCCAGCTTCCCGACGTGTCGGAACTGGACCGCGACGATGCGCTGAAACTCAAAGACAAGGTGCAGAAACTGATCGATGCCGGCTTCGACGAAAAAGACAGCGGCATCGGCTTCATCGGTTACGACGGCGACAAGCAGACCACATCCCTGACCACCTACCGCGACTGGTTGCAGGCCAAGGGCGGGGTCAGCATCTACGTCTGAGCGGGCACGCCGCTTATCGGCTGCACCCCCTCAGTCGGCAATGGACCATCGGCTGGCCACTAGACTCAAATTGTCCTGCGATTGCGGGACACGGAAGGGGCCTCTCCAGTCAATAATGACCCGGCTGCCGCGGCTCCTTCCATTGCTATCACGGCTCCCGTCGCCGCATATCGCTGTCGCTCCGGCCAGATGGTTGCCCACTTGCCAGAGGAGGACAGGTGATGGACGAATCCAGACTCAACGACTTCATGGGTAAGCTGGTAGCCGACATGGGTGGCGCGGCGATGCTCGCCAACATCATCCTCGGCGACGAACTCGGCCTCTATCGCGCCATGGCCGACAGCCAGCCGGTCAGCCCGGAAGAACTTGCCGCCAGAACCGGCTGTAACGCCCGCCTGCTGCGCGAATGGCTGAGCGCCCATGCCGCGTCCGGCTACATGGAACATGACAGCGGGCGCTTCCGCCTTCCCGAGGAACAGGCACTGGCCCTGGCGGTGGAGGACTCGCCGGTGTACGTGGCCGGCGGCGCTTCGGTCATCGCAGCCCTCTTCCACGACAAGGACAAGGTGGTAAAAGCCATGCGCGGCGATGGCGGACTGCCCTGGGGCGATCACCATCCCTGCATGTTCAGCGGCACCGAGCGTTTCTTCCGGCCTGGCTACCGTGCGCATCTGGTGGCCGAATGGCTGCCGGCGCTGGACGGCGTCGTCGACAAACTCAAGGCCGGTGCCAAGGTGGCCGACGTCGGCTGCGGCCACGGTGCCTCCACCGTGATCCTGGCGCAGGCATTTCCAGCCTCGCGCTTCGTCGGCTACGACTACCACGGCCCGTCCATCGAAACCGCTACCCAGCGTGCCAGGGACGGGGGCGTTGCCGACCGTGCCACCTTCGTCCAGGCCAGCGCCAAGGACTATCCGGGCGATGGCTTCGACCTGATCTGCTATTTCGACTGCCTGCACGACATGGGCGACCCGGTGGGCGCGGCCAGGCACGCCTGGCAGACATTGAAGCCCGACGGCACCGTGCTGCTGGTCGAGCCCTATGCGAACGACCAGCTCGACGACAACGCGACCCCGGTGGGCCGGCTG
This sequence comes from Pseudomonas sp. BN606, assembly GCF_029873115.1. Taxonomy (NCBI): domain Bacteria; kingdom Pseudomonadati; phylum Pseudomonadota; class Gammaproteobacteria; order Pseudomonadales; family Pseudomonadaceae; genus Pseudomonas; species Pseudomonas sp. BN606. The sequence goes on along the minus strand of NZ_SSOF01000028.1, from coordinate 102,805 downwards.
TTCTACTCGGCCTCCACCTTCATCTGCACGCCCAATTCGCTGTCCCAGGAAGTGGGCCTCGGCCTTGGTGCCCAGGCCGGCGAGGCACGCCTGCGCAAGGTGTTCGAAGAAGCCGGCTTCACCCAGTTCCGTCGGGCCACGGAAACGCCCTTTAACCTGATCCTGGAAGCCCGCAAATGAGGCACGCGGTGGACGGCGCTCCAGCCGTCCACCGCCGGCCAAACCGGAACATCTCCAAGAAAGTCCTTGTCAGACAGACAGTAATCTCGCTATTACGCTGAATCATGACTGCCGAATCTGTCCCGCAATAAATCCGTAACGTCGTAGTGCCCAGATAAGAAACACCGCCTCAACCTGCGCCATGGATCACGGCGCCCCGCATTCCGCCGCGTCGGCCGACCGGCCTTCCGGCATCGTTGCAAGGAAATTCCGAATGCCCAGAAGACAAGTCATCAATGCTCAGGTCAGCCCCAAGGGCGCCCTTGACACCCTCTCCCAACTGGAAGTGCATCAGCTCAGCGAAGCCGGTTCCGGCCGCATGTACCAGCTCTTCCGCCAATGCGCCCTGGCCATCCTCAATACCGGTGCGCATAGCGACAACGCCAAGACCATCCTCGACGCCTACAAGGACTTCGAAGTACGCATCCACCAGCAGGACCGCGGCGTACGCCTGGAGCTGATCAACGCCCCGGCCGACGCCTTCGTCGATGGCGAGATGATCACCAACACCCGCGAGATGCTGTTCAGCGCCCTGCGCGACATCGTCCATACCGAGAACGAACTGAAGAGCCGCCGCTTCGACCTGGACAGCTCCGAAGGCATTACCGACTACGTTTTCCATCTGCTGCGCAACGCACGCACCCTGCGCGCCGGCGTGGAGCCGAAGATCGTCGTGTGCTGGGGCGGCCACTCCATCAGCACCGAGGAGTACAAGTACACCAAGAAAGTCGGCCACGAGCTGGGCCTGCGCCACCTTGACGTCTGCACCGGCTGCGGCCCGGGCGTGATGAAGGGTCCGATGAAGGGCGCCACCATCGGACACGCCAAGCAGCGCACCCACGGCGGTCGCTACCTGGGACTGACCGAGCCCGGCATCATCGCCGCCGAAGCGCCCAACCCCATCGTCAACGAACTGGTGATCCTGCCGGACATCGAGAAGCGTCTGGAAGCCTTCGTTCGCGTCGGCCACGGCATCATCATCTTCCCGGGCGGCGCCGGTACGGCGGAAGAATTCCTTTACCTGCTGGGCATCCTGATGCACCCGGACAACCGGGATCTGCCTTTCCCGCTCGTGCTCACCGGGCCGAGGAGCGCCGCCGCCTACCTGGAGCAGCTAAACGCCTTCGTCGGGGCCACCCTGGGCGAAGCGGCGCAGAGCCGCTACAAGATCATCATCGACGACCCGACTGCGGTCTCCATCGAGATGGCCCAAGGCCTGAAGGCGGTCAAGCAGTTCCGCCGCGAGCGCAACGATGCCTTCCACTACAACTGGTTGCTGAAGATTGACGAACGCTTCCAGCACCCGTTCGAACCCACCCACGAGAATATGGCCAGCCTCGAGCTGCGCCGCGACCTGCCGCCCCACGAGCTGGCCGCCAACTTGCGTCGGGCATTCTCCGGCATCGTCGCCGGCAACGTGAAAGACAAGGGCATTCGCCTGATCGAGCAGTACGGCCCCTATGAGATCCACGGCGACGCCGCGGTGATGCGACCGCTGGACGAGTTGCTCAACGCCTTCGTCCGCCAGCACCGGATGAAACTCCCCGGCGGCGCGGCCTATGTGCCCTGCTACCGGGTGGTGCAGAGCCGCATGGAAGAACTGGCGGGCTGAAGGCCGGCAATTACTGTGGGAGTGAAATCATTCGCGAGAGCGGGCAGCAGCCCGCTCCGAATTCGCGATTGAAATCGCTCCCGCAGGTTCCGCTTCCGAAGATCACTCCACCCAGGGCTTGAGCACGACCTTGCCGGAGGTCTTGCGTGACTCCAGCAGGCGATGCGCTTCGGCAGCCTGCGACAGCGGCAGCACCTGGCCGATCTGCAGTTGCAGGCGATTGCCAAGTACCAGACCGATCAGTTCGCCCACCGTCTCGGCAAGGATGTCCGGACGCTCGAAGTACTGGGTGATTGTGAAGCCCTGGATGCTGCGGTTGGAGAAGACCAGGTCACCGGTATCCAACTGACTGAGATGGCTACCGGCACCGCCGAATACCACCATGCGGCCGAACGGCGCGAGGCTCTTCAGCGCTGAAGCCAGGACATCTCCTCCCACCATCTCCATCACGATATCCACGCCCCGCCCACCGGTGAGCGCGCGTACCTCTTCTTCCCAGTTCGGCGCGGTGTAGTCGACCGCGGCATCGGCCCCCAGGTCCAGCGCCAGTTGGCGCTTCTCCGGCATACTGGCGGCGGCGATCACCTTGCCGGCGCCCATGATCTTTGCCAGCTGCACGATCAGCGAACCAACGCCACCGGCCGCACCTTCGACCAGGATTGTTTCGCCGGGCTGCAGTCGAGCGGCATCCTTCAGACTGCGCAAGGCGGTGATGCCCTGGACGAACATTGCAGTCATCTGCTCCGGCGACAGGCCGGGTGGCACCGGCACCAGCCCTGCAGCCGGTACCGCCGCGTACTGCGCATAACCGCCGCCCCCGGAGGCGGCGAACACCAGAGCGCCCACTTCGGGACTGCTGACGCCTTCGCCATGGGCCTCGACCACACCGACTATCTCGTAGCCGAGGGTAAACGGCAGCGGGCTTGGCTGCGGGTAGTTGTCACCACGTCGACGCATTACATCGGCGTAGTTCACCCCGACCGCCTCGACCCGCAGCAGCACTTCGCCCGGACCCGGTTGCGGGGTGGGAACATCCTCATACACCAGTTGCTCCGGCCCGCCGGTCTGATGGAAACGTACGGCTTTCATGATTGGTTCCTGCATGGATCAAACGACCGGGAGGGCGGGCAAGCGAAGATCGCGACCGCCGGACAGCGCAGGCAGCATCTCGCTTGCCTGCTGGTGGGGAACGCCCAGCTCGACAGTGCTGGCGGCGCTGAGGCGCGCGAACTGCTCTTCGCTGAGTTCAACCTTGAGGGCACCGAGGGTCGCATCGAACTGGGCACGGGTACGCGAGCCGAGGATCGGGATCATCGCGGTGCTGGCGCGGCGCGCCTTGTGCAGCAGCCAGGCGACGGCGACCTCGGTCGGGCTGGCGCCCTGCTCGGTGGCCACGGCGAACAGTGCATCGAGGATGGCGGTTTCGCGGGCGCTCTTCTCGGCATGCACCAGCATGCCCAGTTTGGCGGCACGGGAGTCATCGGAGCCGGAACGGTACTTGCCAGTCAGGAAACCACCGCCCAGGGGCGACCACTGGGTAACAGCCAGGCCCAGCGCCTCTGCCATTGGCAGCAGCTCACGGTCGGCGGTGCGTTCGGCCAGGCTGTACTCCAGCTGGATGCCGGCCAGGGGCGCCCAGCCACGAATTTCAGCCAGCAGGTCGGCACGGGCGATGCGCCAGGCGGGGAAGTTGGAAAGGCCTGCGTAGTGGATCTTGCCGGCGCTGACCAGATCATCGAAGCCGCGCAGGATTTCGTCCATCGGCGTCATGCCGTCGGTGATATGTGCCCAGAGCAGGTCGATATGGTCGGTCTTCAGGCGCTTCAGGCTTTCCTCAACAGCGCGGACCATGTTCTTGCGGTTGTTGCCAGTACGGGCGATGCCGTCCCCCGGAGTAGTGCCCAGGGTGTACTTGGTAGCGACGACGAAATCATCGCGCTGGGAGGCGATGAACTCGCCCAGCAGCACTTCGGCCTGCCCCGCCTGGTAGCCATTGGCGGTGTCGAAGAAGTTGCCGCCCGCCTCCACATAGCCGTCGAAGATCTTCTTCGCTTCGTCCCGCTCCGCGCCATGCCCCCAACCTGTACCGAAGTTGCCGGTGCCCAGTGCCAGTTCGGAAACGCGAAGGCCGGTGCGGCGGCCGAATGTGGTGTAGCGCATGGCGATCTCCTGCCGTGAGTTGTTTTGAATGATGGCCATCATATTGGAAAAAACCAACCTGACAACTCACGTTAGTCGATCAACCGGATAGACGATGGCTATCGGTCGCGAACGCACAGGCAATCCATCCCGGTCGCGGGATGGCGCGCTCGGGGCTAGGCTCTCCGGGACGCTCGACAGGGGGAAAAGCGCCATGCGATCCAGCCTCGCCAACGGCGTGTCACGCCGTGAAATCTGGGCCTGGGCGATGTTCGACTTCGCCAATTCCGGCTACACAACGGTGATCATCACCGCCGTTTTCAACGCCTACTTCGTCGCGGTGGTGGCGCAAGGTGAACCCTGGGGCACCCTGGCCTGGACGACCACCCTCGCCATCTCCTACGCCCTGGTCATTCTCACCGCACCGCTGATCGGCGCGTACGCCGACGCCACTGCGCGCAAGAAGCGCCTGCTCCTGTTCAGCACCCTCGGCTGCGTGGTGTTCACCTCAGCGTTGGCGCTCGCCGGACCCGGTGCCCTGGCCCTGGCGGTGTTGTTCGTGGTCCTGTCGAACTTCTGCTTCGGTACCGGGGAAAACCTGATCGCCGCCTTCCTCCCGGAGCTCGCCCGTGACGATGCGCTGGGCCGGGTTTCCGGCTGGGGCTGGGGCCTTGGCTACATCGGCGGACTGGTCAGCCTGGGTGCCTGCCTCGGCTACGTCAGCTGGGCCCAGGGACAAGGCCAGACGGCGGCGCAGTTCGTGCCAGTGTGCGTGATCATCACCGCCCTGCTCTTTGCCCTCGCCAGTACGCCGACTTTCCTTTACCTGAAGGAACGCAGCAGGCCGCAGCCAACCTCGGCAGGCGGGGCATGGACACGCTTTGCCCGAACGATGCGCGAGGCAGGACGCTACCGTGACCTGGTGCGTTTCCTGGCCTGCACGGTCTGTTACCAGGCGGGTATCGCCGCAGTGATCAGCCTGGCCGCCATCTACGCCAACCAGGTGATGGGGTTCACCACGCAGGACACCCTGCTGCTGATCTTCGTCGTCAACATCACGGCCTCGATCGGCGCGGTGCTGTTCGGCTGGCTGCAGGATCGCATCGGCCATCGCCCCACCTTGGCGCTGACCTTGCTGGGCTGGCTGGCCATGGTCGGCATGATCTGGCTGGCCAGCGGCCCGGCAATGTTCTGGGCCGCCGCCAACATCGCCGGCCTGTGCATGGGCGCCAGCCAGTCGGCGGGGCGCGCCATCATCGGAGTGCTCGCTCCACCCACGCGGCTGGCGGAGTTCTATGGGCTCTGGGGCCAGGCGGTGAAACTTGCCGCCATCCTCGGCCCGATGACCTACGGCCTGGCCAACTGGCTATCCGGCGGCGACCACCGGCTGGCCATGTTGATTACCGGCAGCTATTTCGTGATCGGCCTGTTGCTTCTGGCCAGCGTTCGCCTGGAGCGCGGGCGACGCGCAGCGCTGGCCGGCTGAGGCCTTAGACGCCGAACCAGTTCAACGCCGCCGGGCTGGTGTTCAGGTAGAAATGCTTGAGCTCGCTGAACTCCTCCAGCCCGGCCCGCGACAGCTCGCGACCGATCCCGCTGGACTTGTAGCCACCCCAGGGCGCCTGGGGAAAGGCAGCGTTGTAATCGTTGATCCACACCGTGCCGGCCCGTAGCCGACGGGCCGCGCGATGGGCCTTGGCGAGGTCGCGGGTCCAGACCCCGGCGGTGAGACCGAAGGGCGCGTAATTGGCGAGGTGCAGCGCCTCGGCTTCGCCCTCGAAGCGCTCCACAGTGATCACCGGACCGAAGATTTCCTCGCGAGCGATGCGCATGGACGCCCGCACGTTGCCCAGCAGGGTGGGCTCAAGCCAGAAACCCTGTTCGAATCCGCTGCCCTGCGGAACCCGCCCACCGGCCAACAGACGGGCGCCTTCCTCCAGCGCGCCGTTCACCATGCCCAGGACCTGGTCGCGCCGGCTGGCAGAGATGACCCTCGCGGCGTTCCCGTGGGGTATGGATGCTCCTCAAGGATTTTCCGCCGTCTAGACTGCTTCCATTCCCACCGAAAGGAAGCGCCATGCCTGACGCCACGGAAGTCCTGCTCGATTTCGCCAGTGCCCTCGCCGTCGGCCTGTTGATAGGCGCGGAACGCGGCTGGCGTGAGCGCAACAAGGAGGCGCTACGGCTGGTCGCGGGCATCCGCTCCTTCGGTCTCACGGGTCTGCTCGGCGGGTTCGCCGCCTTCCTCGGCGAACAGTTCGGCACCGCAGTCTGGGTAGCGATCTTCGTCTGCTTCGCGGTGCTGGTGATCGCCTCGTACTTCGGCGAACTCTTCTATGTGGGCGACCTGGGACTCTCCAGCGAATTGACCCTGCTCATCACCTTTCTTCTCGGCAGCCTGGCAGTGGCTGGCTATCACACGCTATCCGCGTCCGGGGCGGTGGTCGTTGCGCTACTGCTGAGCCTCAAGGATGAGTTGCACAAAGCGCTCTTTCGTCTGCAGGAGGCGGAACTCTCGGCAGCTCTGAAGCTGCTGTTCATCTCGGTGGTGATGCTGCCGATCCTGCCGAACAAGGGCTACGGTCCCTGGGAAGTGTTCAACCCCTATGCCACCTGGTGGATGGTGGTGCTGATCGCAGCTCTGGGCTTTGCTGCCTACTTCGCCATCCGCCTGGTGGGGACGCAGCGTGGTTTGCTGCTGACCGCCCTGCTGGGTGGCACCGTGTCATCCACCGCCATGACCATTACCCTCTCCCATCTGCAGGAGCATCGCGCCCTACGTCCGTTGCTGGCCGCGGGGCTGCTGGCCACGTCAGCGTTGATGTTTCCCCGCGTCCTGCTGGAAGTCGGCGTGGTGAACTCCGCCTTGTTGATCCATCTGGCCTGGCCGCTGGGGCTGGCCGCGCTGGTCTATGCGGCCGGCGCCTTCTTCTTCTGGAGAATGGCGGCCAATGCCGAATCCCCCAATGCCGAACCACCTTTGAAAAACCCCTTCGAGCTGGGCCCTGCCCTGCGCTTCGCCGCGCTGCTGGCGCTGATCCTGTTCCTGGTGGAAGCGGCACGCCGCTACCTGGGCGATGTAGGCGTCTACCTGGTCTCGCTGCTCTCGGGCCTGACTGACGTGGATGCCATCACTCTATCCCTGGCGCGAGGCGCCAACCGGGAGCTGGGGGCGGAGGTCGCCGTGCGCGGCATTTTCCTGGCCGTGCTGAGCAACAGCCTGGTAAAGGCCGGATTGATTGCGGTGATCGGCGGCAAGGCATTGGCGCTGCGCACCTTTCCCTTTATCGGTGGAGGCCTGTTGGCGGGTACGGTGGCCTTGCTGATGTTCTAGGGATTCACCGCTTCAGGAACCCCTTCAACAGCTCGCCGACCCGCTCGCCCAACTCCTGATTGGCCGAGAGTTGCAGCCCTCTCGCCAGCTCGCTGTCCACCACCTGTTCCACCAGCGGACGCAATGCCAGCAGCTGCCGATTGAGGTCGTCCAGTTCGCTGACATGGGGCAGGCTGGTGGAAAGCAGCGGGTTGACCAGATGCTCGACGATCATCCGCACGATGCCGGCCGATACCGGCTCAACCTGGCGGCGGATGGCGGCGAACTGATCCAACAGTACATCCAGCGGAATACCAGAGCGGTAGAGCTGCACGCCAGCGCCGAATACTCGTGGGTTGAGCACCCGCAAGTGGTCACCGGCGAACTCGATCAGGCCCAATTCGCGGGCGCGGTCCATGTTGTCGTCGGTGAGGTCGGCACCGAACAGCGCCTGCACTTCGTCGAATCCCAGTCGCGTTGGCTCCACCAGGTTCCAGGCGCCGACGATGGCCTGCTCCAGCCCCAGCACGTGGGCGAGATCCCGGCCCTGCTCCCAGGCGTCCAGCAGTTCGCGGATGCTGGCGATGCTGTAGCCGCGCTCCAGCAACTGGCCAATCAGCCTCAACCGCGCCAGATGCTCGCCGTTGTAGATGCCCACCCGACCGCGGCGCTCCGGCGGCGGCAGCAGGCCGCGATCCTGATAGGCGCGCAGATTGCGCACAGTGGTGCCGGCCTCGGCGGCCAGCTCATCCACCGTGTACTCGGCGTCTGGCGCGCCATTGGCCTCGGCGGACTGGGTGAGGAGCCTGGCGAGAAAAGAGGGGATATTTTTCATGGGCCGGATCATATCGCCGCCTCTCTGCCACCAACAACAGCGCCCGGAATGGCCCAACCATTGGCTGGACTTGTCATGCCACGCTGCACCGTGTAGCGCCTGGAACCATTCGGAACCGCTCTGAGCCGGGGCTTTACAGCGTCAGGTAACGCGGTAACAGCCGTTTCGGCGAGTACGGCGAAGATATGGCCAGGGCCGGATTTCCTGTTCAAGAATGACTGTGACATCGAGTGATGTAACAGTCACGACACGGAGATCCACATGCCAACCCCCATTACCCAAGACCGCGCCGAGCCCTTCCAGCAGCACAGGCAGGTGAGCGCATGAACGCCCCCCTGCTGGAGCCACAACGCTTTGCCGTAATGGGAGATGGCGTCGAACTGGCCGCTTACCGCTGGGGCAACGCTAACGGCCCGACCCTGCTACTGGTACATGGCTACCCGGACAATCACGCCGTTTGGCTGCCGCTGATCCGCGAGCTGGCTGCAGACCACCAGATCATCGCCTATGACGTGCGCGGCGCCGGCGCCTCGGACATCCCTCGCAAGACCCACGATTACCGCCTGGCCAGGCTGGCCAATGACCTGGAAGCGGTAGTCAGGGCCGCCAGCCCGGATCGCCCGGTGCATCTGGTGGCACATGACTGGGGCTCGATCCAGTCATGGGAAGCGGTCACCGAACCCCGAATCCAGCCGCTGCTGGCCTCCTACACGACGATCTCCGGCCCCTGCCTCGACCATGTGGGCCACTGGATGCGCGCCCGCCTGAAAGAGAAGCGCGTGAGTGCGCTCGGCCGCGTGCTCGGGCAGTTGGTCAGTTCCTGGTACATCGGTTTCTTCCACACTCCGCTGGTGCCGGAGCTGCTCTGGCGCGCCGGACTTGCACGCGCCTGGCCGGCCCTGCTGCAGCGGATGGAAGGGGTACGCGAAGCGCGTCCCAACCCGACTCAGGCATCCGATGGCCAGCACGGGGTCAAGCTCTACCGCGCCAACTTCATCACCAGCCTGTTCCGTCCGCGCCTGCGTCGCACCGATGTGCCGGTACAGCTGATCGTCCCTACACGCGACCGTTTCGTACGTCCGCAGCTTTTCCAGGACCTGCAGCATTGGGCTCCACGCCTGTGGCGCCGCGAAGTGGCCGCCGGGCACTGGCAACTGATGGCCGATCCCGCGCGCCTGGCGGGTTGGCTCCGTGAATTCGTCAGCCACCTGGAAAGTGATGACGCCAGCCGCGTCGTGCGGCTGGGTCTGCCCGTCTGAGGAACCTCCCGTGAACCAACAGCATCACCGCCTCGAACAGCGCAAGGTGCGCTTCGACTTCGCCGACACGCCGCTGCACTGGGTGCCGGGCGAGCCGGAGGCCTCGCACATCATGAATACCCTGCACCTGATTCTGCCGGCGGGAGAGTTCTGGTTTTGCCGGGTGTACAACAAGGCCTTGCCACTGATCACCGATGAGCACCTGCGCGAGGATGTGCGCGGGTTCGTGCGCCAGGAAGCGCAGCACGCCCGCGCCCATGACAGTGCGCTGGCGCCTTATCTGGAACGCCATGGCATCGATCCCTCGCCGTTCACCCGAGGCATCTACTGGCTGTTCGAGAAAGTGCTGTGCGACTACCCATTGGGCGAAAGCGCCATCACCCGCTGGCTGCAACCCTGGTGGTTGCGCCAGAGGGTCGGACTGATCGCCGCTGTGGAGCATTTCACCTGTGTGCTGGGCAACTGGATCATCACCACTCGGAGCCTGGACGATGCCGACCCGGTCATGCTCGACCTGTTGCGCTGGCATGGTGCCGAGGAAGTGGAACACCGCTGCGTGGCTCACGACCTGCACGTGCATCTCAAGGGCAGCCTGCTGATGCGCTGGTTCTACATGCTGGTGGCCAGCGGCGCGCTGATCTTCCTGTTCAGCCGCTCCATGCGCACGTTGATGCGCCAGGACCCGTCCACTCGCAACCACCGTGGCTTCCTGCGCTTGTGGCATGCCCTGGGCAAGCGCGACATGCTTCCGCCGATGGGTAGCATTGGCGTGGCGGTATTGCGGTACTTCAGGCCGGACTTCCACCCCCGTACCGAAGGTGACCTGCAAGTGGCGCTGGATTACCTGGCCAGTTCACCGGCCGCACAACGTGCGGCGGCGGAGGCGGGCTGAACTATAGGGACCAATTCATTCGCGATGCGAGTGGCACAGCGGCTGTGAGTAATCGCCCTCACCCCAACCCTCTCCTAGAGGGAGAGGGGGCTGCACGCGCATGCCTCTGGCCGGGTGATCATCCTGTAGGAGCGAATTCATTCGCGATGCGGCCCGCAGGGCTGCCGTAGGTTGGTGCCGAGCGTGCGATGCCCAGCGATCGGGCTCAACCTGCGGGACCTCAACCCTCTATCTGCTCATCCAGCAGCGGCAAACCGGCTGCCCGCTCGAGCAGGTCATTGGGAATACTCTTGCTCGCACGAGCGCCCAGGAGCTTGAGGTTTTCCACACGGCTGATCAGGTTGCCGCGACCTTCCACCAGCTTGTTGCGCGCGTTGGCGTAGGCCTTGTCGAGTTGTTGCAGGCGGCTGCCCATCTCGTCCAGGTCCTGGACGAAGGCGACGAACTTGTCATAGAGCGCACCGGCGCGTTCGGCGATCTCGCGGGCGTTCTGGCTCTGCCGTTCCTGGCGCCACAGGCTGTCGATCACCCGCAGGGTAGCCAACAGAGTGGTTGGGCTGACGATCACGATGTGCTGCTCGAAGGCTTCCTGGAACAGGCCCGGATCGGCCTGGAGAGCCGCGGCGAAGGCAGCCTCGATGGGCACGAAGAGCAATACGAAATCCAGGCTGTGTAGCCCTTCCAGACGCTGGTAGTCCTTCACCGACAGACCTTTCAGGTGACTGCGCAGGGACAGTACATGCTGCTTCAGGGCCTGGCTGCGGGTGGCCTCATCATCGGCGGCGATCAGCGTCTGATAGGCAGTGAGGCTGACCTTGGCGTCCACCACCACCTGCTTGTCCCCGGGAAGCTGGATCAGCACGTCGGGCTGGAAGCGTTCGCCCTCGGCGCTCTTCAGGCTGACCTGGGTCTGGTATTCCCGCCCCTTTTCCAGACCGGCGTGTTCCAGTACCCGTTCCAGCACAAGCTCGCCCCAGTTGCCCTGGGTCTTCTGGCCCTTCAGGGCACGAGTGAGGTTGGTGGCTTCGTCGCCCAGGCGCTGGTTGAGCTGTTGCAGGCGCTCCAGTTCCTTGCCGAGGGAGAAACGCTCGCGCGCTTCCTGTTGATAGCTTTCCTCTACCCGCTTCTCGAAGGCCTGGATGCGCTCCTTGAGCGGGTCGAGCAACTGGCCGAGGCGCTGCTGGCTGGTTTCGGCGAAACGCTGCTCGCGCTCGTCGAAGATCTTCCCGGCCAGTTCCGCGAATTGCGCACGCAGATCATCACGGGCTGCCTGCAAGTCGCCAAGGCGCTGTTCGTGCGCCTCGCGCTGCTCGCGCAGTTCGGCTTCCAGGCCAGCACGGTCGGCGTCCAGGCGACGCAGTTCGGCATCCTTGCGCTCGCGTTCCTGGTTCCAGGCCAGCAAGGCTTCGCGGGCACTCTGGCGTTCCACGCCGAGCAATTCGGCCTCACGTCGCAGGGCGGCCAGCTCGGCCTGCTGGGCGGCATTGAGCTGGCTGAGTTCGCGGTTCTCGTCGCGGCTGTCGTCCAGTTGCACGGCCAGGCCATCCTGGGCCAGCTGGGCATTGGCCAGGCGCTCTTCGAGCAGGGTCTGTTCGGTTTGCAGGGTGGTGAGTTTGCGCTGCTGTTGCCAGGCCAGGCCCAGCAGGGGTACGGCGGCGGCCAGCAGGCCGATCAACAGGTTGGGGATATCTAGGGGCATGAGCGGCTCCGCGCTGGAATGCCGGGAGTATACCCAGCGGCGCGCGGCGCGATCAGGATTGCAGCGAGAGTCCGTTGAGCAGACGTTCGGCTTCGTGGGAACCCTGGGCGGCGGCCTGTTCCAGCCAGTGCCGGGCCTGTTCCGGCTCGTTGATGCGCGGCTGGCTGCACAGGCGACCCAGTTCGAGTTGCGCACGACGGTCGCCGGCGCGGGCGGCCTGGCGCAGCATGTCCAGGCCGATGCGGCGGTCACGCTGGTTGCCGCAATCGCGGCAGAGCATTTGCCCCAGGCGGCTTTGTGCCGCGACCACGCCTTCTCGCGCCGGTTGCTTGAGCAGGTTGCCGGCGATGCGCTTCACGCTTGGTGCCTGGCCCAGGCGCGGGTTGTCCAGCAGCCAGAGAGCGACTCGGGTCGGCAGGGTTTGCGGGTTGGCAACGGACTGGGCGGGGACGCGATACTTCATGAAACGGGGCAGGTAGCCGGAAAGGCGCGCAACTCTACTCCTTTTTTTTGACAGGTAAAGTCTTGCAATTGCCGCAGGTCGCGTTCTAGAGCAAGTGCTCGGGACAATCCACAGAACCTGTGGATAACTCTGTGAAGAAGATGCTCGAAACGTCACCAAGTGCTCATGGATCGTGGCCTGCGCTCAAACTGACGATTTTTTCACCAATTATAAAATTCCTTATTTTTCATGCAGTTACGTACAGGTCACTGAGAATCAAGCGCTTACGGAGCTTTTCGTGCGCGTTTTGCGAGCCTGCTTCCCAACTGTGCACAACTTGAAGCTGTCAAGACCTAACGCGCCCTGTTAAAGGGCATTTACCTCCGAAAAGCGCCTGGAACCTGTGTTGCACGGGCGTTCCAGACTGCGACGAATGGCAAGTAAAAGGGTCTGTGGAGCCCCTCCTGAAGCTGGTACGGACGTACTTCTGCGCCAACTCTGTGCACAAGTTTGCCCACGTCTTGTACGGATCCCTTTCCCGCAACCCCATGAAGGCTCTTAGAATGCTCGGCCTCCCCATCGAACGCGTCTGCCCATGGACAAGACCCGCATCCATCGCCTGATCCTCGACAAGCTCGCCGTCGACCTGCAACTGCTGCAGCGAGCGGCGCAGGCCGCCTACGAGGCGGCGACCCACGAGGAAAACATCGCCGAGAACAAGTACGACACCCTTGGCCTGGAAGCCTCGTACCTGGCCACCGGCCAGGCGCGTCGTGCCGCCGAGATCAAACATGCGCTGGGTCTGTTCGAAAACCTCAGCCTGCGCCCTTTCGACCCGGCACGCGGCATCCAGCTCAGCGCCCTTGTGCTGCTGGCGGCGGAGGACGGTAGCGAGCAACGGCTGTTCCTCGGTCCTGAGGCCGCTGGCCTGAAGGTGGTGGACGCGGGTGAGGAAATCACCGTGATCAGCCCTCGTTCCCCGCTGGGCCAGGCCTTGCTTGGCAAGGTCGAAGGCGCCGAGGTGACACTCACAATCGGCAATAGCCAGCAGACCTTCGAGGTGCTGGAGGTAAACTGAATCCTGCCGCCCAACGCTTCGGAGGCTCCATGGATCGCCCACGTCGCATCCTGCGCATCAGCTTCAATCCCCTGGTCCTGACCCTCAGTGTCGCCTTGGGCGTATGGCTCGGTTTCATCGCCATCGGCCTGACCACCTACCTCGGCTACCGGCTCTACATGGCCGATAACGAGGCGCCGACAGCCCAGGTCTTCACCCCGCCCCCTGCTCCACCACAACCAGCACCTGCGCCAGTACCGCCAGGCCCGGGCGAAGAGCGTCTGCAGAAGTACGAAGAGAACTACAACGCCACCCAGCGTGCGGACAACGAACGCCTGGAACGGCTGGAGGATCAACGCCGACTGAACGACGCCAAGTGCCAGTTCTGGACCGAGCAGTACCGCAATGCACCGACCGAGAAGGCCAAGCGCAACATGGATCAGGAGTGCGGATAGGCGTCTCGTCAGATTCCATCGTGCCAGCCGACCAAAGGCAGCCGGCTTCAAGTGGTCGTCACAATGGCGCGGCTAGACTCAGGGCGTGCGCTTTCCACTTTGGCGCCAGAGGCGGTTTGCAATGGGTCCCGAAATCTTCATAGCCCTGATGATCATGGGTTGGCTGCTGGCAGCGGTCGCGTTGCTCTGGGCCATGCTCAGAATCTCCCACCATCACCACCATCACGGCCGGCCTTCGCCGCCCCACTCCGCCCGTTCGTTCCGGCGGCACAAGGCGAAGCACGCACCGGTTACTCCGCACTGACAACAAGTCCGCAATCACCTGACGGCAACCTTGTGGGAGCGAATTCATTCGCGAATGAATTCGCTCCCACAAATGTCGTGTATCGCACGGTGATCTTCGCCGCTCCATCGAAGGTTTTCCTGGTGCATTGGCGGACATGAAAAGCGATATCCACTCGACAGATAGGCGCGATCTGCACCGATCTAGTGGAAATCCCGGCTTCTCACATCGAGACCGCTGAGCAGTGGCGTCAGGTCGCCAAGGCGCCGGGCGATGAGATGACGCACCCCCTCCACCGACTCCAGACGGCCATCCACTTGCAGCAGCTGTGAACCGACCAGCACGCGGCGCTGGCGCTCGGCCAGGTCGTGCCAGACCACCACATTGACCATGCCGAACTCGTCTTCCAGGGTCACGAAGATCACCCCGCTGGCTGTCTGCGGGCGCTGGCGGCCGACCACCAGGCCGGCAACGCTGGCGTTCCGTCCGTGCTCCAGTGTCAGCAGTTCCCGCGAGCTGCGGCAACGTCGCTTACGCAGTTCGCCGCGTAGCATGGCCATCGGATGCGGCCCAAGGGTGGTGCCCAGCGTGGCGTAGTCGGTCAGCATGTCCTCACCCACGCTGGGCAGCGGCAAGGGCACCTGTGTTTCCTCCTGCTCCGGAAGGTCGGCGAAGAGCGGCGCCTGCACCTCCACCCCGGCCACCGCCCAGCGCGCCCGGTGACGGTGCCCGGCCAGGCTACGCAGGGCACCGGAGTCGGCCAGCAGTTCGCGGGCGCGGGCATCCAGACGGGCGCGCTGGATGAGGTCGCCAACGCTACTGAACGGACTCGCCTGCCGTGCCTCCTCGATACGTCGTGCGTCGTCCTCACGAAATCCTCGCACCATGCGCAACCCAAGGCGGATGGCCAGATCGCTCCCCTGCTCCAGGGGTTCCAGGGAGCAGTCCCATTGGGAATGCCGCACATCCACCGGACGCACTTCGAGGCCATGCCGACGGGCATCCTGCAGCACCTGATCGGGGCTGTAGAAGCCCATGGGCCAGCTGTTGATCAGGGCGCAGGCATAGGCAGCCGGCTCATGGCATTTCAGCCAGCAACTGGCGTAGGTGAGCAGAGCGAAGCTGGCGGCGTGGGATTCGGGGAAGCCATAGCTGCCGAAGCCTTTGATCTGCTCGAATATCTGGTCGATGAACTCCTGTTCATAGCCCTTGGCACGCATTCGCGACGTCAGGCGCTGGCGGTGGTGCTCCAGGCCGCCGTGACGCTTCCAGGCCGCCATGTTGCGACGCAGTTCGTCGGCCTCGCCTGGGCTGTAGTCGGCGGCGACCATGGCCAGTTGCATCACCTGTTCCTGGAACAACGGCACGCCCAGGGTGCGCTGGAATACAGGAACCAGTTCCCTGGAGGGGTACTTCACCTCCTCCAACCCATTACGCCTGCGCAAGTAGGGATGGACCATGTTGCCCTGGATGGGGCCCGGCCGGACGATGGCGACCTGGATCACCAGGTCGTAGAAGGTCCTCGGCTTCAGGCGCGGCAGCATGGACATCTGTGCCCGCGACTCGATCTGGAATACGCCGATGGTGTCGGCGCGACCGATCATCTCGTAGGTGGCGGTGTCTTCCTTGGGCAAGGTGGCCAGGGTCCAGCGGGTGCCGCGGTAGTGTTCGATCAGGCCGAAGCAACGGCGCAGGGCACTGAGCATGCCCAGCGCCAGCACATCAACCTTGAGCAGCCCGACCAGGTCGAGGTCGTCCTTGTCCCACTGGATCACGGTGCGTTCGGCCATGCTGGCGTTCTCCACCGGGACCAGGCAGTCCAGCGGCGCTTCGGAAATCACGAAGCCGCCGGGATGCTGCGACAAGTGGCGAGGAAAGCCGATCAGGTCACTGGTCAGCGCCAGCACCCGACGCAACACCGGGCTCTCAGGGTCGAAACCCACCTCGCGCAGACGCTCCGCCGAGGGCGCCTTATCGCTCCAGCTGCCACAGCAGTCGGCCAGCGCATTGACCTGGTCCGGCGGCAGGCCGAGGGCCTTGGCTACATCACGCACGGCACCGGCACCGTGGTAGGTGTTGACCACGGCGGTGAGCGCCGCCCTGCCCCGGCCATAGCGGCGGAACAGGTACTGGATGACCTCTTCGCGGCGCTCGTGCTCGAAGTCGACGTCGATATCCGGCG
Source organism: Pseudomonas sp. BN606 (assembly GCF_029873115.1). NCBI lineage: Bacteria > Pseudomonadati > Pseudomonadota > Gammaproteobacteria > Pseudomonadales > Pseudomonadaceae > Pseudomonas > Pseudomonas sp. BN606. Next base: position 86,418 of record NZ_SSOF01000028.1, on the reverse strand, counting down.
GCTCGTTGCGTTCCCGGGACATGAAGCGCTCGAACAGGAGTTCGGTGAAACCACAGGGGTCCAGCTCGGTTATCCCCAGGGCGAAGCACACCACCGAGTTGGCCGCCGAGCCTCGCCCCTGGCAGAGAATGTGCCGACTGCGGGCGAACTCGACGATGTCGTACACCGTGAGGAAGTAGCTCTCGTAACCCAGCTCGCCGATCAGCGCGAGCTCCTTCTCCACCAGCGCCCGCGCCTTCGGCGGCACACCGTCCGGCCAGCGCTTGAGTAAACCTCTCTCCGTTTCGTTGCGCAGCCAACTGCCCGGGCTGTGACCTTCCGGCACCAGCTCGCGGGGATACTGATAGTTCAGTTGTCCGAGGTTGAAAGCACAGCGGTGGGCGATGCGTACCGATTCGGCCAGCAGGTGGGCCGGGTACAGGCTGGCCAGCACCTCGCGGCGGCGCAGGTGCCGTTCGCCATTGGGAAAGAGCCGGTAGCCGGCATCCGCCACCGTACAGTGATGGCGCACGGCGGTCATGCAATCCTGCAAGGCCCTGCGGCCTCGGGCATGCATATGCACATCGCCGGTTGCCACGGGTGGGATGCCAAGGCGCTCGGCCAGGGCCAACAGGCCCGTCAGGCGGCTGGCGTCGTCCGCGCCCTGGTGCAGCTCCACTGCCAGCCACAGGCGTCCGGGGAAGCACTGGCGCAGCCAGAGGCCTTCGGAATCGTCGTTTTCCCGCTCGGGTATCCAGAGGGCCAGCAGGCCGTCCATGGGTGTAGCCAAGTCACCACGCAGCAGTTGGTACTCACCCTTCTTCGCCCGTCGCCGGGCCTGGGTGATGAGACGGCAGAGGTGCTGGTAGCCCGTCAGGTCTTCCACCAGCAGCACCAGCCTGGGCCCGCCTTCGACGCGCACTTCGCTGCCGATCACCAGGGGCACTCCGGTTTCCCTGGATGCCTGCCAGGCACGCACGATGCCGGCCAGGGTGCACTCGTCGGTGATCGCCAACGCCTCATAGCCATGATCCTTGGCGCGCTGGAACAGCTCGCTGGCACTGGAAGCCCCGCGCTGGAAACTGAAGTTGGACAGGCAATGCAGCTCGGCGTAGGCGCTCATGCGAACCAACCCTGCAGCAGCAGCGGTCCCTCCCCGTTCACCAGGCGGAAGGCCCAGCCGCGCTGGCCGTTGCGGGTTTCCACCAGGTAGTAGTCGCGGCGTATATCGCCACCATCCCACCAGCCGGACTCGATCCGCTCGGGGCCGGCGAGAATGCGCACGGACGACTCCCGCAAGGCCACGGGCTCGCGCAGCAGCCAGCCGGGGCGCGGTGGACCGGGCAGGAGCGGTGCCTGCAGTGCTTCGGCGCCCAGTTGCCAGGCGCATTCGGGACGGTGATCGGCACGGGCCGCCAGGCTATGCACCGCTTCGTCCCCCAGGCGTGCGCGCAGGCGTTCGCGCAGTTGCTCCCAGGGCAGGGATTGCTGCGGGCGCTCGTCGAACAGCTCACGCCGTTCCGGCACGAAAGCCGGCAAGTCCTGTGCCTGCAGGCGGAAGGCGCGCACCGGTGCAGGCACCTGCAACTGCTCCAGGCGCCCACGCGCCAGCTCGAAGAGCATGGCCGCCTCACGTTCGGCACTGAGCAGCCCCACCGGCACCGGGGTATCGGCGAGATCACGGTGTTCCAGATAGAGCGTGAAGCGCTGCACGCCGCTGTCGCGCCCGGCGAGGAAAGCAGCCAGGTCGGCAGTGAGGCGGCGCAGGGGGAAGAGCAGTGCCTGATGGGACTCCACTTCGAAGTTCAGTTCGATGCGCAGGTCGAACTCATCCGGCGGCCGGTAATACTCCAACGCCAGCGGACGCTCGCCGAGCAGGGTGTCGACGTGCTGCAACACATCGACAGGAAAGCGTCGGGCCACGGTATCCCGTGGTAGCGCCAGCACCTGTTCCAGATTGCGCAGGCCCATGCGGGCGAAGGCGGTGGCGGTTTCCCGCGTCAGCCCCGCGCGATCCACCGGCATGCGCCCAAGCGCCTCGCGCAGATCATTCTGGCTCGTTACCGCCAGGCCATCGTAGGCATTGGCAAGCATCCGCGCCGCCGCCGGATTGGGCGCAGCGACGATGCGATGACGAAAACCTAGAGCCTCCAGTTCCCGCCGTAGCCGTGCCTCGAACCGTGGCCAGGGACCGAACAGGGCGAAGCTGGATTCCACCTCCAGCAGCAGGCAACGCGGGTAGCGCAGGCTGACCTGGGAACTGAAGCGATAGGCCCAGGCAGCGAGCAACTGCTGCCAGCGCTCGACCTCAGTCGGGTCGTACTCGACCAGAGCGAAATCACGGGTCAGGACATGCGCAGCGGTGAGCGACTGGCCAGGGCGCAACCCCAGTGCCCTGGCCGCCGGATTGAGTGCACGCAGCATGCGGCGCTGTGGCGTGCCGGTCACCAGCGCCAGGGGCGCTTCGGGGTCGGGATGGCCGCGCAGCACGCCATCCAGCGCCAACTGCGGCAGCAATATGCAAGCCCAGCGCATGGCCGCGTCATCGAGCCAGGGCGATGGGGGTCGCCGATGGAAGGCCGCCCCGGCACTTGAGCACCCGCAATTGCGCCGGCCATCCGTCGACGGCGATGCGCAAGGCCGCCGGCGAGGGGTTCAGGGCGGCCTCCAGGGGGCGATAGGCGAAGGCCAGCGTCTGGCCGGTTTCCGCGGCCACCTGCAAACGGCGCAGGGCGCGATCATCGACCTGCTGCGGCCAGCAGAGCACCGCACCGCAACTGCCGGAACGCAGGCATTGCTCGGCCGCCCAGAGGGCATCGCGCCCGCTCGCCTCCACCAGTGCCAGCCAGCGCAGGTCCACGCCTGCCGCCTGCCAGGCCTGTGGATAAGGAATATGCGGTGGCGCCACCAGCACCACGCGCTCGGCACTGGCGGTCAGCCGCGCCAAGGTGGGCCAGAGCAGGCGCAACTCACCCAGGCCCGTGGCTGGAGTGAGGATTTCGCTGAGTGCGGCTTCGGGCCAGCCACCGCCGGGCAGGACCCGATCCAGGGCGGCCAGGCCGGTGGGCTGGCAGCTGCCGGACAGCAACGCGCCGGGCTGGCCTTTCCAGACCCGCCGCTCATTGAGCAGGGCATCGAGGGCAACGACAGCGCCCATCAGCTCCACTCACTGGCAGAAGAGAAAAACGGCAGCCCCGGGGCGGGGCTGCCGAAAGGGCCAGGAACAATCATCAAGGCCATTGGGGGAAATCCTACGAATACTGTATTTATATACAGTAAATCGCAGAGACTTCCCACGGTCAATTCGGAAAAGACAGAAGGCCTGCGAAAGCACGAACTTCCCGCAGGCCAGATGCCCTTCCCGTCATTTCACGTAGTGATTACCCCAGCGCTCGGCCTGGCGCACCGACTGCTGACGCAGGGTGGTGGCACCTTTCGCCTGTTCGGCGGCCGCGGCGATCTCGTCGTCGATGATCTTCGTCGACAGTGACAGCCAACTGGTGGCGAACGCCATGGCGTCGCCGTTGATCTCCAGGGCGTTCAGGTCGATGTTGGCGGTGGTGTCGCAACCCTGGTGGTAGCACGGATCGAAGGGCTGGCCGGCAGCGCCGCCATACTTCTGTGCCTGCTCCTCGCTCTTGATATCTTCGGCGCCCGTGAACAGGCCACCGAAGGGGATGCCCACCTCGAAGAACTGTGCATAGTCGGAGCGGAAATCGATCTGGGTACCTTCGAAGGGCTCGCTGCGAAGCTTGAAGTAGGCCTCGAACAAGCGCTCGATGGCAGCAGAACCTGCCGGACCCGGCAGGCCAAAGGAGGAACCGTCGCCGTCATAGATGAAGTTGCCGAAGTTCGGCGAACCGATCATGTCGAAGTTCAGGTAGGCCTTGATCTTCTTCCGCTCCTCATCGCTCAGGCTGTTGACGTAGAACGTCGAGCCCACCAGCCCCGACTCCTCGGCGCCCCACCAGGCGAAACGCACCTTGTTCTGCGGGTGCGCCTTGCGCAGCAGTACGGCCATTTCCAGCAAGGCCGCGCTGCCCGAGCCGTTGTCGTTGATACCTGGCCCCTCGAACACCGAGTCCAGGTGCGCGCCGGCCATCACCACGTTCTTCGGATCGCCACGCCGGGTCTCCGCCACCAGGTTGAAGGTTTGTGTCTTCTCGCGAATCACATCCGCGACCATGCGCAATTGCAGGCCAGGAGTCTGGGACCAGGCCACGCCGTTGTCATAGGTGGCGAACAGCACCGGGATGCCACCCTCGTAGGTGTCTCCCAGGGTGACGTTCTCAAGGCCCTTGCGGTCCTCGGTGTTGCCCTGGTTGAAGATGATCACGCCCGCCGCACCTGCAGCCGCGGCATTCTCCGCCTTCAGCTCGAAGTTGCAGCTGCCGCGTTGGACCAGAGCGATGGCGCCGCTGGGAAAGCCAGCGAAATCTTCCGCCTCGCAGCCGCTGGTGGAGGTATTGCCGGCCCCGAGGGACAGGTCCACCGCCACGACCGGCGCGCTGACATCACCGGGGTCGGTCTGCGACAGGTAGTTGAAGTCCTCCTCCCAGACGTAGTCGGCCGGCTGCGGCACCAGTGCCTGCAGGGTGCCCGGTCCCTTCGGGAAGAAGGCGGTGAAGGGGAAGGGTTGAACCCGCACCTGGTAGCCGGCGTGTTCCAGCGTCTTCTTCACGTAATCGATCGAAGCCTGGTAGCCCGGCAGGCCGGCCGCGCGGTTGCCATCGTTGAGCGTGGCGATGTCCTGCAACTGCTGCAGGCGGTGCATCACATTACCCGCCTCCAGACAACGCGGCAGGCCCAAGGGCGTACCGACCAGCAAAGGCGATTTGCAAATGGCGGGGTTGGGTTTGCCGGGACTCCAGAATTCGCCGAAGGCATCGCCATCGGCAGCCGGCGCAGCAAGGGTGGAAGTTGAAGCGGCAAGAAACAGGGAACCAACAACACGTCTGACGTTGTACTTGTGGGTCATGACTTCAATCCTTTTGAAGTTGTTGTAGGTGGCCTGCCATGGCATTGCGCCACTGTCCTGTACGGCTTCCTCGGGGGCAGACCTAGGAGAACAGACTGGCGCAAGGTCATTCGGTTCTTCCGAGTGCGTGTAAAAAACGTGCAGTTTGTCGCCTTTTACGAGGAAGATCGCAGGAGATACGCCATCAATTAGCCAGCAAACGGATGGCCACCTCGCATCACTCAAACTTCGGGGAATGCACAGGCTCTATGCTGTAACCACTGCCCGCGACAGGACCCCGCACATGTGTGGACGCTATGTCAGCCCCTCCGAGCGTGCCATCGAAGACTACTGGCATATCGGTGCCCGGGACTCGGGACGCTGGATCCAGAGCTTCAATGTTGCGCCCACTACCCAAGTGCCCTTATTGCGCCTTGACCGGCAAGGCGAACTGGAGCTGATTCCCGCACGCTGGGGACTGATACCGTCCTGGTGGACAGAGGAAAAGCCTCCACTGCATGCCGTCTTCGCTCGCAGTGAAGAAGCCGCCAGCAAGCCGCTGTGGCGCCAGGGCTTGCGCAGCCAGCGCTGCCTGATGCCCGCCCAGGGCTGGTATGAATGGAACCCCCAGGAGCAAGTACGCAATGCCCGCGGCCGCCTGGTACATCAGCCCTACTACCTCTACAGCCCGAACGACCCGATGCTGGCGATTGCCGCCATCTGGGCCTCCTGGACAGGCCCGGACGGACAGGAAGTCATCTCCTGCGCCCTTCTCACCCGGGATGCAGCGCCCTCCATCAGCGCCATTCACAACCGCATGCCCGTAATACTTCCCCAGGAGCAGTTCAGTCCGTGGCTCAGCCCCGGCACCAAGGAGGAACAAGTTCACCAAGCCATCGGCCAGGCGCGCGGAGATTTCACCGGGCACGCGGTTTCCACACGTGTGAACAGTGCACAGAACGATGATGAGCAGTTGATCGAGGCGATTGCCGAACCCGAATCCTGAGCTGGAGACAGCCCGAGCCTATTCGCCAGCTACCAGCCGCAATCGCACGGGGGCCGGTAGTCGGCTGTCGATGTACGAATAGAGAGTCGCGTACGCACTGATCGCAATGCGCTCGCACAGAATGAGCCGCGTGAATTCCGCCATCTGGTCATCCGACCATGGGACTGCTGCTTCTTCCAGGAAGGCCACCATGGCGATGTGCGCGGCAGATACGTTGAGCGAGAGCTGACGCAGCTCCGCCCAGTAAACCGGTTCGATCACGAATCGCTCCTGGTGCATCACATAGCCAGATGCACCTAATTAGCGATAGCGCACCCGACATCAATGTTCCAGGGAACTGGCAAAATTCTGACGGAGAACCACATTCTTCGAATCGGCCTCTCCTTCTCCCCGTCGCCTAAGGAAAAACGGGAATACACTTATCCGGGACAGGCAGTGGCCACCTGGGCAAAGGATGCCCCCTCCTGTCGTGGCCTCCGCTCCAGGCGCCCTGCCTCAACGACCAGCCAGCAAATGCCGGCTGGCCACCCGCCCCAGCCTGGAGCAACAGCCATGAACCACACTCACCCTGGCCTCTCTTCAGCATCCCTTCGCAACGGCAGTATCCTGATTCTCTCCACCCTGCTGATCGCAACAGGCTGTAGCACTCACAACCCCGACATACGATCCAGCCGCGACGGGACATCCGGCGTCACCAGCCAGGCAAATCCGGATTACCTGAACTGCGTGAAAGGCGAAATCCGTCAGGATGTCCGGACCTTTACCTCGGAAGAAAACGGCAAGACACTGCTGTTCGTTGGCGATACCGACCCGGCCAAGGCCTCCGGCCTGGTCGAGCTCTCCAGTGGCCAGGGCCCGACACAGTACTCCGTGTATCAACGCAACGCCTGGCAGGACAAAGGCAGGCTGATCAATGCCGCGCGGATGTGCTCCAGCGCCTGAGACTCATGCGCTTTCTTGCTTGAGAAGCTGAAGAGGAGAACCCCCGCAGGCCAATGGTCTGCGGGGGTTTTCATATAGCGACCGAAGGTTCAGGCCTACAACTTCCAGAGCGGGTCGCTTGCCATCAGCGCCGCCGCCCAATCGGCGAATACCCGTACCCTGGCCGACAGGTGTCGTGAGTATGGGTACACGAGACTGATCGGCATGCTGCCCAGTGCCCAGCCAGACAACACCTCAACCAGCTTCCCTGTCTGAAGGTGCGGACTGGCTTCGGCAAGCGGGACTGAAACGATGCCAAGCCCTGCCAGGCCCGCCGTTATGTACGCACCACCATTGTTGAAACGCATCGCTGGCAACTGGTCGACCGTGAAGCTTTCATCGCCCCGCCGGAGCACGGGGGTCATCTGCTTGCCTGAGCCCGGAAAGGTGAAACCGAGATACCGGTGCTGCAGCAAATCGCCCGGCTCAAGTATCGGCACCGAGTCGCTTAGATAAGCCGGCGATGCACAAAGGCAAAACCGCATTTGCCCAACGGGACGACACACCAGCCCCTGATCCGCGACCGGCCCGCCCCGGAACGCGCAGTCGATGCCTTCCTGCACGAGGTCGACCACGCGCTCGCTGCAACCTATGTCCAGTTGGATTTGCGGATGGAGCGTCGCGAAGTCAGGCAGCGACGGGATGATGAGGCATGCACCGACCGGCGAAGGCATCTCGACCCTCACCCTCCCCCGCGCCACGCTGCGACTTTGCGCAACCGAGGCTTCAAGTTCATCGAGGTCATCCAGTACCGCACGTGCGCGCTCATAGTAGGCGGCGCCATCAGTGGTCGGGGTCACCCTTCGGGTGGTTCTGTGCAGCAGCTTCACGCCCAGTAGCGATTCAAGCCCCTGGATCTGCCCGGAAATCGTTGTCTTCGCCACGCTCAGCGACTCCGCTGCACCGGTGAAGCTTCCCACTTCGACAATGCGGCAGAACGCGCGCATTGCCTCTAATCGATCAAAAGCCATGACTGTCCGACTTTACGCACAATGAAAACGATATTACCCAATTTATCCATGCACCATCACCCAATAAAGTGACTCCACGGCCGAAATTCTTCGGTTACCTGGAGAGTGAAAAATGAGCTCGAAACGCCTCAATTACTACCAAGCCGCTCCTCAAGCCATGAAAGCCATGCTTGGCCTCGAGAAAGCCGCTTCCGAATCGATCCTCCCGCGCTCCCTGCGCGAGTTGGTGCGTATCCGAGCTTCGCAGATCAACGGCTGCGCCTACTGCGTCGATATGCACACCACTGATGCGAGCAAGGAAGGCGAAACCCTTCGGCGCCTGATGGCGGTCAGCACATGGAAGGAAACGCCGTTCTTCGACGAACGCGAACGCGCCGCCCTGCTGTGGACCGAAACACTGACCCTGGTTGCAGCCACGCATGCGCCGGACGACATCTACGAAAAAGTGGCCGCCGTGTTCAGCGACCAGGAGTTGGCCGAACTGACCTTCGTCATCGCCGCCATCAATGCCTGGAATCGGTTTGGCGTTGGCTTCGCCATGCAACCGGAGTGAACGCCATGAAACCGGCTTTTCTGGCCATAGGTTTATTGGGCCAGTTGGAGAAGCAAGTACAGGTTTCGCCGGCAACAGTTAAAAGTTAACCGAACTCAACTCACTACAAGTGCATTCCGAGTGGCAAACATCCGAGGAAGATTGCTGCTTGGCCACCTTTTGCCTGGAGATCGTCATGAAATTTCTCAAGCTTGTTTTTCTTTGCGCAGTAGTTGGAGTTTCAGCACCTGTTTTTGCAGAAGGAGGCAGTGATCGACTGATTGAACGAATCGACTCTCTCCACTCTGCTGCCACTCGCAACTAGACGGAATCGGCAAAGATTGCGACGGCCGTCAAATCACTCGGAAACGCCAACGCCATGGACGGTTCCAAGCATCAGGAAAATTCGCTGGGCGCTTTTATCGCAGTTCGATGAGCAGAAACTTGCCTGTAACCACTACCGACCCCGCAGGAAAGATGCGGGCGGAGAATTATCATGATCACTCTCCCCCACTACAGAAGAATCTCGGACCGGGCAATTCGCTCATTTACCGGCGATAAGGCCCCGGCCTTGGCGTTGATTGCAGCAATGTCGCTCGTGCTCGGCGCTTGCAAGGAAGGCGCAGCAGATACAGCGGTGCCAAGCGCGGCACCCACCGTTGATGTCGCGCGAGTCGTGCATAAGGAAACTCAGCAATGGAATGAATTCAACGGGCGAATCGCAGCCACCGACGCTGTTGAAATCCGCCCTCGGGTAAGTGGCTATATCCGCCAGACCGCGTTTGAAGAAGGAAGTGAAGTCAAGCGGGGCGACTTGCTGTTTGAAATTGATCCACGTCCCTTCGAGGCTGAATTGAACAGTGCGCTGGCGCGCCTGGAACAGGCCCAGGCGGCACTGACACTGGCCCAGGCCCAGGACAAGCGCGCTCAGCGATTGCTGCCGACAAGCGCCATTTCCCGGGATGCCGCCGATACCAAACGTGCTGCCCGGGTTCAAAGTGAAGCCTTGGTAAGGGAAGCGAAGGCCGCGGTTGCCGTGGCGAAGCTGAATGTGGAATTCACCAAGGTCCGAGCCCCGATCGATGGCAAAGTAAGCAATGCATTGCTGACACTCGGAAACCTTGCCATTGCAGATCAGTCGGTGCTGACCAGAGTCGTCTCAATCAACCCCATTTATGTTTACTTCGACCCGGATGAAAAGAGTTTCCTTAACTACACACAAAAGAGTCAGGAAACACACAAGACGAGTTTTCCTGTGCGTATTGGCCTGGCCAACGAGGAAGGCTTTCCCCACTCGGGCACAGCCGACTTCCTGGACAACGTCCTCGATCCGCAGACGGGCACAATCCGCGCACGCGCAACGCTGGATAACTCCCACCGAAAGTTCACTCCAGGCCTCTTTGCAAGAGTTCAATTGGCAAACAATGAAAAGACGGATGCCATTCTTATTGACGACAAGGCGATCCTGACTGATCAGAACAAGAAATATGTCTATGTGCTGGCAACGGACAATACGGTCAGCCGGAAAGATATCGTTCTCGGAAAACTTACAGAAGAAGGGCTTCGTATCGTTGCGAAAGGGCTTTCTAAAGATGACCGCATCGTAGTCAACGGCTTGCACAGATCCAGCCCGGGTGCAGTCGTTACACCCGTTGAAGTCACCATGTAAACCACAGAAAGAACGGTGGTCAGAAAGATGAACTTCTCAAAGATTTTTATTGAAAAGCCCATATACGCAATCGTGCTTTCCCTGGTGATCTTCGCACTTGGCCTGGTATCCATTCCACTGCTGCCGGTCGGCGAGTACCCGGAAGTGGTACCTCCGAGCGTCGTCGTACGTGCCGTCTATTCGGGCGCCAACCCGAAAGAAATCGCCGAGACCGTGGCAACACCGCTGGAGGAAGCCATCAATGGCGTGGAAGGGATCATGTACATGAAGTCCGTTTCAGGCTCGGACGGTACCTTGCAGATCATCGCCACCTTTCAACCTTCGGTGGACCCTGACACCGCAGCGGTACGGGTGCAGAACCGGGTCAACCAGGCACTGAGCCGTCTGCCGGAAGAAGTGCGTCAGTACGGCGTGACGACGCAAAAGCAGTCGCCCACCCCATTGATGTACGTGAGCCTGTATTCCGAGGACCCGAAGTACGACTCGCTGTACCTGAGGAACTACCTGACGCTGAACGTCAAAGACGAACTGTCGAGAATCCAAGGCATCGGGGATGTGGGGTTGTACGGTGCGGGCGATTACGCCATGCGGGTATGGCTGGATCCGGACAAGCTGGCTTCGCGCGGGCTCGCGGTCGCCGATGTGGTGAGTGCGATCAGGGAGCAGAACGCGCAAGCATCTGCCGGTCAACTGGGTGCGGAACCGTCCCCCAAATCGACGAATTTCCTGATCCCTATTAGCGTGCGCGGTCGCCTGAAAACCGAGGACGAATTCAAGGAGATTGTGCTCAAGGTCGGTGAGCAGGGCCAGGTCGTGACGCTTGCGGATGTGGCCAGGATCGAGCTTGGCTCCGGCGACTACACCATGCGCGTCCAGAAGAACGGACAGAATGCGACGACCATCGGTGTGTTCCTTTCGCCAGGAGCCAACGCCCTGGATGTGGCCGATGCGGTTTATGAAAAGCTCGACAGGCTGTCCGCCGACTTCCCCGAAGGCGTCAGGTATCAAGCCGTCTGGGACCCCACGACGTTCGTCCGGGATTCGATCAGCTCGGTCAAGGCCACCCTGATCGAAGCGGTTGTCCTGGTCATACTGGTCGTCATTCTTTTCCTGCAAACCTGGCGGGCCTCGCTCATCCCGCTTGCGGCGGTACCGGTTTCCGTCGTGGGTACCTTCGTATTCCTGCTTCTGCTCGGCTACTCCATCAACACCCTGACCCTCTTCGGTCTGGTGCTGGCGATCGGCATCGTGGTCGATGACGCCATCGTGGTCGTGGAGAACGTGGAACGTTACATCGCCGAAGGGCTGCCCCCTAAAGCGGCCGCGCACAAGGCCATGCAGGAGGTTTCCGGGCCGATCATCGCCATTGCACTGGTCCTGTGCGCCGTTTTCGTGCCGATGGCCTTCCTCTCGGGGATCACGGGCGAGTTCTACAAGCAGTTCGCAGTGACCATCGCCATCTCCACTGTGATCTCCGCGATCAACTCCCTCACCCTTTCTCCCGCCCTGGCGGCCAAGCTGCTCGTCCCCCACTCCGCGCCCAAGGACCGGTTCGAAAGATTGCTCGCCGGCTGCTTCGGCTGGCTGTTCACCCCCTTCAACCGCTTCTTCCTGAAAAGCTCCAACGGCTACGGTTCCGCGGTGGGCAGATCGCTGGGGCGGCGCGGCATGTTCATGGCGTTCTACGTCGTACTCATGGGCGGCACGGCGCTGCTGTTCAACCAGGTTCCCAGCGGCTTCATTCCTACCCAGGACAAGCTCTACCTGTTCAGTGGCGCCCAGCTCCCAGGTGGCGCATCCCTTTCCAGGACAGCGGAGGTTGCTCGGCAGATGAGCGATGCTGCCCGCTCCACCGAAGGGGTCGAACTAGTCTCCGACTACATTGGCTTCAACGCACTGCAAACGGTAAACACGCCCAATGTCTCCGCTTCTTACGTGGTGCTGAAACCCTTCGCAGAGCGAACCAGGAGCGCAGAAGCGATCAATGCAGAGTTGAACGAGAAATTCTCGAAGATCAAAGGTGGTTACACCTACGCCTTGATGCCGCCACCAATCCAGGGGCTTGGCAACGGTTCGGGCTACTCGCTGTATCTGAAAGACCGTGGGGGCCTCGGATATCCCGCCCTCAACGACGCCTTGACCAAGCTTCAGGCGGCGATCGCCGCGACGCCCGGGATGTCCTATCCGGTGACGTCCTACCAGGCCAACATCCCGCAGCTTGAAGTGGTCGTGGACCGCGTGAAAGCCAAGGTCCAGGGCGTTTCGGTCAAGGAGATATTCGAGACGCTGCAGACCTATCTCGGTGCGGTGTATGTCAACGACTTCAACAAATTTGGTCGCGTGTACCGAGTCATGGTCCAGGCGGATGCCGCGCACCGGCAGCAGATCAGCGACATCGAGAACCTGCGCGTGAGGAACACCAGCGGCGCAATGGTGCCCATCTCCTCGGTAGTGCGCGTTGAACAGAGCTTCGGACCGGACCCGGTCATCCGCTACAACGGCTACCCCGCTGCCGACCTCATCGGAGGAACGAACCCGAGCATCCTGTCGTCATCCCAGGCAATCGAAAAGATCACCGAGATTGCCGCGAAGGTGCTGCCGCAAGGGATCGAACTGGAATGGACAGACCTCAGTTATCAGGAGGTCACCCAGAGCAACTCCGCCATCATCGTCTTCCCGGTTGCGATCCTGCTGGTCTTCGTCACGCTGGCCGTGCTGTACGAAAGCTGGATATTGCCCTTCTCGGTGATCCTGATCGTCCCAGCCTCGATCTTCTCGGCCCTGTTCGGCGTCTGGATGACCGGCGGCGACAACAACATTTTCGTGCAGGTCGGCCTTGTCGTCCTGATGGGACTCGCCTGCAAGAACGCCATCCTGATCGTGGAGTTCGCACGCGAGCTTGAAATGCAGGGGCGCGCGACCATCGACGCCACCATCGAGGCATGTCGCCTGCGTCTGCGCCCCATCATCATGACGTCGATTGCGTTCATCGCTGGCTCCGTGCCTCTGCTGCTGGGCCAGGGTGCAGGCGGAGAGATTCGGCTGGCAACCGGAGTAACGGTCTTCGCCGGCATGCTGGGGGTTACGTTCTTCGGACTCTTCCTGACCCCCATTTTTTATGTGGTCATACGAAAATTGTCCGGAGAATCACTCGCACGCACCGAAGAGGAGAACGCGCCAATCTTTGCGGCTCACCGCTAACCGGGTGATCCATGGGAGAAGGCAGCAGTAGCAGCGGGATGTAGGAGCCCAAATTCCGCGCCCTAAAACACAAAGCCCCTGATTTCTTCTATGAAATCAGGGGCTTTGTGCTTTCTATGTATGGCGGGAAGATAGGGACTCTCAGATTACGGCACTCAAGCCCTTGAAACGCCGTATTTCTGGGCTTCCCCCACGGAATTACGTACAATTCTACGTACAATTTACAGTCCAGGAGTCCTGAAATGGCAAAACACTTGGAGAAGCAAGGCAGCACCTACCATGTGCGTTTGGCCATTCCAAAGGACGTTCAAGCCGATTTCGGCGGGCGTCGCATCCTCTCGAAATCCTTAAAGACTGGCGACAAGTACCAAGCTCTCGCCGACAGTCATGCAATCCTTGCCCAATGGAAAGCGGAGATAGAAATGTTCCGGGCAGCCCGCCAGCTTCCCGAAGGTTGGCAGGAGGGGGTAGTAGCCACCGCGACAGCTATTGGGCAGCTTCGACAGCAAGGCAAGCTTGAGGCCATTGGCGAAGCTGCCCCGCCTCTCCCCCCGGTTGATCCGGCAGTGCTCGCAAAAATGGAGGCGGATGGCGTCCCCGCCATGCTGGAAAAGCTTGTTGCTATCCGAGCCCCTGCTGGCGTGGCAGGCCGCCTAAAGACACAGGATGACTTGGCCCGTATCGCCTTGACGCTGGCGGAGCATCAGGTGAAGGCGAAGCACACGCTCAGCGCCGATCAGTCCGCCGAACTCACAGAGTTAATAAACAACCCTTCATCGTACAAACCGAAGTCCCCGCTCACTTCCGCCCGCCTGGAAGCGTTCCGGGTATTCGGGGAGAAACAAGGTTTGAGTAAGAAATCCCTCGACATCCAAGGGAGTAAGCTGGCCGTCCTGTCCGCCTACCTCAACACCGAAGGCTCGCCCCTCAGCTTCGACACCGTGGCGACGTGGCTGGATACGCTCACAGTTCAGCCGAAGACAAAGAAGCAGTATGTCTGGGCTGGTAGCAAGTTCTGGCAATGGGCAATGAAGTACGACGCTCGCTGGCGGGAGGACTACAAGGGGAAGCCGAACCCATTCGAAGATCACACTATGCCTGTACTTCGGGGTAAGGCTGCCGCCGACGCCAAACGAAAGGCGTTCGCCGCTGAACAGCTTGCCGGATTGTATGCGGCTGCCAAAGAAGGGAAAAACGTTCATCTGCCCGACTTAATCGCCCTTGGTGCCTACACCGGAGCCCGTATCGAGGAACTATGCCAACTGCGGGTAGAGGACATCATCACGGTGGAAGGTATCCCCGCCCTCTCCATCAAGGACTCCAAGACAGAGGCAGGCGTCCGCGAAACTCCTATTCATGCTGACATTGCCGAATTGGTAGCGCGGCTGGCGGCAGATTCGAAAGACGGCTACCTGTTGCCCAGCAGTGGAGGGAACAAGTATGGCGTTCGCTCCGATCCTTACTCCAAGGCATTCGGCAGATTGAAGACCGCGTTGCAATACGGACGACAGCACGTTTTCCACAGCATCCGCTACACGGTCATTACGTGCCTACAACGTGCCGATGTTCCGGGCGTCACAATCGCGAGCATCGTGGGCCATGAAACGGGAACTGTGACATTTGACGTATACGCACAAGGTCCGAGCATGAAACAGAAGGCCGTCGCTTTGGCGAAGCTTCCGACCGCCCTACTCCAACTCGCCACCCACGCTCACCCCAGCCAAGACACTGCTTAAATCGCAACGCAGACCTCTTGGAAAACTCATCTCTTCTCGATGAAAACGACCAATAACAGGCAGAATAACAACGGACAATTCATTTATCATAATCATAAGAACACCAAATCCTTATGTGAAAATCAATCTCCACGGCAGAGCCAAGCGAAAAAAATCAAGCCCACCCCTTTATCGCCCCTGCTTTTTATAATTTAAAATAAAATCCACGTTTTCATAATTGTAAAAAGAAATATTTGGCCAGCTTATTCCACAATGGAAAAGTTGCTGCTATAGTCCGCTCCCTGTCCAGATCGGACAGATTCCCCGACAAGCTCCCCTCACACAGCCTCGCAGCAATGCGATTCCCTGTGCGTGGGATTTGTCGTTTTCGAAATTTTAATTTGGAGTTTAAACATAGTGAAAACTTGCACATGCCGCCATTGCGGCCACGTATTCACGACAAAACGTACCCGCAGTTACTGCAAAGAGTTCTGCCGACTATCTCACCACACCAATCAACAAGATCAAGGAAGTACCCCGTATGGGAACACCAATCAAGAAACCAGCCAGTAAGATAAAGAAGAAAACCAAGCGCTGTAAGTTTTGCGATACGCCCCGATGGCTTGGTCCGAAGGACAGGTATTGCGACGAGACGTGTAGGAAGGCCGCCGAAGTTAAAAAGCGTCGGCCTGTAGATCGTACAGAAAAGAAACAGGCTCAGTTCCAATCCACTACGTTCGGGAAGTATTTAATCCGCGAATGCATCCGGGCCGGTACTGTGCAAATCCTGGGGGATGGCCTTACAAAGCACAATCGCCATTCACTGGCTGAGCTATACGAGCTTTGGAAGGCGTGTAAAGAAGCCGATGGATATGGAAGCCGCACCTACGAACTTTCACACATTGCGTCTGTAGCAGCCGGAATCACAGTGGGCTGTCTTATCCCTGAGAATCTGGTAATCGCCACGCAACTACATAACCGCCGTCACGGAAACCAAAAATTCGGACATGGTGTAAGCATCCCGCGTAGTTCTCTTAGTCCTGAGTGGGAAGTAATCCACGGCATGACTGAAAGAGAGGTTATGGCGTTGATTATGGATTACATTGGGGAGGAAGAGTGTCAGCGATTTCGTATTGACAATAAGCTGCCGACTTTCAATGAAGCGAGCCTGTTGCATCAAGTTAAATCCCACCCTAAATATTGTGGTGAGAATCTGGAAGGGGCTAGTCCTCAGAAGCTACGCATGATGCTGGAC
Organism: Pseudomonas sp. BN606; assembly: GCF_029873115.1. Taxonomy (NCBI): domain Bacteria; kingdom Pseudomonadati; phylum Pseudomonadota; class Gammaproteobacteria; order Pseudomonadales; family Pseudomonadaceae; genus Pseudomonas; species Pseudomonas sp. BN606. Next base: position 70,152 of record NZ_SSOF01000028.1, on the reverse strand, counting down.
GACTACAACGGAAAGAAGGGATTCACTATCTCCAAAGGAATTACGGCGATTGATGAAGTAATACAAATGGAACTGGCTCGCCATACTGCGTACCGTCCCGAACTGACAGAAGCCCTTGGATGGTACAGCGCCTATATCGAACATCGGGATAGGGAGGCCGGGCATTGGCAACGCCCAAAGCAGATTGAACTACCCGCTGAATTCGATGCTGTAGTTACCCAACACCTGTTCGATGTACTGATGGGGAAGGCTTTCGATCCTGAGAGCCTTGCACCGGCACTACATCAGCAATGCCGTTGGATACAGAATAATCGTCACCCACTGGCTAACGTGTTCACAGATTATTGTGTGAAACACCTTGGGCCAGTCCCTGCCAGAGTGTGGGATTGTGATAAATACGAATTCTAACGGCGAGTATTCCTGAGCATCAGCGGACTATCACGGAGCTAAGGAAGGATTTATGTGGGAGTGAAAATAGGCGTCATATGGGCCGCAGGCCGCGTCATTACTGCGTCTCGGCAGTTTTAAACTCTTACAAATTCCTCCCACGATACTCTTCCTTGTACTAATAGCGCTGGCCAGCGCCTTACTGCTACAAGCTGCGTCAAAGACAAGCCCCGACCTTGAGTCGGGGCATTTTATCTCATGAGCCTGTGTTAGCCAGAGCTTTTTGGCATTTAATCAAATACGCCTTGGCGCCTTGATCTGGCCAGAATATTCCAAGCTTACTCAAATCCCAATCAAAGCCTATATCTGTCAATGCATCCGGTCTATCTATGGGCCAAGTTATGAAGTCGTAAATTACATAAACCGCTCTAGGTTCAATGGCCTCTCCGTATGCACCATTGTCGAAGTACTCTGGGTCCTTCGACACTGAAAAATCCTTGTCGGGGTCGAAAAGATCGAAAAATTGACCTTGCCAATGTGCCCGTTCACTTTCGAATACCGCTTTAAAGCCTTTTGATTTAATTCTTTTGCCAAGACCTTCCGCAGCCAAAAGTAACCTTGCACAGTCTATCCATGCTTGTCGGTCCCTTGTGGGAGTTTTTTGGTTCGAATTGGGCCTCATCTTTAAAAATGCCCGCTCCAAACAAACGATGGCTTGGCGGTTGTAGCTTTCATCATTACGAAGCGTCCATTCCTTCCGCATGGCTTGGCCTTGCTGGATTACGCTGTACATCAGGCCAAGGAAGCTACCTGCCGCAAGGATGGTGGCCAGCGTCCCGCCGATGTAATCGCCAAACACACCCCAGTTTGCCGGATCACCACTAAATGGCGAGTCCCAGAATTTTAATATCCATGCCAGTATGAAAATTACCGACGTGGCAACGCCAACCCCGATTAGCCATTTCGTGAACTTATTCATTCATCCCCCGGCCCAACAAAATTACGCCATCATCTTAAACCGTGGCCAACGATTGTAACCGATGGCTGGATCGTTGGATTTCAGTTCAGTGATTAACTCCACTTCTTTCAAGTTCACTTCCTTGTCCGTAGCCGTTTCCGACTCCCACAGGATTTGCTTGCGGATGGTAAAGTCACGCCTTTCTTCCGCAGTGAAATCCTGTTCAATCAGCTTGCTATTCGCACTCCCGAAATAGTTCAGTGTCCCGGTAAGGTCTTTACCAACGTAAATTTTCCCGTTCGGGTAGGTGATTTTGTAAATAACTTTCATAGTTATTCCTTCATGGGCGGGTCCGTTGCCGTAGGGAGGTAGCAGGCAGCTTATCAGGCAGCGGAACACATGGGGATGTGTGAACCATTGTTCACGGAGTAGCCGCTAGCCCAGCGTTTACGGGCCATAGCCAGCGGATGGTTTAGCAAATTGGATTCCCTGTCGCTTGTTTGCACAGAACGCTTCGAAAAGTGGAATTCCGCCGTAAGTTCTACAAACTAAGGTTTCTATAGGGTGGCTAGTGGTCGATAGCTACAGTCTATTGATGTATATAGCCGTGGCCACGGCCAGCCCCGGCAAGCTGCATGCAGCCGTTTACGTGTTCATTGGGGTAAACCCTGCCGACTACAGGCTGTTGAATACAGCCAGTCAGGGAATTCCGTATTCAATAGCGTTGATTTCGATAATGAATACAGCCATACTCTCCACATCTAGAATCAAATGAATACAGAGGGCGGGGAAATGGCACAGGTCGGATATGTACGGGTGAGTTCGGTAGACCAGAACACGGAACGTCAGTTGGATGGCGTACAGGTTGATAAGACATTCACGGACAAGGCATCCGGTAAGGATGTAATCCGCCCCCAGCTTCAAGCCATGCTGGAATACGTTCGGGAAGGGGACACTATCATCGTCCACAGTATCGACCGCTTAGCTCGTTCCCTGTCCGATCTACTGCAATTGGTAGAGTCCCTGAACAAGCGTGGTGTTGCTGTCCGCTTCCATAAGGAACAGCTTGAGTTCACGGGCGCCGATGACAAGTATCAGAATCTAATGCTTTCGATGATGGGCGCCGTCGCTCAGTTCGAACGGGCGATGATTGGGGAGCGTCGTAAGGAGGGGATTGCTAAGGCGAAGGAGAAAGGCGTGTACAAGGGCCGTGCTAAAAGCGTGGACGATGATGCAATCCGGGCTGCTATCGCTGGTGGCCTGTCATTCCGTAAGGCTGCTGAACAACTCGGTGTAAGCCTGTCCACAGTACAGCGAGCAATGAAGGCGTAATTCCTCCTAGCCGCCCCTCAGAGCCCCGTTAACGCGGGGCTTTGTCATTTCTAGGGCTGTGTAGCCCTTCGACTGAACGTCGCTGTAAGCGCCTGCTAGGCCGCTTGGCTGGGAGTGCCTTCGGATATTTTAGAAAAAGGTCGCGACTCCGGGCGGGCCTAGGCCGCCTGCTTCTCCATGCGCCTAGAACATCGGCTGAAAACACGGCCTGATATATTTTCTGTCTGAAGTTCCCGCTATTAAAAACGGGGCCATTTCTGGCGGCGGGGGGGGGCAGGGGATTTGCCGGGAAAAGGGGAGGTATTGCGGGGGGGTGCGAAGGAGGTTTCGTGCCGCAATACCTCACTCTCCTTCCGCGAGAAACACTAAAGGCTTCTGTCTCCCCTCCAAGGAAGAGGATGGGGCCCTTTTGGCACCCGCAATCCGACGGGCATTATTCACCCTACGCTGATTCAGGCGGTTTCGCAGATTTATTCGCTACCATCCAGTGCGTGTCCGTCTGTCACCTACAGGGCTGTGGGAACGGCATTTAGATAAAATGGTGTTGTCCTCGGAAGGGACAGCAGTCGGCCACCACGGATTACCTCCTCCATCCAGCGGACGCGCACCCCACGTCCCGCACCCGTGGTGGCCCTTATTCCCTCGCAAAGCTCGCTGGCGTCTCTCTAATTGGTACGCTATTCCTGATTGAGTGCATCAAGAACAGCGATGCACTTGGAGCGATTAGTGACCGATCCCACCTACTGGGCAGAGCTGCGACAGCTCTCGCTCAACGTAGCCGCTGCTCACATCGCCATCGTTGCCTTCCTGGAAGAAGCGTCAGTCCCGTGGTCGGATGACCAGATGGCCGAGTTTGCACGCCTCATCCTTGCTGAGCGAATAGCTCTCAGTATTTACGCATCCTTCGCTGCTTCTTCGTCAGGGCTTACCCCCGAACCATTCCGATTGCGGCTGGTAGCCGGACAGTAGGGCAGGCGTTAGCCGGGAAGAACGTCTCCCGGCATGTGTCCGTTTGCAGGTTTATTGCTGTAGGAATTCGTCCGCCGTGTAGCCGGTTTTACCACTCGGCATTTGAATCAGCGCACCACGTCCGCCCGCTGCTGGATCGAGGTAGCTAACCCGTGTCGGGCTGGTAATCACACGGCAGGCGCCGCTATTTACCAAACGCTTTACAGCGGCCACATCCTGATCCACGGATGCCGCAATCATTTCGTCCCAATCATCGCTATCGAAGCACACGACAGAATCGCTTTTCAGCGTCATTTGCTGGAAATCGCTGGCCATGGCGGAAGTGGCGAACAGCGGGAGGGCGAACAGCAGGGCGGCGAGCTTCATTGAAAAATTCCTTTTTCGGGTGAGGGTGTGCGTAGAGGCACAGCGCCATCAATATCCTAGATAGGTGAATCTCCACAAGCCCACCAACGGGGAAGTGGTAGCCCGCCCTGCCCTGCTGGCTACGTACACTTCTACGTACAAAGGGCAAATAAAAAGCCCCGCAAACCATTGATTTGCGGGGCTTTTCTGAATATGGCGGGAAGATAGGGATTTGAACCCTAGGTGCCATTGCTGACACAACGGATTTCGAATCCGTCCCGTTCGGCCACTCCGGCATCTTCCCGAACGGCGCGCATCATACCAGTTCATCGGCCATTGGCGAAGCCCGTGGCGAGATTTTTTCGCGTGGTTTCAGATGGTTGCGGTAATGAGGGGAAATTCGAGGTGCGGGCAACCCCTCACCGCAGCCCCTCTCCCACAGTGAGAGGGGTACGCATGGATCAGGAAGTCAGCTTGGTCAGCGCTTCGCGGTACTTGTCAGCGGTCTTCTGGGCGACGTCGGCGGGTACGGCAGGTGCCGGCGGCTCCTTGTTCCAGCCGGTAGACTCCAGCCAGTCGCGCACGAACTGTTTGTCGAAGCTCGGCGGGTTCTTGCCTTCGACGTAGCTTTCCACCGGCCAGAAGCGGCTGGAATCGGGAGTCAGCACTTCGTCCATCAGGGTCAAGGTACCGTCTTCGTCGATGCCGAACTCGAACTTGGTGTCGGCGATGATGATGCCGCGGGTGGCGGCGTACTCGACGGCGGTGCTGTACAGGGCGATGGCGGTGTCACGGACCTTGGCGGCCAGTTCCTTGCCGATGATGGCTTCGCACTGCTCGAAAGAGATGTTCTCGTCGTGGTCGCCGACGGCAGCCTTGGTCGAGGGGGTGAAGATGGGTTGCGGCAGCTTGGAAGCTTCCTTCAGGCCGGCCGGCAGCTGGATGCCGCAGACGGTGCCGCTCTTCTGGTACTCCTTCCAGCCGGAGCCAACGATGTAGCCGCGCACGATGGCTTCGACAGCAACGGGCTTAAGGCGCTTGGCTACTACCGCGCGGCCTTCCACCAGGGGCAATTCGGCGGCGGGAACGACGTCTTCGACCTTGTCACCGGTGAAGTGGTTGGGAACGACGTCGGATAGCTTGTCGAACCAGAAGTTGGAGATGGCAGTAAGGATCTTGCCTTTCTCCGGAATGGGCTGGTCGAGGATCACGTCGAACGCGGAAAGGCGGTCAGTGGCGACCATCAGCATGCGCTTGTCGTCGATTTCGTAGAGGTCGCGAACCTTCCCCGAGTAGATCTTCTTCAGGCTGAGGGTGGTGGGTGTGCTCATGTCGTTTTCCGCCTTTATCAAACGAAACAGGCGAAACCCGGGGGTTTCGCCTTCTTGTTTCCACGATCCGCCGCTACGCGGCGCACCTTTTGCTCTTAGCCGAGGTTTTCCTGAATCAGGGTCAGCACGCGGCGCGCCACATCGGCGGGGGCCACGGTGTTGATGTCCTTCTCCACGGTTACCTGAACGCTATCGCCAACGCGGGTCAGGCGGACCTGGTAGCGTTCGGCGCGGGCTTCGATTTCTTCCTCGCTGGCGTCGCTACCCCAAAGGCTGCTAAAGAAGCCGGGCTTCTCGTCTTTCTTCTCGGCGCCTTCGGCGAGGTTGATGTAGTAGACACCCAGGCTGCGGTTGATGTCGTCGACGCGGACGTCGCCGGTTTCCAGGGCACGACCGACGCTGGACCAGGAACGATCGAAGTCGGCGCCTAGGCTGAGCATGGGGTTGCCGTTGCCATCTTCGGAAAGGGTCACGCGGCTCGGCGCATCGAAGTCGCGGGCGGCGAGCAACGACACGGATCCGCCCTGTTCGGAACTGCGGGCCATGCTGGCCAGCATTTCATCCAGCAGCGCGGCTTCCAGGCTCGCGTTGTCGGAACGGCTGGGCCAACCGGTGTCGGCAGTGCTGCCAGCTGGACGGCTGACAGTGGTAACGAAGATTTCGCTGGTGTTGCGCTGAACACCCGGCTCGATACGTACGCGAGCACGGACTTCGCTGTCCGGCTCGACTCCGCTGACACGGCTACCCAGGCGACGGGCCAGGGGACCGGAGAGCTGGTCGAGGCGCTGCCAGTCAGTGCTGAACTCGCCGGTCTGCGGACGCTCGTCGGCAATGCGGAAACCACCGTTCTCGAAGAACTGGCGGGCTACAGGCCAGACTTCGGCCGGTACGCGCTGGGCAACCACCCAACGGGAGTCACCGCTCTTCTGCAGGCTGTAGTCGCTGACTTCACCCTTGCCCTGCAGGGCCTGAGGGCGCGGTACCTCGTATTCACCTTCAGCGCGGCTGTCGGCAACGTTCATCGGTACCGGCAGCAACGGGTCGAGCGGCTTGGAATCAACGTCCGGCGGAAGCTGCATGGGGGCCGTCTGGCGTGCTTCCAGGTAATCGCTACCGCGATCACGGAAATAGCCATCTTGGCCCCAGAGCCAGCCGCAACCGCTGGTGCTGGAAATGATCAGGGCGAGAGCGGAGAGTCCGGCCAGTCGCTTCATGCGGAATGTTTCCTTGGATTAGGCAAGTAGGCCGGACTGGCGCATGGCTTGGCGCAGAGGCTCATGGCAACGCGGGCTGAGCCAGGTCAACGGCAGGCGAATGCCGTCGGGAATCAGACCCATTTCGTGCAGGGCGAATTTCACCGGGATCGGGTTCGATTCGATGAAAAGAGCCTTGTGCAGCGGCATCAGCTTGTCATTGATGGCGCGAGCGGCTTCGGCTTCGCCACGCATGGCGGCAGCGCAGAGATCAGCCATGGCGCGCGGGGCAACGTTGGCGGTAACCGAGATATTGCCCTTGCCGCCCATCAGCATCAGTTCGACGGCAGTAGCGTCGTCACCGGAATAAACGAGGAAATCCTTGCTGACCCGGTTCAGTACTTCCTGGCCGCGCTGCAGGTCGCCAGTGGCTTCCTTGATGCCGATGATGTTGCCGATCTTCGACAGGCGCTCAACGGTTTCCGGAAGCATGTCGCATACGGTACGGCCGGGAACGTTGTAGAGAATCTGCGGAATGGCCACGGCTTCGGCGATATGGCGGAAGTGCTGGTACAGGCCTTCCTGCGTCGGCTTGTTGTAGTAAGGGGTCACCAGTAGGCAGGCATCGGCGCCGACTTGCTTGGCAGCAGCGGTCAGTTCGACCGACTCACGAGTGGAATTGCCACCGGTGCCGGCGATTACCGGGATGCGGCCATTGACCTGGTCGACGACGCGGCGGATCACTTCGACGTGCTCGTTGACGTCGAGTGTGGCGGACTCGCCCGTGGTGCCGACGGCGACTATGGCGTTGGTGCCCTCTTGAAGATGGAAGTCAACGAGTTTGGAAAGGCTGTCCCAGTCCAATTGACCCTGCGCATCCATGGGCGTAACCAGTGCCACCATACTGCCCGCAATCATGCAACCGCTCCTGCCGGAAAAAGTGAGCCGTAATGGTACTGTCGGCTCTGGCCTTGCACAAGGTGAACGCAAGCGCCGTCAGGCGGTTACAGCATTTCCCTCGGCGACGCTTTTCGCTAACCTTCCCCGTTTGAACAGTGTGGCCTCGGCCGCCCTCCCCTCGCTCTAGGAATGCTGCATGTCCACCACCCCGCCCCGCGAACAATTCCTTTTGATCAGTGCCCTGGGCCGCAACCCGATGGAGCTGACCAACGTGCTGTGCCGCGCCAGCCAGGAAAACCGCTGCGCCGTGGTCAGCAGCCGCCTGACCCGCCACGGCGAGTTCAGCGCCCTGGTGCTGCAAGTTTCCGGTAGTTGGGATGGCCTGGCGCGCCTGGAGTCAGGTGTGGCGGCATTGGCCAAGCGCCATGGCTTTACCGCCAACATGACCCGCAGCAGCGCCATGGAAACTCGCCCCCAGGCACTGCCCTACGTGGCCTACATCAGCGCAGCCTATCGCCCGGACATCCTCAACGAGCTGTGCCAGTTTTTCATCGATCACCGTGTCGAGCTGGAAAACCTCACCTGCGATACCTACCAGGCACCGCAGACTGGCGGCACCATGCTCAACGCCACGATTACCGTGACTCTGCCCGCCGGCACCCAAATCAGCTGGCTGCGCGACCAGTTCCTGGACTTCGCCGATGCACTGAACCTGGACGCCCTGATCGAACCCTGGCGCCCGCAACACCCCTGAGGAGCAAGCAGACATGGCCGTTTCCCTGAACCAACCCGTCGCCGACTTCACCGCCCAGGCCACCAGCGGCCTGGAGGTCAGCCTGTCCGCGCTCAAGGGCAAGCAGGTAGTGCTCTATTTCTACCCGAAGGACAGCACCCCCGGCTGCACCACCGAAGGCCAGGGTTTTCGTGACCGGCATGCCGCCTTCCTGGCTGCGAACACCGCCATTTTCGGCATCTCCCGCGATGGCATGAAGTCTCACGAGAACTTCAAGTGCAAGCAGGAATTCCCCTTCGAGCTGATCTCCGACAAGGATGAATCGCTCTGCCAGCTTTTCGACGTGATCAAGCTGAAGAAGCTCTATGGCAAGGAGTACATGGGCGTGGACCGCAGCACCTTCCTGATCGACAAGGACGGTGTACTACGCCAGGAGTGGCGCGGCGTGAAGGTACCCGGTCACGTGGATGCGGTGCTCGCCGCTGCCGAGGCGTTAAACAAGGGCTGACCCTGCCCCAATGAGAAAAGGCCGCAATCGCGGCCTTTTTCGTTTATCCGATCAAGGGATGTGCGCATGGAAATGCGCTTTCCAGACCCATTTACTGCGCCATGGCATTTCTCGGGTCGGCTCGCGGCCAGGCATCCAGTACAGCCTTGAACAAGGTAGCCAGGGGAATGGCGAAGAACACCCCCCAGAAGCCCCAGAGTCCGCCGAACAGGAGCACGGCGCAGATGATCGCCACCGGGTGCAGGTTCACTGCTTCGGAGAACAGCAACGGCACGAGGACATTGCCGTCCAGGGTCTGGATCACGGTGTAGACCACCATCAGGTAGATGAACTGGTCGCTCCAGCCCCACTGGAACAGGGCAATCAGGGCGACCGGCACGGTTACCACCACGGCGCCGATGTAGGGCACGACCACCGAGAGCCCCACCAGCAGGGCCAGCAGCGCCGCATAGTTCAGGCCAAGCCAGACGAATGCCACATAGGTCACCGATCCGCAGATGACGATCTCGATCACCTTGCCTCGAATGTAATTGGCGATCTGGATGTTCACTTCGTCCCAGACCTGCGTCATCAATCCGCGTTCGCGTGGCAGGTAGCCGCTGATCCAGCGCCCGATCATCACCCTGTCCTTGAGGAAGAAGAACACCAGGATCGGCACCAGGACCAGGTAGATCATGATGTTGACAAGCAGCGGCAGGCTGGACAGGGAGAAGGTCAGTGCCCACTGGCCGAACTTGGCGACTTCACTGCGGGTCACCTCGATGGCCTTCAGTACCTGCTCATCGGTCACCAGATGCGGATAGCGCTCGGGCAGGAGCAGCAGCAACGACTGCCATTCGCCAAGCATGCCTGGCAGCTCCTGGAACAACTTGCTCAACTGTTGCCAGAGCAACGGCACCAGCACGCCGAGAATCAAGGCCAGGGCACCGATGAACAGCGCGAAGACGATCCAGACCGCCAGCGTTTGCGGCAGTCGCAGACGCTCCAATAGGTTGACCAGCCCCTGCATGAGGAACGCCAGGACCATGCCCGCCAACACAGGCGCCAGCATGTTGCCAAGAGTCAGAACGATCGTGAAGCCGAGAACGAGGACCACAGCCAGCACCACGGCTTCTTCATCAGAGAAGTAGCGCTGGACCCAATCGCGAAGCACCTTGAGCATCAGAAATCCTTGAAAGACCCACTCGACAAGCCGTGGTCAGGCCTTGCGCAACCAGTAGCGGAATACGCCGTCTTCGACCTCTTCACGCAGCAACTGGTGCCCGGCCAATTGTGCGAAGGCGCGGAAATCGCGCTGGGAACCAGCGTCGGTAGCGATCACCTTGAGCACCGCTCCGCTGTTCAGGCGATTGAGCTCGAGCTTGGCCTTGAGCAGGGGCAAGGGGCAGTTCAGGCCACTGGCATCCAGTTCGACGTCGAAATCATCGGTTCGACTGGCAGCGTCAGTCATGGTGAGTCTCCGGAAGGGCGCCTGGCGGGTCGCTCGGGAAGGTCGCGGGGCGGGAATACTTGAGCGGGCGGTTAGGATACAGAAGGCAGAGCTCCGCTGGCCAGCCAGCAGCGCCGGAGGCTACAGTTAGGCCTTTGCCGCCAACGAGCCCAGTGCATGAATCTTCTGCGCCCCACTCTGCTGACGCTTGCCTGTTTTCTCGCTCCCCCCCTCATGGCCGACGACCTGCCGTCGCTGGGGGACTCCAGCTCTTCGATCGTCTCTCCGGAACAGGAACATCAACTCGGCCGCGCCTGGCTGAGTCTGCTGCGTGGCCAAGTGCCGCAACTCAATGACCCGCAGCTTAAAGACTACGTGGAGACCAGCGTCTATCGCCTGGCCGAAACCAGCCAGTTGCAGGACCGCCGCCTGGAGTTCGTCCTGCTCAATAGCCCGCAATTGAACGCCTTCGCCGCCCCCGGCGGGATCATCGGTGTCAACGGCGGTCTCTTCCTCTACGCCCCTACCGAAGCCGAGTACGCCTCGGTACTGGCGCACGAATTGGCGCACTTGTCGCAACGCCACTTCGCCCGTGGCGTAGAGGCCCAACAGCGCATGCAGATTCCGGTGATGGCTGCGATGCTCGCGGGCATCGTTGCCGCCGCAGCCGGCGCTGGCGATGCCGGCATGGCCGCGATCATGGGCACACAGGCCGCTGCCATTCAGGAACAACGCCGCTTCTCCCGGCAGAACGAACAGGAGGCCGACCGCATCGGTCTGCTCAATCTGGAAAAGGCTGGCTACGACCCGCGCGCCATGCCACGCATGTTCGAACGCCTGATGCGTCAGTACCGCTATGACGCCAAACCGCCGGAATTCCTCCTCACCCACCCGGTGACCGAGAATCGTATCGCCGACACGCGCAACCGCGCCGAACAGTTGCCGCAGGGGGGCGTCGAGAACAGCCTGCGCTACCAGCTGATGCGCGCTCGCGTGCAACTCATGTTCGAGGAGACCCCGGGCATCGCTGCCAAGCGCTTCCGCGCCCAGCTCGACGAAGACCCGAAGCTGGACGCAGCCCGCTACGGCCTGGCGATCGCCCAGATCAAGGGTGGACAGCTCAATCAGGCTCGCGACAACCTGGCGCCGCTCCTGGCCAAGGCGCCGAACGAGATCGTCTACAACCTGGCTCAGGTCGACCTCGACATCACCGCCAATCGATTGCCTGATGCCCAACAGCGCGTCGACCGCCTGCTCGCGCAATACCCCAATAACTACCCGCTGAAACAGATGCGTAGCGACCTGCTGATCAAGCAGAACAAACCGAAGGACGCCGAGAAGGTGCTCGACGGCCTGCTCAAGAGCCGGCCGAACGATCCGGATGTGTGGTACCAGGTGGCGGAAGTGCGTGGCCTGGCCGGCAATACCATTGGCCTGCACCAGGCCCGCGCCGAATTCTTCGCCCTGGTGGGCGACTACGATCAGGCGATCGAGCAGTTGGACTTCGCCAAGCGTCGCGCCAGTGGCAACTTCCCGCTTGCCGCACGCATAGACGCCCGCCAGCAGGAACTGGCTGAGCAACAGAGGATGCTTAAACAGATGATGCGCTGATCGCCGCATCAAGCCCCAGGCTCAGCCCAGATACAAAAAAGCCCGGACGAGTCCGGGCTTTTTCATGGAGAGGAATCAGGCGTTACCGGCCTGTTTCATTCGTGCAGCCTGGGTGAAGTCCAACATTCGCTTGAGCGGTTTGATCGCCTTCGGAACCAAGGCCGGATCGACGAAGATTTCGTTCGTGCCTTCGCGCAGGCATTGCAGGGTGCGCTCCAGGGTGTTCATGGCCATCCACGGGCAGTGGGCGCAACTGCGGCAGGCCGCGCCATTGCCAGCTGTGGGGGCCTCGATGAACTGCTTGTCCGGGCACAGCTGCTGCATCTTGTAGAAGATGCCGCGATCGGTTGCGACGATGAACATCTTGTTCGGCAGGGTCTGCGCCGCTTTGATCAGTTGGCTGGTGGAACCGACCGCGTCGGCCAGCTCGATCACCGCTTCAGGGGATTCAGGGTGCACCAGCACCGCTGCATCCGGATACAGCGCCTTCATATCCTGTAGCTGCTTGGCCTTGAACTCTTCGTGAACGATACAGGCACCATCCCAGAGCAGCATGTCGGCACCGGTTTCACGCTGTATGTATCGGCCCAGGTGCTGGTCCGGCGCCCAAATGATCGTTTCGCCGTTGTCCATCAGGCTCTCGACGATCTCCAGCGCACAACTGGAAGTCACCACCCAATCGGCACGTGCCTTCACCGCGGCCGAGGTATTGGCGTAGACCACCACGGTGCGCTCGGGATGCTGGTCACAGAACGCCGAGAACTCGTCCACCGGGCAACCCAGGTCGAGGGAGCAGGTGGCCTCCAGGGTCGGCATCAGCACGCGTTTTTCCGGGTTGAGAATCTTCGCGGTCTCGCCCATGAAGCGCACGCCGGCAACCACCACGGTCTGCGCCGAATGCTGGTTGCCGAAGCGGGCCATCTCCAGGGAGTCGGAGACGCAACCACCGGTTTCCTCAGCCAGCGCCTGGATCACCGGATCGCAGTAATAGTGCGCGACCAGTACCGCGTCCCTGGCCTTCAGCTCAGCAGCAATGGCGGCACGGTAGTGCGCCTCCTCCTCGGCCGTCAGCGGCTTGGGCTGCTTGGCGGCAAGATGGGCCTGGACCAGAAAGCGTTCGGAAAGCTGTGTCATGGGAGCTGAACCTGCGAGCGCGATGGCGCGAAAACAATTATACATCCGCCTCTACAGCCAAAGGGCCACGGGAGGGCGGCGGATAATAACGCAGATTTGGCGGCGTCGGCACAACGCTGGCAAGCGCCGTCTGTCTGTCGTAGCCGGCCCTGGGCGGACAGCCGCCCCCCTGGAGAAACGCAAAGGCCCGCCTGGAGGCGGGCCTTGTGGTCAGTGGCGAGCCCCAGGGCTCATGCTTGGCTCACCGCCATATCCCCTTCCGTCTGGCATGCGGGCCGGCGTTCGGCGGACCTGCCGAGCATGCTGGCGGGAATCGCCAGGATCAGGCCACCGCTGACGAACAGGCACAGGGCCAGGACGTAGGTGCCGTTGTTGATGTCGCCGGTCAGGGATTCCGCCATGGCGGTGATCATCGAGCCGGTGAAGCCGGACAGGTTGCCGAAGGCGTTGATCATGCCGATGCCGGCGGCTGCGGCGACACCGGAAAGCACGCTGCCCGGCAAGGTCCAGTAGATCGGCATCAGGCTGAGGATGCCCGAGGCGGCCACGGTGAGGAACAGCACCGAGAGCACCGGGCTGTGGGCGAACACGGCGCTGAGGATCAGCCCGGTGCCGCCGATGAAGGCCGGAATCGCCGCGTGCAGCCGGCGCTCGCCGGTGCGGTTGGAGTGCCGGGCGTTGAGCAGCATTGCCACCAGCGCCACACCATAGGGAATGGCGGTAAGCAGGCCGATGTGCAGGGTGTTGGTAACGCCGGTGCTCTTGATGATCGACGGCATCCAGAACGCCAAGCCGTAGAAGCCGGTATTGAAGGTCAGCAGGATCAGTACCAGCAGCCAGACGCGCGGGTTGAAGAACACCTCGCCCAGGCGTGAGGCCTTGCCCTGGTCGTCCTGCTTGAGGTTGGCCTTGAGCACGGCCTTTTCGGCGGCCGACAGCCACTTGGCCGAATCGATACCGTCGCAGAGGAAGGTGAACACCACCACGGCCATGACGATCGACGGCAGGCCTTCTATGAGCAGCATCCACTGCCAACCGGACAGGCCGTGCACACCATTCATGGAGGTCATCAGCCAGCCCGATAGCACGCCGCCCAGGGTCAGGCTGATGGGCAGGGCGATCAGGAAGCCGGACATCACCCGGCTCTGCCGGTGGGTCGGGAACCAGTAGTTGAGATAGAGGATGACCCCGGGGAAGAAGCCGGCTTCGCAGATACCGAGCAGGAAGCGCAGCACATAGAACATGGTGCTGGCCTCGACGTGGAAGAACGCCGCCAGGGGCGCTGTGAAGGCCACGGCCATCGACACCACGGCCCACGTAATCATGATCCGGGTGATCCAGAAGCGCGCGCCGAAGCGATGCAGCAGCAGGTTGCTGGGAACTTCGAAGATGAAATAGCCCCAGAAGAACACGCTGGCGCCGAGGGCATAGACGGTATTGCTGAATTGCAGGTCGCCGAGCATGTCGAGCTTGGCGAATCCGATATTGACCCGATCGAGATAGGCCGCGATGTAGCACAACAGCAGGATGGGCAGCGTACGCAGGATGACCTTGCGATAGAGCCGGTCCTCGCTGGCGAGGTCAGGAGCGCCAACGGGGGCGTGCGAGTGTTCTGGGACTCTTTGCATTGTGCTAACCCTTAGGCACGTGACATGCCTGATTGTTGTTATTAACAGGGTCGCCGATTGCGCATTTCACCTGCGCTGATCGCCCTGGCGCTGCCCTGCCCACGGGAGGCGTGGCGTGTAGCGGACGGCGTGGACAGGCGGGCGTTCTGACCAATCGAAAGCGATGGCCGCTAATCTAGGTGACCGATCGATGCAATCCCAATGGCATTTTTGGATTAATCGATAACGCAGGGTTATTGATTTTAGTCTTGGGCTACCTGCGTACGGCGGGCGTTCTCCAGCAGGATCTCGGCGAACTCCAGGGCGCGCCCCACCAGCGGCTCGCCCTTGCGGGTGAGAATGCCGTAATCCTGGGGCGCCAGGTACAGCGGAGTGTCCAGGGTTTTCAACGAACCGCTCCTGAGGTGCGGCTCCACCATCACGCGGGGCAACATGCCGATCATCGGGCCGCTCTGCAGGACCTGGAGGAAGGTCTGCATGGAGATGGTTTCGATGGTGTTGCGCGGCTCGGCGACCTGGGCCTTGGCGAAGGCATCCTCCATGCGCCCACGGATCGGCGTGCCCTTGGGATAGAGAATCCAGGGCCATTCCACCAGCTCCTGCAGGGACATGGGCCCAGCCTCGCAGAGCGGATGGCGGCTGTTGACCACGATGGAGAACGGCTCCGGCGCCAGGGCGCGGAAATCGTAGCGCCGCTGCTGGCCCTGCTCGGTGAACCGACCGATGGCCAGGTCCAGGGTGTGCTCCTCGAGCATTTCCATCAGGTGATCGCTGGTCTGCTCCACCACTTCTATCGCCAGCAGGGGCCAGCGCTGTTTGATCTGCACTATGGCCTCCGGCAGCACCACTGCGGTGGCGGCGAAGATGGCCCCGACCTTCAGGTGGCCGTGGCCGCCGGAACTCAGGTTGTTGATCTGCTCGACGAAGCTGCGAGCGTCGTTCAACGCCAGCTGGGCGTAGCGCAGCACCTGCTCGCCCAGCGCGGTGGGCGTCATGCTGCGCGGCTGGCGCTCGAAGACGGCGAAGCCCAGCAGGCTTTCGATTTCCTTGAGCATCTTGCTCAGGGCCGGCTGGCTGAGGCTCATCTGCTGGGCGGCCAGGTGCATGTTGCGGGTCCGACCCAGGGTATCGATGAGCACCAGGTGCCTGAACTTGAGCCAGCTGCAGAAGGTCGAGAACGACAGGTCCGACATGGTGCTTCCACGATGGGATGAATGGGACTACCCAATAACCAACGGTTATCGAATATTGAGAATATGCCATTGGAGTTTATCTACGCCACCACCTAGCGTGCAGGCTTCACGCATCAGGAAGCTTTCACCATGTCGATCCGCCTCACGCCTGCGAACACCCTGCCCGTCGATGGCCTGTCCGCCACCCTGGTTGGCCGCGCCTGGATTCCCGGTCCGGTGCCAGGCCCCTCGCCCATCGTGCTGCGCGCCGATGGCGTCTTCGACCTGTCCGGACGTTTCGCCACCCTCAGCGAGCTGCTGGAGCTGGACGCACCGCTGCAGGCATTGCGCCAGGCCCCCGGCACCTTCCTGACCAGCATCGAGGAGCTGTTGGCCAATAGCGGCGCGGATGCCGACCCGGAAAAACCCCACCTGCTGGCCCCTCTGGATCTGCAGGTGATCAAGGCCGCCGGCGTGACCTTCGCCGCCAGCATGGTGGAACGGGTGATCGAGGAAAAAGCCGGTGGCGATGCGGCCCTGGCCGAAGGGGTGCGGGCGATGGTGCGCGAGGTGATCGGCGACAACCTGCGTTCGATCCGGCCAGGCTCCGAGCAGGCGCAACGCCTGAAGGAAGTGCTCATCGAGCGGGGCATGTGGTCGCAGTACCTGGAAGTCGGCATCGGCCCGGACGCCGAGATTTTCACCAAGGCGCCTGTCCTCGCCGCCGTGGGCAGCGCCAGCCTGATTGGCGTCCACCCGCATTCGCAATGGAACAACCCGGAACCCGAGGTGGTACTGGCGGTCAACAGCCGTGGCCAGATCCACGGCGCCACCCTGGGCAACGATGTCAACCTGCGGGACTTCGAGGGACGTAGCGCCCTGCTGTTGAGCAAGGCCAAGGACAACAACGCCTCCTGCGCCATCGGGCCCTTCATCCGCCTGTTCGACGAAGGTTTCGACCTGGATGCGGTGCGCCGCTGTGTGGTGGACCTGGAAGTCCAGGGGCTCGATGGTTATCAGCTGCGCGGTTCCAGCTCGATGGAGCAGATCAGCCGCGATCCGCTGGAGCTGGTGGCGCAGACCGTGAATCGCAATCACCAGTATCCTGACGGCTTCATGCTGTTCCTCGGCACGCTGTTCGCACCCACCGAGGACCGTGACCACCCTGGCGCCGGCTTCACCCACAAGCCCGGTGACCGCGTCAGCATCAGCAGCCCGCTGCTGGGCGGACTGCACAACGAAGTGACCCACAGCGACGCAGCCCGGCCCTGGACCTTCGGCCTCGGCGCCCTGATGCGCAACCTGACCGCACGCGGACTGCTGCCACGCTGATCCCAGCTCCGCGCCGGCCGCCCCACCAGAACAAGAGAGCAACGCCCATGACATCGACTACCGTACGCCGCCTGCGCAGCCAGCAATGGTTCGACGACCCGGCCCACGCCGATATGACCGCGCTCTACGTCGAGCGCTACATGAACTACGGGCTGACCCGTGACGAGCTGCAGTCCGGCCGCCCAATCATCGGCATCGCCCAGACCGGCAGCG
The DNA here is from genome assembly GCF_029873115.1 of Pseudomonas sp. BN606. NCBI lineage: Bacteria > Pseudomonadati > Pseudomonadota > Gammaproteobacteria > Pseudomonadales > Pseudomonadaceae > Pseudomonas > Pseudomonas sp. BN606. Next base: position 52,977 of record NZ_SSOF01000028.1, on the reverse strand, counting down.
ACCTGGCGCCCTGCAACCGCCACCACCTGGAGCTGGCGCAGCGGGTCAAGGCCGGCATCCGCGATGCGGGCGGCATTCCCATGGAATTCCCGGTGCATCCGATCGCCGAACAGAGCCGCCGGCCCACCGCGGCCCTGGACCGCAACCTGGCCTACCTGGGCCTGGTGGAAATCCTCCACGGCTACCCACTGGACGGTGTGGTGCTGACCACCGGTTGCGACAAGACCACCCCAGCCTGCCTGATGGCGGCGGCCACCACCGACCTGCCGGCCATCGTGCTCTCCGGCGGCCCTATGCTCGACGGCCACCACAAGGGCGAGCTGATCGGCTCGGGCACCGTGCTCTGGCATGCCCGCAAGCTGCTGGCGGCGGGGGAAATCGACTACGAAGGTTTCATGGAAATGACCACCGCGGCGTCCCCCTCGGTGGGGCACTGCAACACCATGGGCACGGCCCTGTCGATGAACGCCCTGGCCGAGGCCTTGGGCATGTCGCTACCTGGTTGCGCCAGCATCCCGGCACCCTATCGCGAGCGTGGGCAGATGGCCTACGCCACCGGCAAGCGCATCTGTGACCTGGTCCTGCAGGACGTGCGACCGTCGCAGATCATGACCCGCGAAGCTTTCGAGAACGCCATAGCCGTGGCCTCGGCCCTGGGCGCCTCGAGCAACTGCCCGCCGCACCTGATCGCCATCGCGCGACATATGGGTGTGGAGCTGACGCTGGATGACTGGCAACGCGTCGGCGTCGATGTGCCGCTACTGGTCAACTGCATGCCGGCGGGCAAGTACCTGGGCGAAGGCTTCCACCGCGCCGGTGGCGTGCCGGCGGTGATGCACGAATTGCAGAAAGCCGGACGCCTGCATGAGGCCTGCAACACGGTCAGCGGCAAGCGCATCGGTGAGATAGTCCGCGACGCCGCCACCAGCAACGCCGACGTGATCCTGCCCTACGAGGCGCCCCTCAAGCACGGCGCCGGCTTCATCGTGCTGGGCGGCAACTTCTTCGATAACGCCATCATGAAAATGTCGGTGGTGGGCGAGGCGTTCCGAAAGACCTACCTGTCCACCCCCGGCGCGGAGAACAGCTTCGAGGCGCGGGCCATCGTCTTCGAAGGACCGGAGGACTACCACGCGCGCATCGACGACCCGGCCCTGGACATCGACGAGCGCTGCATCCTGGTGATCCGCGGCGCCGGCACAGTGGGCTACCCCGGCAGCGCCGAGGTGGTCAACATGGATCCGCCGGCAGAACTGATCAAACGCGGCGTCACCTCCCTGCCCTGCCTGGGCGACGGACGTCAGAGCGGTACCTCGGCCAGCCCCTCCATCCTCAACATGTCGCCGGAAGCGGCGGTCGGCGGCGGCCTCGCCCTGCTGCAAACCGACGACCGACTGCACATCGACCTCAACGCCCGCCGGGTCGAACTGCTGGTGGACGCGGGTGAACTGGAGCGTCGTCGGCAGAACAGCAAACCCAGCATGCCGCCGTCGCAAACGCCCTGGCAGGAGATCTACCGGCAGATGGTCGGCCAGCTGTCCACCGGCGGCTGCCTGGAGCCGGCGACCCTGTACATGAAGGTGATCACCAGCAACGGCGAACCGCGTCACTCCCATTGAGGTCGGGAGGCAACCCCTCCCTCTCGCACCCGACCAACCGCAGGCACGCCCCTCCCCCTACGAGGGGGACGGGCGCTTTTTCATCTGGACTAGTCTGGGCGCCGCATTCGACGGCTGCCATGCCTCGGCCCACACGGCCGGGGCCTCCCTTCGATCCCAACCTCGCCCCCGGGCAGGAGAACCCCATGCTCAATCTGATTGGCCACAACTACATCGGCGGTGCCCGCCGAGCCGCAGGCGACATCACCCACCATAGCCTCGACGCGGGCACCGGCCAGGCGCTGCCCTACCGCTTCATCCAGGCCACCCCGGAGGAAGTTGACGCCGCCGCCGAGGCTGCGGCGGCCGCCTATCCGAGGTTCCGCAATCTGTCGGCAGTGCGCCGCGCCGAATTCCTCGACGCCATCGCTGACGAGCTGGACGCCCTGGGCGACGAGTTCATCGCCCTGGTGACCCGCGAAACCGCACTGTCGACGGCGCGTATCCAGGGTGAGCGTGGCCGCACCAGTGGCCAGATGCGTCTGTTCGCCAAGGTGCTAAGGCGCGGCGACTTCCTCGGTGCGCGTATTGACCGCGCGCAGCCCGAGCGTCAGCCACTGCCCCGTCCGGATTTGCGCCAGTATCAGATCGGCGTTGGTCCGGTCGCCGTGTTCGGCGCGAGCAACTTCCCCCTGGCCTTCTCCACTGCCGGCGGCGACACCGCTTCGGCCCTGGCCGCCGGTTGCCCGGTAGTGTTCAAGGCGCACAGTGGGCACATGGCGACCGCCGAATGCGTTGCCGATGCCATCATTCGCGCGGCGCAAAAGACTGATATGCCGAAAGGTGTGTTCAACATGATTTTCGGCTCCGGCGTGGGCGAAGCGCTGGTCCGGCATCCGGCGATCCAGGCCGTCGGCTTCACTGGCTCGCTCAAAGGTGGCCGGGCCTTGTGCGATCTGGCGGCCGCACGCCCGCAACCGATCCCGGTGTTCGCGGAGATGTCCAGCGTCAACCCGGTGGTGGTACTGCCCGGCGCGCTGCAGGCACGCGGCGCGACCGTGGCCAGGGAACTGGCGGCTTCGGTGGCGCTAGGCTGCGGCCAGTTCTGCACCAACCCCGGCCTGGTCCTGGGCATCCGCTCGGCGGCGTTCAGCGACTTCCTGGCCCAACTGGGGGACGCCATCGCCACGCAACCGGCGCAGACCATGCTCAACCCCGGCACCCTGCGCAGCTACGCCGCCGGCGTCGCCCGCCTGCACGCCAACGCACAGGTCAGCCATCTGGCCGGTACCGAGCAGAACGGCCAACAGGGCGTTCCCCAACTGTTCAAGGCGGATGTGGACATGCTGCTGAGCGGCGACCCCCTGCTGCAGGAGGAGGTGTTCGGCCCGACCACCATTGTGGTGGAGGTCGCCGACCGCGACGAACTGACCCGCGCGCTGCGGAGCATGCACGGGCAACTGACAGCCACCCTGATCGCCGAACGGGACGACCTGCTGGCCTACCGCGAGCTGATCGGCTTGCTGGAAGAGAAGGCCGGGCGCGTACTGCTCAACGGCTACCCCACCGGTGTCGAGGTCTGCGACGCGATGGTGCATGGTGGCCCCTACCCGGCGACTTCGGATGCCCGTGGCACCTCGGTGGGTACCTTGGCAATCAACCGATTCCTGCGCCCGGTGTGCTACCAGAACTATCCGGACGATGTCCTGCCCGAGGCCCTGCGGGACGCCAACCCGCTGGGCATCCTGCGCCTGGTGGATGGCGTCTACAGCCGCGACGCGCTGAACTAAGCCCTTGCTGCTCTATGCCGCGCTGGCAACGGCGCGGCATCGGTGCCGCCGGGAGCGAACGAGAGCAATGGGCGGGGGCGAATACTGGGAGGCGGAAACGTAAAAGCCCGCCTTTTTCAAGGCGGGCTTTTGGAGATGGTGGGTCGTGTAGGATTCGAACCTACGACCAATTGGTTAAAAGCCAACTGCTCTACCGACTGAGCTAACGACCCAACGCGAGGCGCATGATACTGATTTTATTCAGGAATTCAACACCCCTCGTGAAAAAAATTACTGGTAGCGGGTCGGATCCTCAACACCGGCAGCGGTGAAGCCTGCCGCACGCAGCCGGCAGCTGTCGCACTTGCCGCAGGCGCGGCCGTCGTCGTCAGCCTGGTAGCAAGACACCGTTAACCCGTAGTCCACGCCATGACGTAGCCCAGCACGGACGATGTCGGCCTTGCTCAGGTTCTGTAGCGGCGCCTGGATTCGGAATCCATTGCCTTCCACACCAGCCTTAGTGGCCAGGTTGGCCATGCGCTCGAACGCTTCGACGAATTCGGGGCGGCAATCCGGGTAGCCGGAATAGTCGACTGCGTTGACACCGATGAAGATGTCGCGCGCGCCCAGCACCTCGGCCCAACCCAGTGCCAGCGACAGGAACACGGTATTGCGCGCCGGCACATAGGTCACTGGAATACCTTCGGTCGGGCTTTCAGGCACGTCGATTGAGGCGTCCGTCAGGGCCGAGCCACCAATTCCATTCAGATTGAGACCGATCACCTTGTGCTCCACCACGCCCAACTGGCGGGCGACGCGCTCCGCCGCATTCAGTTCGGCGCGATGACGCTGGCCGTAATCGAAACTCATGGTGTAGCAGGCGTAGCCTTCGGCGCGGGCCAGCGCGACTACGGTGGCCGAATCCAGGCCCCCGGACAGCAGGATGACCGCTTTTTTCTCGCTCATGGGATATCCCTCGAAATCGGCCTACCCCGCACGCAAGGCGCTGGGAGGCAAGCTGCGCAATGGAGCCGGATCAGTGACCCGGTTCGTCGTTCCAGAGGATTTTGTGCAGCTGCAGTTGCAGACGCACCGGCAGGTTGTCGGCGACGATCCAGTCCGCCAGGTCGCGGGCACTCACCTCCTTGTGACTAGGAGAGAACAGCACCTCACCGGCGCGCTGGTCGAGGCGGTACTCGATCAGCTTGGACACCGCCCAGTCATAGTCCTCGCGGGAGCAGATGACGAACTTCACCTGATCATTTGCCGTGAGGTGGGCAATGTTTTCGTAGCGGTTACGACCGACTTCCGCCGAGCCCGGAGTCTTGAGATCAACGACCTTGCTCACTCGAGGATCCACAGCGGAGACATCGAGCGCACCGCTGGTCTCGATGGACACCTCATAGCCGGCGTCGCACAAATGCTGCAGCAGCGGGATGCAATTCGGCTGGGCAAGCGGCTCACCACCGGTGACGCAGATATAGCGCGGCTTGTAGGCGGCGACGCGTTCGAGGATGGCGTCGAGCGTCATGATCTCACCGCCATTGAAGGCGTAGGCGGTGTCGCAGTACTGACAACGCAGGGGGCAGCCGGTCAGGCGCACGAAGACCGTCGGCAAGCCGGCGGTACGTGTTTCCCCCTGCAACGAGTAGAAAATCTCGGTAATTCGCAGGGTTTGATGCATATCAGCCACGGGCGTGACGGCGAAACAGGCCATCCGCCTCCGTTGCGGGAATGAAGGTTTGGGGCGGCGATTCTAACGAAAAAACCCGCGGCTGGCGCGGGTTTTCGTGATCTGGAGGCAGAACCTCAGGGCAGGCGCTGCAGGTCGCGCTGGGCCAACTGGGCGGCCGAGCTGCCAGGGAACTGGCTGACGACCTGCTGGAGAATGGTCTTGGCCTTGTCGGTGTTACCCAGGCGCTGCTCAACATCCGCCAGCTTGTACATGGAGTCCGGCACTTTCGGGTGCTGTGGATAAGCCTGGCCAACGCGGGCAAAAGCCTGGCTGGCGCCTTGCAGGTCGCCCTTGGCGAGGTTTACCTCGCCCAGCCAGTACTGTGCGTTGCCAGCATATTGGCTGTTCGGATACTTGCGCAGGAAAGCGGTGAAGGCCTGGCTGGCCTTGTCGAAATCCTTTGCTTTGATCAGGTCGAAGGCAGCGTCGTAGTAGAGCTTTTCCTTCGCAGGGTCGCCCGGTTCGCTGCTGGCAGCCGGTTGCTGCGCCGGGGCGGCTGGGGCGCCGTTGGCTGCAGGTGCGCCAGCGGCAGGGGAATTCGGAGATACCGGCGCGCCGGCTGCGGCACCACCGGAAAGACGGCGATCCAGATCCTGGTATCGCTCCAGGCTTTCCTGTTTCAGGCGCTGGATTTCGTACTGCTGCTCTTCGAGCATGCCGCGCAGGCGAGCGATCTCTTCCTGCATTTGCTGCAGCTGCATGAACAGCTCGCCCTGCGCGGAGACAGGGGCCGCGGGGGCCCCGGTCCCTGCGTAGGCGGCACCAGTCGTGCCGTAACCGGCCGGAGGGTAACTGCCACCGTAACCGGCGTCGTTATCCACAACGGGAACCTCAGCCAGAGCCGCGAACGGCAGGCTGGAGAGGGCCAGGATGGTCAGAGCACGACTGGACTTGCGCATAGCGAATTACTTACGCAGTTCTACGCGGCGGTTTTGCGCCCAGGACTGCTCGTCGTTGCCAGTGGCAACCGGACGCTCTTCGCCGTAGGAAACCAGCTCAGCCTGAGCCGGGGAAACGCCCTGCAGAACCAGGTAGCGCTGAACGGCCTTGGCACGACGCTCACCCAGAGCCATGTTGTACTCGCGGGTACCGCGCTCGTCAGTGTGGCCTTCCAGGACAACGCGGTTGCCGTTGGCTTTCAGGTCCTTGGCGTGTACGTCCAGAGCGCGCATGGCTTCCGGCTTCAGGTCGGAGCTGTCGTACTCGAAGTAGAAGGTGGTGATAGCGCGCAGAGCGGCTTCTTCGCTCATGCTGCCGTCTACACCGCTGCCACCGGCGTTGTAGCCAGCGTTCGGGTCAACAGCGCCTTCACCGGTGCCTTCGCCGCCTTTGGACGAGCAACCAACAGCTACGGCCATGGCCAGAGCGAGAGCGGCAAATTTGCCGAATTTCAGCATTTCCATCATGTAACTCCTAATGAACCCCAGGTGTGTTTAGCAAAGGTATTTTTAAAGACCGCTTCAGTTCAGGTACGGCGACCAAGAAGGTTCGCGAATGTCGCCCTGAACTGTGGGAATCGGGACTCGTACGCGCCCGTTTGTAGACACGAGCATCAGCACGCCGCCCCCCTGCTGGCGAGTTGCGTAGATTAGCATGGTGCCATTAGGCGCAACAGTGGGCGAGTCGTCCAGCGTGGTGCCGGAAAGGATGCGCGGAGCACTGCCCGAGCGGGTCAGATCCTGGGCAGCCACCTTGAAGTTGGTGAAGCCATCCTGACGATGGATCATCACTAGCATCTTCTCGTCAGCCGAGAGCTTCGGGTTGGCGTTGTAGTTGCCCACGAAGGTCACGCGCTGCGGTTCGCCGCCATTGATGTTGGCCTTGTAGATCTGCGGCTTGCCGGCGCGATCCGAGGTGAAATAGATGGTCTGGCCGTCCGCGCCCCAGAACGGTTCGGTGTCGATGGCCATGTTGTTGGTTACGCGACGCATCTGGCGACTGCCAAGGTCCATCACGTAGATCTCCGGGTTGCCATCGCGGGACAGCACGAACGCCAGGCGATTGCCCTCAGGAGACCATGCAGGCGCACCGTTCAGGCCTTCGAAGTTGGTGATCTGCTCGCGGCGACCGGTGTCGATGTGCTGGACGAAGATACGCGGACGACGCTGCTCGAAGGACACGTAGGCGATACGGCGACCATCAGGCGCATAGCGCGGCGACAGGATGGGCTCGCGGGACTGCAGCAGGGTCACCGCACGCTGGCCGTCGTAGTCGGAACGCTGCAGGGTGTAGCGGGTGTTGTTCACCGAGAAACGCTCGGCGGTCACGTAGAGCATGCGGGTGGAGAACGCACCCTTGATGCCGGTGAGTTTCTCGAACGACTGGTCGGCGATGTAGTGCGCCATGTCACGCAGCTGGTCGGTCGAGCCGCTGACGTTGCCGGCCATGACCTGTTGCTCGGTGGTTACGTTGAACAGGGCGAACTGCACCTGCAGACGGCCGCCGGACGGGACGACGCTGCCTACCAGCACGTACTGGGCGCCAAGGGCCTTCCAGTCGCGGTAGATCACTTCGCTGGCCTGGGTCGGCAGGCTGATCATGTTCTGGCGCGGGATCGGCTCGAAATAGCCCGAGTTGCGCAGGTCGTTGCCGACCACCTCTGAGATTTCAGTGGGTAGCACGGTACCGCCCTGCCAGCCAAAGGGTACTACGGCGATCGGGGTCGCCCGGTCGGTACCACTGGTGATTACCAGCGGGTCGGCGGCCTGGACGGAGCCGACCAGCATGGCCACCCCGACCAGGACGATACGAATGAGGGTATTCACAGACCTAAATCCTCCGGTTTGAAGATGATGCGGCGCTGCCTGTACATCTGGTCAAAGGTAGCGCGATCCAATTGTTGCATCTCGGGGATACGCCCTACGCTGCGCACCGCACTCACGGCCGAGCTGTCAAAGGGCGAATCACCGCTGGAGCGGGTGACGCTGGCGTTGGTGATGGTGCCATCGGGCAGCATCTCGATCAGTACCTCTACGCTCATGCCGTTACGTGCCGATGGCGGACGGCGCCACTGCTCACTGACCAGTTTGATGATCAAATCGTCGAGGCTGCCTGCTACCTGGTCGCCGACTTCGTCGGCCAACGCTTGCTGGCGGCCCACATCCTCGGACAACAACTCGGCCAGAGCGGCGGCCTTCTTGTCCTCGGTGGCCTTGCGTTTGGCTTCCTCGGCCGCCTTCTTCTTCGCGGCGTCAGCGGTCGCTTTCTTCTTGGCATCCTCGGCGGCCTTCTTCTTCGCTGCCTCGGCTGCCGCCTTCTTCTTCGCCTCTTCCGCAGCCTTTTTCTTGGCCTCTTCAGCGGCTTTCTTCTTCGCTTCTTCGGCCGCCTTTTTCTTGGCTTCCTCTTCGGCTTTTTTCTTGGCGAAATCGGCCTGTTTCTTCTCTTCGGCCTTCTTCGCTTCATCAGCCTTCTTGGCTTCGGCCGCCTGCTTGGCTTCCTCAGCTTTCTGTTCCGCCTCTTCGGCCTTTCGAGCTTCGTCAGCTTTCTTTTGTTCCGCGGCCTTGGCCGCCGCTACCTTCTGCTCCTCGGCCTTCTTCTGCTCCATCTGCTCGGTTTCGAACTGCGGCGCAGAAGTCTTTTTGGCCTCGCCGGCGATCTTCTGGTTGGTCTGGGTAGTGGCCTGACTCTGGGATTTGAGCTGGTACAGAGTGGCCTGGACAATCGGACGGGACGGAGGCAGTTCCGGAGTGAAGGCGAAGCTGACGAACAACATGCCGAACATCAGGACGTGCAGAGACACAGCCCAGACGGTCGGCCAGAAGTAACTTTCCGAGGAGGAGCGTTCGCTCTGCTGCTGCATCAGGGCGCCTCGGTGATCAGCCCGACGTTGGCCACGCCGGCCTTCTGCAGGCCGCCCATCACGGCCATCACGGCGCCGTAGTCGACCGTTTTGTCGCCACGGACGAATACCTGGACCGTCTTACCCTGGCGGCTGTTCTCGGCCATGATGCCGGAGGCTGCCTGAACCAGAGCATCCAGGGAGACCGAGGTCTCGCTCTTGCGGGTCTGGTCGGTCTGTACTTCTTCGCCCATGTTCCAGTAGTAGGACTTGTCGGCCTTGATCGAGATCGTCAGGACACGGGCATTGTTGTCCTGCGGCAGGGCCTCGCTGGAAACCTTCGGCAGGTCGACCTTTACGCCCTGGTTGAGCATGGGCGCGGTGACCATGAAAATCACCAGCAACACGAGCATGACGTCGATGTAAGGCACGACGTTCATCTCGGCGACCGGTTTGCGTTTGTGGCGGACTCTGGCCATGACTTGAAACCTTTCCTATCAGGGACCCAGCGACTTACTCGTCGCTGGTGTGCACTTTGCGGTGCAGGATGGCCTGGAACTCATCGGCGAAGGTGTAGTAGCGACCGATCAGGGTCTCGCCGCGAGCGGAGAAGCGGTTGTAGGCGATTACCGCCGGGATCGCGGCGAACAGGCCGATCGCGGTGGCGATCAGAGCCTCGGCGATGCCGGGCGCCACAGTGGCCAGGGTCGCCTGCTGCACCTGGGCCAGGCCACGGAAGGAGTTCATGATGCCCCAGACGGTACCGAACAGGCCGATGTACGGACTCGTAGAGCCCACAGTAGCGAGGAACGGCAGGCTCTGTTCGATCTTCTCTTCCTCACGGGAAATGGCTACGCGCATTGCGCGGGCCACACCTTCCATCACCGCATCCGGATCAACGCCGGCTTGCTGGCGCAGACGGGAGAATTCCTTGAAGCCGGCGCGGAAGATCTGCTCGACGCCGCAGTCCGGATCCGGGTTGCTGCCTGCCTGGCGGTACAGCTTGGACAGGTCGATACCGGACCAGAAACGCTCTTCGAAGGTTTCCAGGGACTTCTTGGCGGCGCGCAGCATGTTGCTGCGCTGGAAAATCATGATCCAGGAGGTGACCGATGCGGCCACCAGGGTCAGCATGACCAGCTGCACCACGATACTGGCGTTGCTGATCAGGCTCCACATGGAGGTATGGTCGACGACGTTGGCTTCCACGCTTAATCTCCTGCTGGGAATAGACCCGGGTCGGCGGCGAAGGCTTCACGCAGCGCTTCGGGGATCGCCCGGGGTTTCAAACTGTCGGCACGTACACAGGCAATCAGGAACTGCCCTTCGCACAACAATGCGTTATCGGTGGCTCGCCTGACCTGTTGACGAAAACGCAGGCTGGCACGGTTCAACTCCATCACCTCGGCACTGATCTCCAGCTCATCGTCCAGCTTCGCAGGCGCCACGTAGCGCGCCTGGGCCGAATGAACGACGAACAGCAGGTTCTCCCCGGCCAGCTCGGACTGGGCAAAGCCCAGACTGCGCAGGCGCTCGGTTCGAGCCCGCTCCATGAACTTGAGGTAATTGACGTAGTAGACGATGCCGCCGGCATCGGTGTCTTCGTAATACACACGACAACGATGCTGAAACGGCTGGGCCCCATTTTGCGCGCGCATACTCTAGTGCTTACTCCTAAGGTTGCCAATCCGGCCAGGCAACTGTTTTTTCATGGCTAGCCCTGCCGAGCGCTTCGACCACGAAAGCGCCTATTCGTCACCCGAGCTGAAAAGATCGGCGGTCGGATTCTCCGCCATGCGCTTGGGCAGGTTGAGACCGAAGTGTAAGTAGGCGTGACGGGTCACCACCCTCCCCCTCGGCGTACGCATGATGTAGCCCTGCTGGATCAGATAGGGCTCGAGAACGTCTTCGATCGTGTGGCGTTCTTCACTGATGGCCGCTGCCAGGTTGTCGATCCCTACCGGGCCGCCATCGAACTTGTCGATCATGGTCAGCAGTAGACGCCGGTCCTGGTGGTCAAAGCCACGCTCGTCGACATCCAGCAGATTCAGAGCCTTGTCGGCAATGACGCGGGTGATCTCACCCTGACCACGCACTTCAGCGAAGTCCCGTACCCGGCGCAGCAGGCGGTTGGCGATACGCGGCGTACCACGGGCACGGCGCGCGATCTCGAACGCGCCCTCCGGTTCGATATGCAGGCCGAGGATACCGGCGGAGCGCGCAACGATGGTGGCCAGGTCCGGAGTGCTGTAGAACTCCAGGCGCTGGACGATACCGAAGCGATCGCGCAGAGGGTTTGTCAGCATGCCAGCCCGCGTGGTGGCGCCGACGAGGGTGAACGGGGGCAAGTCCAGCTTGATCGAACGAGCCGCAGGGCCTTCGCCGATCATGATATCCAGCTGAAAATCCTCCATCGCGGGGTAAAGCACCTCTTCAACGATGGGTGAAAGGCGATGGATCTCGTCGACGAAGAGCACGTCGCCCGCCTCCAGATTGGTCAGCAGCGCCGCCAAGTCTCCCGGGCGCTCCAGAACTGGGCCGGATGTGCTCTTGATGGCAACCCCCATCTCGCTGGCAATGATGTTCGCCAGGGTAGTCTTGCCAAGGCCGGGCGGGCCGAAGATCAGGGTATGGTCGAGAGCCTCGCTCCGTCCCTTGGCAGCCTGGATGAAGAGTTCCATCTGCTCACGCACCACCGGCTGCCCGATGTAGTCGGCAAGTTTCAGTGGGCGGATGGCACGGTCCAGCTGCTCGTCGCGGTCGCGACTGCTGGCAGTGATGAGGCGGTCGGCTTCGATCATTCGGACTTACACCATTCCTTTCAGGGCGCGACGGATCATTTCTTCGCTGGACAGCCCGTCTTCCTTGATCGCGGACACAGCGCGGCTGGCCTCTTGAGGCTTGAATCCGAGGGCGATCAGCGCAGCCAGCGCATCATTCTCCGCGCTAGAGACTGCCACGCCAACCCGAGGTTCGACCACCAGGGTGGCGATGGCCGGCATGCTTTCCCAAGCCTTGAATCGATCCTTGAGCTCGACCAGCAAGCGCTCGGCGGTCTTCTTGCCGACGCCAGGAATCTTCACCAGCGTGGAAGTGTCCTGGGCCTGTACGCAGCGCACCAGCTCATCCACCTCCAGGCCGGACATCAGTGCCAGGGCCAATTTCGGCCCGACGCCATTCAAGCGGATCAGCTCGCGAAACAGCTCTCGCTCCCGCTTCTCGAAGAAGCCGTAGAGCAGGTGGGCGTCCTCTCGCACCACCAGATGGGTGTGCAATGTCACCGGCTCGCCCACTGAAGGCAGGCGATAGAGGGTGGTCATGGGCACTTCCAGCTCATAGCCCACGCCATTGACGTCAAGGATCAGATGCGGCGGTTGCTTCTCCGCCAAGTTGCCACGCAGGCGTCCAATCACGAATTGCGTCCTTTGAATTGATTACAGACGAAGGCGGCCACCCCGCCGTTTGGCGGTGGCCAGACCATGGGGAATCAGACTCTGCCGGTGATGGGCATGGCACAGGGCGATTGCCAGGGCATCGGATGCGTCGATCTGGGGTTTCTGCACCAGCTTGAGCAGGTGCATGACCATCATCTGCACCTGCTGCTTGTCAGCACCACCGGTTCCGGCAATAGCCTGCTTGACCTGACTGGCGGTGTATTCGGCGATTTCCAGACCCGCCTCGGCAGCCGCGACTATGGCTGCACCACGAGCCTGGCCGAGCTTGAGCGCGGAATCCGCGTTCCGCGCCATGAATACCTGCTCGATACCCATGGTCACCGGCTCGTAGGAACGGATGACTTCACTTACCCCCCGGAAAACGATCTGCAAGCGCTCGTGCAATGCGCCAGCGCCAGTACGGATGCAACCCGAGGCGACGTATTCGCAGCCGCGCCCAGTATCGCGAACCACACCATAACCGGTGATACGCGAACCAGGGTCGATACCAAGAATCAGGGTCATGCCGCCGCAAGCTCCACGGGCCGACCTGAAGCCGGCACACTGTCTATTTATCCAGCCGCGAGTATACGGAGCGGCCCGCAAACAAAAAAGCCGGAAGCGCACGGGGCGACTTCCGGCTTTCGGATCACGCCAGCACTCGAACCTAGTCACGATCGTGCGGGTTAAAGCCATGGGCAAAAACAGGAAAGGGAGCGGAGTTTACGAGCCGTAAATGAGCATTCCGAGCCGGTTTTTAACGCCGCAGGGCCGAGGCGCAGCTTATCGTGATCAGGTTCTCAGCCGAGCTGCTCCATGATCTCGTCAGGGATTTCAGCGTTGTGGTAGACGTTCTGGACGTCATCCAGGTCTTCCAGCATATCGATCAGCTTCATCACCTTCTGCGCGGTTTCCAGGTCGGAGATGGGCGCAGTGATCGACGGGATCATCGCCACTTCGGCCTCATCGCCCTTGAAGCCGGCTGCAGTCAGCGCTTCGTTCACAGAGAGGAAGTCGGCGAAGGTGGTGTAGACCTCGACGGAACCGTCTTCGTCAGCCACGACGTCGTCGGCGCCCGCTTCCAGGGCAGCCTCCATCAGGGATTCTTCGTTCACACCGGGCGCGTAGCTGATCTGGCCCTTGCGGTCGAACATGTAGGCGACCGAGCCGTCGGTACCCAGGTTGCCGCCACACTTGCTGAAGGCATGACGCACTTCCGCCGCAGTGCGGTTGCGGTTGTCGGTCATGGCTTCGATGATGATGGCCACGCCGCTCGGCGCATAACCTTCGTAACTGAGCTCGACCATGTTGTCGGCTTCGTTCGAGCCGGCGCCACGCGCAATCGCACGATCGATGGTGTCGCGGGTCATGTTCGCGGTCAGCGCCTTGTCCACAGCCAGACGCAGACGCGGATTGTCCGCAGGGTTGCCACCGCCATGCTTGGCGGCGACAGTCAGCTCACGGATGAGCTTGGTGAAGATCTTGCCGCGCTTGGCGTCCTGGCGTTCTTTGCGGTGTTTGATGTTGGCCCATTTGGAATGACCAGCCATAACTCACTCCGTACTTTCTGAACGGACGGCGCCATCTGGCGCCGCCCCGGGTTGGTTCTGATTACTCGGCCTTGGCCTGCTCGCGCAGGCGGATGTTCAGCTCGCGCAGAGCCTTGGCATCCACGGTGCCCGGTGCCTGGGTCATGACGTCGCCGGCACTCTGGGTTTTCGGGAAGGCGATAACTTCGCGGATCGACGCCGCGCCAGTCATCAGCATCACCAGACGGTCCAGACCGAAGGCCAGGCCACCATGCGGCGGCGCGCCGTACTTGAGGGCATCGAGGAGGAAGCCGAACTTCTCTTCCTGCTCCGCATCGTCGATGCCGAGCACGCGGAACACCGCCTGCTGCATGGACTTGTCGTGGATACGGATGGAACCGCCGCCCAGCTCGGTGCCGTTCAGCACCATGTCATAAGCACGGGACAGAGCGGCAGCCGGGTTGGCTTCCAGCTCTTGCGGGCTGCACTTGGGCGAGGTGAACGGGTGGTGCAGCGAGGTCAGGCTGCCGTCGTCGTTCTCTTCGAACATCGGGAAGTCCACGACCCACATCGGCGCCCACTCCTTGGTGAGCAGCTTGAGGTCATGACCGACCTTGATACGCAGCGCGCCCAGGGCGTCGCAGACGATCTTGGCCTTGTCGGCGCCGAAGAACACGATGTCGCCATCAACCGCACCCACGCGGTCGAGGATCACATTGAGGTTCTCTTCGGGAATGAACTTGACGATGGGCGACTGCAGCCCCTCGACACCCTTGGCGCGCTCGTTGACCTTGATGTAAGCCAGGCCCTTGGCACCGTAGATACCGACGAACTTGGTGTAGTCATCGATCTGGCTGCGCGGCATGGAAGCGGCACCCGGCACGCGCAGGGCAGCGACTCGGCCCTTCGGATCATTGGCCGGACCGGAGAACACCTTGAACTCCACTCCCTTCAGCTGGTCGGCGACATCAACCAGTTCCAGCGGGATACGCAGGTCAGGTTTGTCGGAGCCGTAGCGGCGCATGGCTTCTTCGAAAGGCATGTGCGGGAACTCGTCGAACTCGACATCCAGCACTTCCTTGAACAGCTGGCGAACCATTTTTTCGGTAATGCCGATGATGTCGCTCTCGTCGAGGAAGCTGGTTTCGATGTCGATCTGGGTGAATTCCGGCTGACGGTCGGCACGCAGGTCTTCGTCGCGGAAACACTTGGCGATCTGGTAGTAGCGGTCGAAGCCGGCCACCATCAGCAGTTGCTTGAACAGCTGGGGCGACTGCGGCAGGGCAAAGAAGTGGCCCGGGTAGGTGCGGCTCGGTACCAGGTAGTCGCGGGCGCCTTCCGGAGTCGGACGACCCAGGATCGGGGTTTCCACGTCGAGGAAGCCGTTCTCGTCCAGATAACGACGGATGCTGCTGGTAATACGCGCACGCAGCTTCAGCTTGGCGGCCATTTCCGGACGACGCAGGTCGATGAAGCGATAGCGCAGGCGGGTTTCTTCGCCGACGTCGGAGTATTCATCCAGCGGGAAGGGGGGCGTCTCGGCCTGGTTCAGCACTTCGAGCTCGTAGCCCAGCACTTCGATGGCGCCGGACGCCATGTTGGCGTTGCGCGCGCCTTCTGGACGCAGGCGGACCTTGCCGGTGATCTTGACCACGAACTCGCTGCGGACGCGGTCGGCGCGGGCGAAGGTCTCTTCGCGATCCGGGTCGAACACCACCTGGGCCAGGCCTTCGCGGTCACGGATATCGAGGAAAATGACCCCGCCGTGGTCGCGGCGGCGGTGTACCCAACCGCAGAGGGTGATTTCCTGGCCGTCCAGGCTCTCGTTCAGTTGGCCGCAATAGTGGCTGCGCATCATGGTCGTGTTTCGCTTCTCTTGAGTCGTGAATTCGTCCGCCCGCCCAAGGGCTGCGGAGCATCCGGCGGAGGTGCAACCCCTGCCGGACAGGCCGGGGTTCGCGGCAAAGAGCGGGATTATATAGCGTAAATTGCCACCGCGCAGCCGCCCTCCCCGCCACCCCGCAACCCCTGATCGGGAGCGGGTTCTCTTGCTGGGCCATCGGGCAGTGTCTAAGCTCGCCAGCACTCGCCCGACGGACGGACGCGAAGCACACAAGGAAGGAGTGGAAATGCAATCGCTTGCTGGGAAAGTCGCAGTCATCACGGGCGCAAGCTCCGGCATCGGCCGTGCGCTGGCCAATGAGTTCGCCGCACTGGGTTGCCACCTTGCCCTCGCCGATGTGGACACCGACGGCCTGGAGGCCACGGCTTCCACCCTACGCCGCGACGGCCTTCAACTCTCCACCCACAACCTGGATGTCTCCAACCGCGAAGCGGTCCACGCCTTCGCCGATAGCGTCCTGACCCAACACGGCCAGGCACACCTGGTAATCAACAACGCCGGCGTGGCCGTATCGCAAACCATCGCGGAACTCCGCTACGACGACTTCGAATGGCTTATGGGCATCAACTTCTGGGGCGTGGTCCACGGCACCAAGGCCTTCCTCCCTCACCTGCTGGCACGGGGCGAGGGCCATATCGTCAATGTGTCGAGCATCTTCGGCATCGTCAGCATGCCCACCCAGGGCGCCTATAACGCCAGCAAGTTCGCAGTGAGGGGCTTTACCGAGGCACTGCGCCAGGAACTTTGCGGCACCGCCATCAAAGTCAGCTGCGTGCATCCCGGTGGCATTCGCACGAACATCGCTCGCTCGGCACGCTTCTATCAGGGAATCGACGGCAAGACAGACGCCACCAAGGCGGCGGCCCGCTTCGACAAGCTGGCACGCACCTCAGCAGAACAGGCGGCCCAGAGCATCATCAAGGGTATAAGGGCCGGGCAGCCACGCATCCTCATAGGCGCCGACGCACGCTTGCTCGACCAAATTCAGCGCCTGATGCCCGCCAGCTACCCCCGCCTGCTGGCCAAATTGCTGAAGAAGACGTGAACCCTGAAGTAGCCAATGACTTCTAAGCATGGCTTTCATTGATGGAAGACAAGACTGTCCCGCGACCACCCCGTGTTAGGCTTTGCCCATCACACGCCCGGTGCGGGCCACAAGCTACCGAGAGGAGAACTGGTATGGAAATCAACATCGGAATCGCCGAGCAGGATCGTGCAGCCATCGCCGAGGGCCTGTCCCGCCTGCTGGCCGACACCTACACCCTCTATCTCAAGACCCACAACTTCCACTGGAACGTTACCGGGCCGATGTTCAACACCCTGCACCTCATGTTCGAAGGCCAGTACAACGAACTCGCCCTGGCAGTGGACGCCGTCGCCGAGCGAATCCGCGCCCTGGGCTTCCCGGCACCCGGCACCTACGCGGCCTACGCCCGGCTGTCTTCCATTAAGGAAGAAGAAGGCGTGCCGTCTGCCGAGGACATGATCAAGCAGCTCGTGCAGGGCCAAGAGGCCGTGGTGCGCACCGCCCGTGGCATCTTCCCGCTGCTGGACAAGGTTAGCGATGAACCCACCGCCGACTTGCTCACCCAGCGCATGCAAGTTCACGAAAAGACTGCGTGGATGCTCCGCAGCCTGCTCGCCGCCTGACGTCGAGGCAAATCAAAAAGGCCCGGGAAACCGGGCCTTTCGCTATGCGCGAAAGACTGCCTGTTCTATGCTCTGGCAATTCGATATCTCGCCACAGTGAAGTGCATGAGCCAGCCTCCGAAACATCCGTCGCTGCTTGAGCTTTTCCCCGAAGAAACGCGTGAGGCGGCCGATCTGCTGAAGCAGGCGGTCCCCCACATGGTGCGCCATGCGATTCCGCCGAACCCAGTGCATTACGCGCTCTGGTACAGCTACAGCCAGGGTGCGCAGCCGGACCTCAATCGCCGCCTGGACAAGATTACCAACGACTTCGACGCCTTCCCGCCGGAATCAGCCCTCAAGCTGTTCCGCGAGTACATCATTCGTGGCGAACTCGAAGAAGCACGCCATGGCCAGCAACAAGTCATCGACCTTGTCGACGATATCGAGGGTGATGTCAGCCGCAGCGTCAACGGCAGCCACGCTTACCAGAGCAGCCTGACAGCGGGCCTGGCAGCCCTGCACGAACCCATAATCGACGACCTCCCCAGCGTCCTGAACCACCTTCAGGAGAGCACTCAACTGATGCAGGAGCAGCAGGAACAGTTCCTCTATCGCCTGCGTGCCGCCCAGGCGGAAATTCAGCATCTGCGCAATCAGCTGGAGCGCGCGCAACTGGCCGCCACTCTGGATGGCCTGACCCAGGTATTCAACCGCCAGGCGTTCACTCGCCTGCTGGAACAATCACTGAAAAGCGACCAGGAAGGACTGGCGCTGGTGATGCTGGATATCGACCACTTCAAGCAATTCAACGACCAGTTCGGCCACCCGCTGGGAGATCGCGTGCTCCAGCATGTGGGCCAGCTGTTGCGTGAACTGCTGCCTCCGCGCGCCATGGCCGGTCGTTACGGCGGCGAGGAGTTCTGCGTTGTGCTGCGCGACTGCCAGGGGCTGGAGGCAGCACGCGTCTTCGCAGAGCAACTACGCAGCAAGATGCAGGCGCTACGTGTAAAGGTCCGCCGCACCGACCAGGTGCTCGACACCATCACCGCCAGCTTCGGCCTGGCACTGGCGGAACCGGGCGATACCCTGGAAAGTTTCATCACACGAGCTGACGATGCGCTCTACCAAGCCAAGCGCAATGGCCGTAATCAAGTGCATCCACCAGCACCTGAAGCAGCGCTAACCGCTTGATTTGAGTAGCCCTCTCCTTTGCTGTTAAATACAGCCGGTGCCGCAAGTCGATCCAAAGACTTGCGGCATAGGCCGATGCCCATGCCTTTTTCATCTCGCGTGGCCCGGCTCTTTCGTTAGAGATTCCGTTTCCAAGGTGAATCCATTGAACATCCTGAAAATCGTCCATCTGTTGACGGGCGCTGCCGCTTTGCTGCTGTCCTTCATTCCCAGCCTGCGCGCCGACGCCCTGCCCTACCTGCAACAACCTGATGCGCTGTATCTGGCCTTCTCCGGCCTGCTCAATCTTCTGTTGGCACCCGTGGTTCCAGTCTGGGCAAAGGGACTGCGCAATCAGCTGCAAAGCCTGGTTTCCGCCCTTCTGGCTCTGGCGGTCGTCCTGCAAACTCTGATCCTCCTGGCCCCGCTACCGATGATCGGTGAGCAGCCAGCAATCCTCGTCAGCCTCCTGGCTGTGATCGTAGCCGTTGTGCTGCACCTCTGTATCAACCTGCACAAGGTCACCCAGGCTCCACTGCTGCCCCAGGACATGTCCAACCGTGAAACCGGTACGGTGAAGTGGTTCAACACCTCCAAGGGTTTCGGTTTCATCTCCCGGGACTCCGGCGATGACATCTTTGTCCACTTCCGTGCCATTCGCGGCGAAGGTCACCGTGTACTGATCGAGGGCCAGCGCGTGGAGTTCTCGGTCATCCAGCGCGACAAAGGTCTGCAGGCCGAAGACGTAATCGCTGCATTACCCAGCCGACGCTAAAGCAGAACGAAAAAGCCCGCCGAATGGCGGGCTTTTTCATGGTCACTCAATAGTGCGGTGGCGGTGCCTCATCCTCACTCGGCCCGAACTGGCTGAGCAGCTCCTCCTGGCGCTTGGCCAGTACCGCCACCTGTAGCTGCAGGCGATCCACCAGCCGCTGTTGCTCAACCAGTACGTCGTTGAGGGTCTGAATGGTGTCGTCCTGGAAAGCGAGTCGGCTCTCCAGGTCGGCAATCCGCATTTCAAGGCTCATGACTCACTCCCCCACGAAATGGAAATCATCCGCCAGCACCAAGCGAAGCTTTGAGCGAATGGCAGCCACCTGTTCGGACGAATAAGCCACAGCTGGATGACGCCCCCAGACAGGCGCCGGCCAGGCAGCATCCTCACGACGACGCACGATCACATGCATGTGCAATTGGCTAACTACATTGCCCAACGTAGCAACGTTCATCTTGTCAGCGCCGAAGGTGTCCTTGAGGGTCTCCGCCAGGAATGTCGTTTCCTGCCAAAGCTGGCGCTGCTCATCGACGCCGAGCTGGAACAGCTCACTGATTTCCTCACGACGCGGCACTAGGATGAACCAGGGGTATTGAGCATCGTTCATCAACAGCAGCCGGCACAGGGGAAAATCACCGATGGGCAGGGTATCCTGCTGAAGTCTTGGGTCCAGGGCGAACATACTGGCCTCTCCTGTTCGACTGTAGGGAATTCGAGATTAACACCCCATCACGACCAGGCGACCGCCACGGGGTCGCGCAGCATAGCCAAGGCTAACGCCCAGCGGAACTCACCATGACATCCTGGCTATAAAAAGGAAGGATTGTCGCCACACGCACCAAAACTGCTCAAACCCAACACCGCGTTACTTCTCGCCACACCCCTGGTTACGCCCGCCTACTGAAGACTGGGGGCGGTGGTCTCTTCAACTCCTGCACTCTTGCCTGTCAAGAGCCAGCCGGCATGCAGAATGCCTCATTTCAGGGCACATTATTCTGCAGCAACCACACATGGATCAGGGGTTAGAGGAGCTGGAACGAGCGCACCACGTAGACGTAGCGAGTTTTATCTCCACCCCTTACGT
Source organism: Pseudomonas sp. BN606 (assembly GCF_029873115.1). Classification (NCBI taxonomy): domain Bacteria; kingdom Pseudomonadati; phylum Pseudomonadota; class Gammaproteobacteria; order Pseudomonadales; family Pseudomonadaceae; genus Pseudomonas; species Pseudomonas sp. BN606. The sequence goes on along the minus strand of NZ_SSOF01000028.1, from coordinate 32,570 downwards.
TTTGTGCACGTTTGTTGCTTGGCAGGTGCCAGGTCACACGCGACGCCGGGAACTACGTCATTGGGCGCCCGCTCGCAAAGTGCCTTGGATACATAGGGGGTGAAGGGATGCAAGGCCAAACCTATAGATATGCGACACAGGTCTTCTCGATTTGCGACAGCACTGTGAAGAAATCGTAAGGACCCGGTTTCAACTATCGCCAATATTGTCGCCGTGCTATAAGTTAGCGCCGACACAAAAAGAAAGAACCGCCTTCCATTAATAAGAAAGCGGCGAGAATCTTCAAAACCAAAGGAGCAATCACAATGCAAGTGATGAAGTGGAGCGCACTGGCTCTGGCCGTGACCGCCGGTAGCATGCAGTTGGCTTTTGCCAGCGCCCAGGAAGAGTCCAAGGGCTTCGTAGAAGACAGCAACCTGACTCTTCTGAACAAGAACTTCTTCTTCTACCGCGACTTCCGTAACAACCCGAACACCAGCCAGAACTACCGTAAAGAATGGGCCCATGGCATCAGCGCCATGTACGAGTCCGGCTTTACCCAAGGCACTGTTGGTTTCGGCGTTGACGCCCACGGCATGCTGGGTCTGAAACTGGACAGCGGCAACGGCACCAACGGTACCGGCCTGCTCCCCACCGGTTCCGACGGCCGTTCCCAGGACGATTACTCCTACGCCGGCGGCTCCGTTAAGATGCAGGTGTCCAACACCCAGCTGAAGTACGGCAACCTGTTCCCGACCGCTCCGGTATTCGCAACCGGTACCGCGCGCCTGTTCCCGGGCTCCGCTGAAGGCTTCCAGCTGACCAGCAGCGAACTCGAAGGCCTGAACATCGACGCAGGTCACTTCACTTCCATTCGCGACGGCAGCGCCTCCACCAACCGTCACGGCGAAATCACCACCACCTACACCGGTCTCGCCAGCAACAGCGCTGACTACGTAGGCGGCTCCTACTCCTTCAACGACAACGTCAGCGCCAGCCTGTACGGTGCCGAGCTGGAAGACATCTGGCGCCAGTACTACGGCAACCTGAACTGGAACATTCCGTTCTCTGACTCTCAGGCCCTGAACCTGGACTTCAACGTCTACCGCACCACCGACAAGGGCGACGCCATCGCCGGCGACCTGGATACCACCGCCTGGTCCGCTGCTGCCGCCTACTCCCTCGGCGCTCACAAGTTCACCCTGGCCTACCAGAAAGTGAACGGCGACGAGCCCTTCGACTACATCTCGATGGACGGCCAGAACTCCGGCGACTCCATCTTCCTGGCCAACTCGGTTCAGTACTCCGACTTCAACGGCCCGAACGAGAAGTCCATCCAGGTTCGCTACGACCTGAACATGGCTGAATTCGGCATCCCCGGCCTGAGCTTCATGGCTCGCTACATCACCGGTGAAGACGTTGACGGCACCAAGGCCGACCCGAATGGCGCCTTCGCGGGTGCGATCGGCGACGATGGCAAGGAATGGGAACGCGATATCGAAGCCAAGTACGTGGTTCAGGAAGGCGCAGCTAAAGACCTGTCCATCCGCATTCGTCACGCCAGCTGGCGCGCCAACAGCGACATGGCCTTCTTCGGCTCCGCTGGCGGCACTGCCAACGACGAAATCCGCGTAATCACCGAGTACCCGCTGGATATCCTGTAATATCCTTTGTGTACACGTAAGTGATAGAAGAAACCCGGCCTAGGCCGGGTTTCTTTTTGGGCGGAAGAACTTGACTCTCGAGTTGATCAAATCGCCACCAATCAACTGCTCAAACTTTAACCAGGAACGGCAAGGCATAAGTGCCTGTTACATGCGCCACAAGGTCATCTTCCGCGCCCAATGAATAAAGTGATACTTCGCATACCGCTTGACGCCGACCAAGTTTAAGTATCCGCGCCTCTGCAAATAGATCCACCGGCTTGGGCCTGGCCAGGAAGTTGATGTTCAAGTTAGACGTCACCGCCATTTCAACTTTCCCCAACCTGCCCAGCACTACTGCATACATGGCGGCATCAGCCAGCGCCATGATCGTGGGACCGGACAGAGTTCCACCCGGACGCACCAATCTGGACTGGAACGGCACCCTGGCCAACGTACCCCGATCGTCCATCCGCTCGATCCGCAGATCGATTTCCTCCGCCATGGGTACCCCATTGCGAATCAGTGCCTGGACCTCTGTCGCTGTAAGACTCACTACGTCGCCCTCCTCCCTCAACCGGACCGCAATCCTGTACGCCACTTGATCTGCGCCGTACAATGCCGAGCCATTCAAACCCATCGCAACCGACAAAACGGCCAAACATGCGTACCAGTCAGTACCTGCTGTCTACCCTCAAGGAAACCCCCACCGATGCCGTGGTGATCAGCCATCAGCTGCTGCTGCGCGCTGGCATGATCCGCAAGCTTGCCTCCGGCCTCTACACCTGGCTGCCAATGGGCCTGCGAGTGCTGCGCAAGGTCGAGACGGTGGTCCGCGAAGAGATGAATGCCGCTGGTGCGCTGGAAGTATTGATGCCTGCCGTGCAGCCTGCAGAGCTGTGGCAGGAGTCCGGCCGTTGGCAGCAATACGGGCCTGAACTCCTGCGCCTGAAGGACCGCCATGAGCGCGACTTCTGCGTTGGCCCGACCCACGAAGAAGTCATCACCGACCTGGCACGCAACGAGCTGAACAGCTACAAGCAGCTGCCGCTCAACTTCTACCAGATCCAGACCAAGTTCCGTGACGAGATCCGTCCGCGCTTCGGCCTGATGCGCGGCCGCGAATTCATCATGAAGGATGCCTACTCCTTCCACATGAACCAGGAGTCGCTGCAGGAAACCTACGACCGCATGCACCAGGCGTACTGCAACGTGTTCAGCCGCCTGGGCCTGGATTTCCGCCCCGTACTGGCCGACACCGGCTCCATCGGCGGCACCGGTTCCCACGAATTCCATGTACTGGCCGAGTCCGGTGAAGACGATATCGCCTTCAGCGACAGCTCCGACTACGCGGCCAACGTCGAGAAAGCCGAAGCCCTGCCGCGTGAGACCGAACGTCCTGCGCCCAGCCAGGAACTTAAGCTGGTCGATACGCCGAATACCAAGACCATTGCCGATCTGGTGGAAAACTTCGGCCTGCCGATCGAAAAAACCATCAAGACGCTGGTCGTCCACGGTGCCGAAGAAGGCAAGCTGGTCGCCCTGATCGTCCGTGGTGACCACGAACTGAACGAAATCAAGGCAGCCAACCTGGCACAGGTTGCCAGCCCGCTGGTGTTCGCCAGCGAAGCCGAACTGCGCCAGGCCATCGGCGCCGGCGCAGGCTCGCTTGGCCCGATGAATCTGCCGCTGCCCTGCATCGTGGACCGTTCCGTGGCCCTGATGAGTGACTTCAGCATCGGTGCCAACATCGACGACAAGCATTACTTCGGCGTGAACTGGGAGCGCGATCTGCCGCTGCCGGAAGTCGCTGACCTGCGTAACGTGATTCCTGGCGACCCGAGTCCGGACGGCAAGGGAACCCTGGTAATCAAGCGCGGCATCGAAGTCGGCCATATCTTCCAGCTGGGCACCAAGTACAGCGAAGCCATGAAGCTGAACGTACTGAGCGAGCAAGGCAAGCCGGTGACCCTGATCATGGGCTGCTACGGCATTGGCGTATCTCGCGTTGTGGCCGCAGCCATCGAGCAGAACTACGACGAGCGCGGCATCCTCTGGCCCGAGGCTCTGGCGCCGTTCCAAGTCGCACTGGTTCCGCTCAAGTACGAGACTCCGGCCGTCAAGGAAGCCACCGACAAGCTCTACGCCGAGCTGCGCGCAGCGGGCGTCGACGTACTGCTGGATGACCGTGACAAGAAGACCAGCCCCGGCGTCAAATTCGCCGACATGGAGCTGATCGGCATTCCGCACCGCATCGTCGTGAGCGAGCGTGGCCTGGCCGAAGGCAACCTGGAATACAAGAACCGCCGCGAGACCGACAATCATAATGTGCCGGTTGCTGAGGTTCTGTCCTTCATCACCGCCCGCGTGAATCGCTGATCTAAAAAATGTCCAAGCGTAGTTCCCATTACCTCGTCGGCGCCGCCCTGTGCGGCGCCCTCTTCCTCAGCGGCTGTGCCAATCATTTGCCACAGCGCAGCGAGCACGAGGAGCGTGTCGAGCGCAAACTGCTCAACCACAGCCTGCAGATCGACGTTGGTGATCCACAGGTATTGGAACTACCGCAGCGACGCATCCGCATCAACGAGCAGAAGACTTTCGAAGTCACCGAGTTCGAGGTCAGCCGTCACTACGACCGCTATACGCCCTACCAGCCCTGGCGGGAGCTCTACGAGGTCCCGCTGGGTGCGGTTGCGGTGGTCGCAGGCGTCGGCGCGAACGTGCTCAACGTGGTACTACTCGGCAGCCTGCCGGATACCGCCACCAAAGACTGGATCAGCTACGGCTTCGCCGGCCTCAACCCGGCGATGAACGTCGAATCCAATGGTCGCTCCGAGCAGAACCTTGCCAGCATCGACGAGAAGCAGCTGGACAAGCGCATGGAGTATTCGAGCCTGCCCTGGGCCGAGCGCCCGGTACTGGTCAAGTTGGGCAACCACACCCATGAACTGGCTACCGACCGCAACGGAATCCTGCGCCTGAACCTGCTGGACGGCCCCTTCGCCGACCAGGACATCAGCCGCATCGGAAAGCTCCAGTTGAGCGTCGAGGACCCGATGGACAACGCCCGCGCCGACGCCAACCTCGGCATTAGCCATGCTCTGCGCGGCAAGCTGATGGAGGCCCATGCGCTGATCTTCGAAGACCTCGAAGACGATGAAGTCCCGCAGTGGGTCCACCGGGTCAAGCGTCTGTCGGAACTGGGCCTCGAAGAAGAAGCCAGCGAGTTGGAGCAGAGCCTGATCGAACTGACCCGCAACGATCCGGAACTGCAGCAGGAGTTTCTTCACTCGCTGATGAAAGATGCCGGCCGACTGGCTGCCGATCCCGGCGATTCGGATTGACTTGCGCGAGGAGCGAGCCTGGCTCGCTCCCACCTCGTGACTTCAGCGTCGCACGATGAAGCCGGTAACGCCCTGTACCGGCTGTTCCTGAAGCTCGACGCCCGTCACCCTTGCTTCTGCAGGCCCTTGCTCCAACCAGGCAGCCAACGCACGCACGGCGTCCTCCTCTCCCTCCAGCAACACCTCGACCCGGCCATCCGCCAGGTTTCGCACCCAGCCATCCAGCTCCAGCTGGTCAGCCTGCTCCTGGGTAGACTGACGGTAATAGACGCCTTGCACCGTGCCGCTCACGTAGCCGTGCAAACAGATTCGAGCCATCGTCCTAGCCTCCCTTGCGCAGCTCGTCCAAGCGTGCAGTCAGGCCTGCAGCGCTCTGCTCACCCAGCAAACGCTCCCGCATCTTGCCCTGAGCATCGATGATGTAGGTGACAGGCAATGCTTCACTGCGCGGCAGGTCGTATCGCTTGGCGGGGTCCTCCGAAAGCACAGTGAACTGGATGCCCATTTTCTGCGCGGCCTGGCCGAGTTCGTCGCCCTGAAGCCCATCGAAGTTGACGCCCAACACCTTCACGCCCTTGTCCCGCTGTTGTTCAGCGAATGCGTTCAGCTCGGGAATCTCCGTGCGGCACGGCGCACACCATTCCGCCCAGTAATTGATAACCAGCCACTGGCCTTCGAGGCGCTCAACCGCTACCTTCTGCCCATGCTGATCGACACCTACGTCGTCCGAGCAGCTGGCCAGGAGCAGGCCGGCGCCCATCAGTGCGAATACCCCCAAAACAGCCTGGAGTCGCGATCCCATGCATTCGGTCCTCGTTTACGCGGGGTTGATATGACGCTGGATGCCCTGCGCTTGGAAGTGCCAGACATCCTTGAGGAAAACAGCACTTCTTTGGCAAGTGTGCCGACCCTCCTCGCGAAAGCGCGCCAGCTTCCTCAGGATAGTGCCCTGCAGCAGCTCCTGGGGCATTTGTTCAGGCTCAACCGCAGCGCAATGACCTTACTCGAAAGGCAACGCGTGCTGCAAAGCTTCAGCGAGGAGTTTCGCCACTACGCTCAGGCCTATCACGACCGCAAGGTGCCCCCCACGCTATTCGTCAAGCTCTGCAACGAGCTGGCCTGCGGATTCAAACGCCTGCTGCTACAGATCCTCCAGGGCCATCAGCCATCGCGCCCACATCTGGCCTGGTGCCTGTACATGGCCCAGCACTTCCTCGCCCAGACCCAACTGCGTCACTACCAGCTCTATCAGGAACCCAACCCACGACTGTGGCGTGACAGCCATCTGCTCTATTGGATAGGTGAGCACCAGAACTGCCTGGATGAGCCAGTCGCAGCCGCTTTCCGCCCCACGCCTGCCAATACCTTGCGCGGGCTCTACCAGCAGATGCTGCTGTTGGCGCTCAGCAACCCATTCCATTTGAGTGAAGGCGAATGCCCTTTGTTGTTCGGCGCCCTGGCGCCGCTTGCCAACCTGGCGCGACTCCTGCCCTGGGATGAAGAAGACGACAACGGCGGTCCGACAGTAGACCTGACCGAGTCCCAACCCTGCCTGCCACTGGACCAGCGCCCGGATGGCGCCAACGGCTATCTGCGCCGCTTCGAGCTGGGCGCCTTGTTGATCGCCGTGCACGAACCCGCCCCCCTGCGCAGTGAAACCGAACACCAGCTTCTGGAGAGGGTTCGCCAGCACTGGCTGGGGCGCCAGCAGCGCCGTCACCCACGCACGGAGCAATCAGGAAATTGCCAGTTGGTCGTGAGCCTGGCTGCCATTCATGCCGATTTGCTGGCACAGCATCCTGGTCGTTGCGATGCACAACTATTGGACGCCAGCCCTGGCGGCACCCGCCTGCTCTGTCACGGTGACCTGGGCAGCCAACTTCCGGTTGGGCAACTGGTCCTGGTGCGGAACCAAAGCACGCCGGTTCTCGCATTGGTACGTTGGCGCTACCAGAACAGCGAAGGCCTGCACCTCGGCCTGCGCTACCTCAAAGGCTTGCCACGTCCTGTCTGGCTGCGCCGCGCGCCCAGCGCCCAGACCCACCCAGGCGTCCTGCAAAGCACGCCGGAGCCCGGTAACGGCTGGCACCACGGCCTGTGGCTGCCTTGCAAACAATTCGTCGAAGGGGAGAATCTCTGGCTTCAACTGGCCAGCGTGAACAACCAGGCCATCGTGACGCTACCGGAGCCCAATCTCGCCTCGTCGATGGTGGCGCGCTATCCCCTGCAACTTGCCTGAGTAGTCAAACTGCGAGACGGGTCACGCCCAGCGGGGGCCAAGGCGCACAGTACGCAAGGGAATGGCTGCTTATAATCCTGCCCTATCGGTACGAGCGTACCTTTCCCAGCCTGGATGCCCCATGCCACAGCAAGACAGCCTGATCGGCCCTGTCCCTGTCCGAATCATCGAAGTCGCCCGCTCCACTCTCACCCCATTCGAGGGAAGGGTGGCTGATTTCAATGTCGCGGCCTGGTTGCACCTGCCCGGAATGACCGATCTGCCGGTCTCGCTGCTGGTGAGCTATATGGACGGCGGACAACGCCGCGAGGTCGCGGTGGATCACGGCAGGCTGAATACCAAGGGCAAGATTCTACTGGCGGGCATCGCCCGCGTGCCGTTCAAGCAGAAAATCGAGCTGATGCAGGTGCGCCTGCGCTCGGCGGTACCAATCAAGGGTTTGCTGGTGGAAGAACTCTTCGTGCAGGCCGTGGAACTGGCCGAGCCAGCAAAGAGCCAGGCTCGCGCCTGACCTGCAACTCAGCCGGGCAGCGCCCGATTGTTCTCCTGGAGCGACAGCTCCGCACTCCCCCATTCCTCCTGCACGACCACAGGTGTCAGCGACTCTGGCCAGTGGCGGAAACTCAGCCCGGTCACCCGATTGAGTCCCTCCAGCGCCCGTTGCGGTGCGCGCTCGTGCAGACGGACCAGTTTGTCTTTCTTGCTACCCATCGCTCTCATCCCCTGGCCATCGACTCGATGGCCTCTTCCCTGTCAGTGCCATAAGCATGCCAATCGCTCGGACCCGCTATCGCACGGGCCGCTGTTGCGTCCAGCAAACGCTCCGTCGTTTGTAACTGACAAATTTCGTCAGTCGTTCCCCGGCTTGAGCCACTGCGCCAGGCTGCCACCGAACAAGGCCTGCTGCTCTTCCTGAAGCAGCTCAAGGGCCGTGCGCAGCGGCGGATACCATTCCTCGTCCAGATGCTCGGGCAATTGGTTCAACCGTGGAAGCGGCCAAGGCAAATGAACGAGCAATTGATAGAAACTGTAGCCTCCCAGATCGCGACAGAGCACCCAGTTACCGCCGCTGGCGCGGCAGACCAGATGCTGGCTTTCCAGCAGCTCCAGCATTTCCAGCCATTCGTCTTCCGGCAAATGCCAGCCGGCCCGCTGCACGTCGAGATGACGAACCGGCATGCCACGCAATTGTCGGTCGTGGAACACTCGCAGGATGCCCAGCAATACCAGCAGGCGCGGCAATGCGCGGCGTCGCCAGTGCCAGGGAGTCGAAAGGTTGCAGACCAGCTCGGCACCGAACAGCACGATCACCCACGACAGATAAATCCACAGCAGGAACAGTGGCACCGTTGCGAAGGCGCCATAAATCAACTGGTATCCGGGAAAGAAGCTGACATAGAGCCCGAACAATGCCTTGGCGGCTTCGAACAACAATGCCGTGAAGGCACCGCCCACCAGCGCATGGCGCACGGGTACCCGGGCATTGGGTACCGCAGCGTAGATCAGCGTGAAAGCGGCAATGCTGGAGAGCAGCGGCATGAAGCCCAGCAGCGTCTTGGCGCCGATCAGTGCATCCGGACCGGAAATCAGCGACAGCGATGTGATGTAGGTGCTGACGGCAAAGCCCGCCCCCAGCAGCAACGGGCCCAGGCTGAGGATCGCCCAATAGAGCAGGAAGCTGGATACGCCTCGACGTGGCTGGCGCACGCGCCAGATGGTGTTGAAGGCTTTTTCGATGGTCACCAGCATCATGAATGCCGTTACCACCAGCAGGCCAACCCCGACCCATGTCAGGTGCCGGGCCTGTACCGTGAAGCCACGCAGGTATTCCTGCAGGGTTTCACCGGTGGAAGGGACGAAGTTGCGGAAAATGAAGCTCTGGATCTGCTCGCCCGTCCCCTCGAAAGCCGGGATGGCCGAGAGCATGGTGAAGGTCACCGTCATCATCGGCACTACGGCGAACAGGCTCGTATAGGTCAGGGCCGCTGCGCTGTTGGTGCCATGATCGGCAATGAACCTCTGCAGCAGGAAGCGCCAGAATTCGACGACGTCGGTGAGGCGTTGGCGCATTCCATCTCCTTGATTCAGATCGATCCGGTCAGGCTAAGCAGACCGCAAGCGCAGCTCACGGTTCAGACCGGCGCCACGACGCGGTTAGAATAGCCGCCTCGACCAAGCCCATGCGACCCTCGACATGACCGAATTGACCCTCTACCACAACCCGCGCTGCTCCAAATCCCGCGGAGCCCTGGAGCTGCTGGAAGCCCGTGGCCTGGCACCCACCATTGTGCGGTACCTGGAAACCCCTCCCAGCGCCGCCGAACTGCGTGATCTGCTGGCCAAGCTGGGGCTATCCGCCCGCCAGCTACTGCGCACCGGCGAGGACGAGTACAAGGCCCTCGGACTGGACGATGCCAGCCTCTCCGAAGAGCAGCTGATCGCCGCCATGGCCACTCACCCCAAGTTGATCGAGCGCCCCATCCTGATCGCAGGTGACAAGGCTGTGGTCGGCCGGCCGCCGGAAAAGGTCCTGGAGATCCTTCCTTGAGCGCGCCCTACATCCTGGTCCTGTACTACAGCCGCCACGGTGCTACCGCCGAAATGGCCAGGCATATCGCCCGAGGTATCGAGCTGAGCGGTCTGGAGGCACGTGTGCGCACCGTACCGGCAGTGTCCACCGAGTGCGAAGCGGTTGCCCCGGACATTCCTGCCGACGGCGCGCTCTACGCCACACTGGACGACCTGCGCCACTGCGCTGGCCTGGCCTTGGGCAGCCCCACCCGCTTCGGCAACATGGCGGCCCCTCTCAAGTATTTCCTCGACGGCACCAGCAGCCTCTGGCTCACCGGCGAACTGGTTGGCAAACCGGCGGCAGTGTTCACCTCGACCGCCAGCTTGCACGGCGGCCAGGAAACCACGCTGCTGTCCATGCTGCTGCCACTGATGCACCACGGCATGCTGGTCACCGGCTTGCCCTATAGCGAGTCGGCGCTGCTGGAAACCCGTGGCGGCGGCACCCCCTACGGCGCGAGCCACCACGCCGGTGCCGATGGCAAGCGCCCACTGGACGTGCACGAAATCGCCCTCTGCCGCGCCCTGGGTCAACGCCTGGCGCAGACTGCCCAACGCCTGGAGGCTCCGCGTGGCTAAGAAACCCAAGACACTGCCGGAACTGACGTGGCTGACCCCGCGCATGACGGCCAGCCGCGTAGTCAGCCTGGTGAGTTTCATCGCCCTGGCTGCACTGCTTACGGTCAACACACTGTTCTTCGCCGACCTGCACGGCGCCCGGACCTGGGTGGTCCTGGCCATCCTGCTGGTTCCGCTGGCGCTGCTGGCACCCGGCATGATCCTCGGCAACGCTCGTGCTCATGCCTGGGCCTGCTTCGTGGTTAACCTCTATTTCATCCAGGGCGTACTCGCCGCTATCGATCCGGCGCGCAGCCTGTTCGGCTGGCTGGAAGCCGGTCTCAGCCTGCTGTTGTTCTGCGCCGCCCTGCTCTATACCCGATGGCGGTTCCAGTACAATCGCAAGCTGGCGGGAGAGTGATTCCTGCACGGAAACGAAAAAGCCCGGATTCAGATCCGGGCTTTTTCTTCAGCGACCCCACGAAGCGTTGGCTACCAGCCGAAGATTTCCTTGAGGAAAGGAATGGTCAGCTTGCGCTGGGCCTGGAGCGAAGCCTGATCGAGGATGTCCAGCAGATCGAACAGGAGGTTCATGCTGCGCGGGCCGCGGGTCAGGATGAAACGCCCGACTTCGTCGGTCAGGTGCAGGCCACGGCGCGAGGCCCGCAGCTGCAACGCTCGCAGCTTGTCCTCGTCGGACAGCGCATGCAGCTGGAACACCAGCGCCAGGGTCAGGCGCGACTTCAAGTCAGGCAGCTTCACCCCCAATTCGCGCGGCGATTTGCTGGCAGACAGCAGTAGCTTTCGACCGGCATCGCGCAGGCGGTTGAACAGGTGGAACAGGCCTTCTTCCCATTCCGGCCGACCGGCCAGGGCATGCAGGTCGTCCAGGCAGACCAGTTCACACTGCTCCAGGTTGTCGAAGACTTCCGGACCGTAGTGCACCAGTTCGTCCATGGGCAGGTAGATCGCCTGTTCGTCGCGCTGCTCGAAACGCAGGCAGGCGGCCTGCAGCAGGTGACTGCGCCCGGCGCCCTCGCCCCCCCAGAGATAAATCAGGCTTTCGGTCCAGCCCGCATCAGGCTCGCACAGGCGCTCGACATAGCCGAGTGCCGCGGCGTTGGCGCCGGGATAGAAGTTGGCGAAGGTGGCGTCGTCACGCAGACGCACACTCAGGGGAAGCTGGATCGGTGTCATGCCGTACTGGAAGGGTCGTCTGGACCGCTACTCGACTGTCCGTAAAGGTCGGAAAGTTTATAGAAATCATGCGCATGGCGCAGCAAAACCATGATGATCGCTGCAACTGGCAGAGCCAGGAGCACACCAGTGAAGCCAAACAGCTGGCCGCCGGCAAGTATCGCAAAGATAACTGCCACTGGGTGAAGGCCGATACGATCACCCACCAACAGCGGCGTCAGCAGCATACCTTCGAGCAATTGTCCCACTGTGAAGACCGCTACGACGCCGACCAGCGGATAGAGTTCGAAACCGCCGTACTGGAAGAGAGCGGCAATCAATGCGGCACCGAAGCCGACGACGAACCCCATGTAGGGCACGATGCTGGCCAGGCCTGCCAGCAAACCGATCAGCAATCCCAGATCGAGCCCTACCAGCATCAGACCGACGGCATAGATGAGGCCCAGCGCCAGCATCACCAGCAATTGGCCGCGCAGGAAGGCCCCCAGCACTTCGTGACATTCACCTACAAGCCCGACAACCAGGGACTCACGATTGCGCGGCAGCAAGCCACGGAGCTTGGCCACCATCAGATCCCAGTCGCGCAACAGATAGAAGCCCACTACGGGGATCAGCAACAGGTTGCCCAGCCAACCCAGCAGCGCCAGCCCGGAGGCAGTGACGCTGGCAAGCAGAGTACCGGCGAAATCCGTGGTCTGGCCGAGATGGCCGCTGATCACCGCCTTGAAGCGGTCGAAGCGCCAGAATTCACCGGGTAGGCCGAGCTTGGCCTGGCCCCAGGGCAATGCCGTTTGCTGCAGCCAGTCGATCATCTGCGGCGCCACCTCATAGAGGCGGAAAAGTTGACGACCGAGCATGGGCAACAGGACCAGCAGCAGCGCCAGCAGGACCAATCCGAACAGGCCGAACACCAGCACGACGCCCCAGGTACGCGAAAGTCCCAGGCGCTCCAGGCGATCCACCAGTGGGTCTCCGAGGTAAGCCAGCAGCATGCCTATCAGGAACGGCGAGAGAACCGGGTGCAGCTGATAAAGCAGCCACCCCAAAAGCAGGAAGCCACCCAGCCATAGCCAGCGGCGTGAATCGGTCATGTCAGGCCCTCATCCTTGCGTAGCGATATTTCCGTCCCCAATCCCAGATGTACTGGGCTCCGCTGCATAGCGTCACCACCAGTACCAGCCAGCTAAAGGGCCAGCGCAATGAAGCGAGTGCCGGAGCCAGGCTGAGCTCCAGCAACAGGCACAGCACCAGCAGCATCTGCAGCAATGTACTCAGCTTGCCCAGCCAGCGTGGCAAGAACTCCGCCGGTCCCGCCAGTACCCGGAATAGCCCGGCACCGAGCAGGATCAGCAGGTCCCGCAGGACCACCACGAGCGTCAGCCAGAACGGCAGCACCTGGGTCATGGTCAGGCAGACGAAGCTGGTCACCAGCAGTAGCTTGTCGGCCACGGGGTCGAACAGCGAACCGAACCGACTGGTCCAGCCGTAGCGCCGGGCAAGGAAACCATCCAGGGCATCGGAACAACCCGCCACGGCAAAAAGCACCAGCGCCTGCCCATATCGATCGGACAACAGAAGCCCGGCAATGGGAAGAACCAGTGCCAGGCGCAGCAGAGTCAACAGATTGGGCAACTGGTGCATGGCATCCCCGTCACGGGTAGGCCAGCAGTTTACGCCCGCTACCAGTGGAAGCGCAGCAGGTTGTTACGCGGTATCACCTGGGGCGCTGGCGCAGCCTGCGGATCAGCGGAAGGGGCCGGTGCGGCCGGCGGTTCGGCTGCTGACTCCTGGAGTCCGACCAGGGAAAGCTGTGCACGCAGCTGTTCGGGGCTGGCGTTGACCCGGTACTCAAGGCGGTCGCCGTCAACCTTCAGCAAGCGTGCTCCGAAGGGTTCCAGCAGGCGAGACAGCTCGGCGTAACGGGCGAGGTTGGCACCCTGTACTTCCAGCTCCAGGTTCTGCCCGGAGCCGGGAGCCACCACAAAGCGCGGCGCCAGACGCTGGCTCACTGCGGACATCACGGCATCGGCCAACGCGGCGCTGTCAGCCCCTTCGGCGGTGCCCTGCTCACGACTGTCACCCAGCCACAGGCGCCACTGGGCCTGCCATTTGCCATCGGCCTCACTGGCATCCACCGCCAGCAGTGCGTCCGCGCCATAGCGCTCGGACGCCTGGGTCAGCGCGCCGGGCTTGGCGGATGTCAGCTGTTCGGGCGTCGCCAGCAGTTGCTCGTTGAGGTCGGCGATCGGCAGGCGCAACGGCAGGCCGCGGTTCTGTGCCGCCTGGCGCAATGGAGTTGCGGCGTCCTGGCCGTCGCCTACCAGGTTGTTGCTGCCTTCGCCGGAGCGATTCAGCCACCAGGCCAGGATGGCTGGGCGATTGGCACTCCACAGAGGAATGCCAGCCTGGCGCAAGGTCCGTTCGGTGGTAACCGGATCGAAGTCGACCACCAGTGTCTGGCCTTCATACCCGTATTGGCTGACGAGCTGCTGCGGATCCTTGCGCACGGCCTCCAGCGCGGGACTCTGGGCGGCCTTGGGATCGCCAGACAGGCGCATTACCAGGGTTTCCAGAGCGCGCACCAAGGCCTGGGTACGCTCCTCCGGCTGCTGAGATGCGACCGGTTCGCGAACCTGGTAGAGGTTCTCGGCCGTTTCAGCATGGGCGGGCAAGCCCAGCAGCGTGAGGCAAAGCAGGACAGCGGAAGCGATCAGGCGCATGGCGGATTCTCTGGAGGCGAACAGATGCAGCATAGGCCGCAATCGAAGGGCTATACCTTAATCAGCCGCTTGCCCCGGGGCAACGCAGGCGTTTTCACATTGTTTTCTCCTTGGGCCGACCACTGCGGATGGCCGCTACCGGGCAAGCCTGATAAAATCGCGCGCCTTCGCAAACCGGCAGCCAGACTTGCCGGTCGATCCTCGAATTTCCCCCTATAGGCCTGGATTTATGAGCAAGCAACCCTCCCTGAGCTACAAGGACGCCGGTGTAGACATCGACGCTGGTGAAGCCCTGGTCGAACGCATCAAAGGCGTCGCCAAGCGCACCGCGCGCCCGGAAGTGATGGGCGGCCTGGGCGGCTTCGGCGCCCTCTGCGAAATCCCGGCCGGCTACAAGCAGCCGGTCCTGGTGTCCGGCACTGACGGCGTCGGCACCAAGCTGCGCCTGGCGCTGAACCTGAACAAACACGACAGCATCGGCCAGGACCTCGTGGCCATGTGCGTGAACGACCTGGTGGTCTGCGGCGCCGAGCCGCTGTTCTTCCTGGACTACTACGCCACCGGCAAGCTCAACGTCGACGTGGCTGCTACCGTGGTCACCGGCATCGGCGCCGGCTGCGAACTGGCTGGCTGCTCCCTGGTTGGCGGCGAGACCGCCGAAATGCCCGGCATGTACGAAGGCGAAGACTACGACCTGGCCGGCTTCTGTGTCGGCGTGGTGGAAAAAGCCGAAATCATCGACGGCTCCAAGGTCCGCACCGGTGACACCCTGATCGCCCTGCCCTCCTCCGGTCCGCACTCCAACGGCTACTCGCTGATCCGCAAGATCATCGAAGTCAGCGGCGTCGATATCGAACAGGTCCAGCTCGACGGCAAGCCCCTGGCCGACCTGCTGATGGCCCCGACCCGCATCTATGTGAAGCCGCTGCTGCAGCTGATCAAGGAAACCGGCGCGGTCAAGGCCATGGCCCACATCACTGGCGGCGGCCTGCTGGACAACATTCCGCGCGTTCTGCCGGACAACGCCCAGGCAGTGATCGACGTAGCCAGCTGGCAGCGTCCGGCGGTATTCGACTGGCTGCAGGAACAAGGCAACGTCGACGAGACCGAAATGCACCGCGTGCTGAACTGCGGCGTGGGCATGGTCATTTGCGTTGCACCGGAGCAGGTCGAAGCCTCGCTCAAGGTCCTGCGTGCAGCCGGCGAGCAGCCCTGGGTCATCGGTGAAATCGCTGCGGCCGCCGAAGGTGCCCAACGCGTCGTACTGAACAACCTGAAGAGTCACTGATGGTTGCACGCTGTGATGTGGTGGTGCTGATCTCCGGCTCTGGCAGCAACCTGCAGGCGCTGATCGACAGCATCACCGGCGATGACCATCCGGCCCGCATTCGCGCGGTGATATCCAACCGCGCCGATGCCTTCGGCCTGGAACGGGCGAAAAAGGCCGGCATCGAAACCGGGATACTCGATCACAAGGCCTATGCCGACCGCGAAGCCTTCGATGCCGCCCTGATCGAAGCCATCGATGCCTATTCCCCACAACTGGTGGTGCTGGCTGGTTTCATGCGGATTCTCACGCCCGGTTTCGTGCGCCACTACCACGGGCGCCTGCTGAACATTCATCCGTCGCTGTTGCCCAAGTACAAGGGATTGCACACCCACCAGCGCGCGCTGGAAGCCGGTGATTCCGAGCATGGCTGCAGCGTGCACTTCGTCACCGAAGAACTTGATGGTGGCCCTCTGGTAGTGCAGGCCCTGATCCCGGTAGAGTCGAACGACTCGCCGGATAGTCTGGCCCAGCGGGTCCATGCACAGGAACACCGCATCTATCCGCTGGCCATGCGCTGGTTTGCCGAAGGCAGACTGCGCCTGGGCCCGAACGGCGCCGAAATGGATGGACAAGCGTTGCCTCCCTCGGGGCAACAACTGCGTAACTAGGAGATTCGCCAATGCGTCGTGCCTTGCTGTTGCTCCTCGCCCTCGTGACCCTGCCCGCCGTGGCAGTCGAGTTGAAACCCTTCGAGGCCAGCTACACCGCCGACTGGAAACAGCTGCCTGTCAGCGGCACCGCCGGACGGAGCCTGAAGCAGCTCGATAATGGCCGCTGGGAGCTGGACTTCGAAGCATCCATGCTGGTCGCCAGCCTCAGCGAAGTGAGCACCTTCCGCCTCGAGAACAACGCTTTCATGCCCCTGACCTACCGCTTCAATCGCAGCGGCCTGGGCAAGAGCAAACAGGTGGAGTTCGATTTCGACTGGGCCCAGAAACAGATCATCGGCAACGACCGCGGCAATCAGGTTCGCCTGCCCTTGAACCGTGGCCTGCAAGATAAATCCACCTACCAGCTGGTGCTCCAGCACGACGTCGCCGACGGCAAGAAGAGCATGAGCTACCAGGTGATCGATGGCGACGAGATCGAAACCTACGACTTCCGCGTATTGGGCGAGGAGCGCGTACGCACCAAGGCCGGCCTCGTAGACGCGATCAAGGTCGAGCGTGTGCGTGACCCCACCCAGAGCAGCCGTAAGACGGTGCTCTGGTTCGCCAAGGACTGGGACTACCTGCTGGTCCGCCTGCACCAGGTGGAAAAGGACGGCAAGGAATACCAGATCATGCTCAAGGAGGGCTCAGTCAACGGCAAGTCGGTAAAAGGCCTGCAGGAGTAACTCCCCCTCACGAAGAACCGGGCCCAGTGCCCGGTTTTTTGTGCCTGGGGGAAACCCGCCGAACCTTGGTCGGGACCTGGATGGGCGAAACAGGCGGATACTTGAAGGTAAGCCAAGGCGCGCCCGCAGCGCCTATGCTGTCCATCCGACATGCCGCAGAGGACACTGCCATGACCGAGGAATATCTGCCGCTCTCCTGCGACCTCTATGACTACATCGAGATCGCCTGCCTGCATCGCTACCAGTTGCATATCGAGCTGGCTGGCGGTGCGCGCCTGGACGCGCGTGCCATGACCACCCTGACGACCCCCGACAAGGAAGAGTTCCTGATCGTGCAGAACGAGGGTGGCCAGGAGCGCCTGCGGCTGGACCAGATAACGGCGATCACACCGTTGACCGAGGGTGCGAGCTTCGGGCGGGTGTTGCTGGGGAATCAGATCTGCTGAAGCGCGTCGCCAGCCCAGACACGCTGGATAGCCCCGCTCCGCCCGCCCCGGATTGCGTCCAGGCTACAGGAGCTGCGCTCCCACAATGAAAAACCGGGCACAAGGCCCGGTTTCGTCACCGCATTACCACATCAGGTCATCCGGCACCTTGTAGGCCGCGTACGGATCATCGGCATCCGGCTCTTCGGTCTGGGTGTTGAGCAGCACCACCCGGCGCGGATCGCGCTCCTGAATACGCAGGGCAGCATCACGGGGAATGATCTCGTAGCCGCCGCCATGGCGGACGACAGCCAGCGAGCCGCGGCTCAGCTTGTCACGCAGCATGGCGTTGACCGCGATGCGCTTGACCTTCTTCTCGTCGACAAAGTTGTAGTAGTCGTCGGTAGTCAGCTTCGGCAGGCGTGAGTTTTCGATCAGTTGCTTGATCTGCGCCGCCTTGGCCTTCTGGTCGGCCTTTTCCTGTTGCTGGCGGTTCAGCTCCTGGTCACGGGCGGCCTTCTCGGCCTGGGCCTGCAAGGCAGCCTGACGCAGGCTATCGTCCTTCTCGACCTGGTTCTTCTTCTCCAGGCGCTGTTGTTTCTGTTGCTGTTTGCCGGCCTGTTTGACCTGCTTTTCGTTCACCAGCCCGGCTTTCAGCAGCTGGTCGCGGAGGGAAAGGCTCATGACGGGGTTCAGTCTCTCGAGTTAACAGCCAAGGCTGAGTTTTTCCTGTTTCTTGGCTTCGCCCCAGAGGGCATCCAGTTCTTCCAGGGTGCAATCTTCAATGGGACGACCCGCCTCGCGCAATGCCTGTTCGATAAAGCGGAAGCGACGGTCGAATTTTGCATTGGCGCCACGCAGGGCGGTTTCCGGATCGACCTTGAGGTGACGGGTCAGGTTGACCACCACGAACAGCAAATCACCCAGCTCATCGGCGATGGCCTGCGGGTCGTTGTCGCTCATGGCCTCCAGGACCTCGTCCAGCTCCTCACGGAGCTTGTCGATCACCGGCAGTGCCTCAGGCCAGTCGAAACCCACCTGGGCCGCGCGTTTCTGCAATTTGGCGGCGCGGCTCAGGGCAGGCAACGCGGTAGGTACGTCATCCAGAAGTGAAAGCTGCTCAGGGGCATCAGCCTTCTCCGCGCGCTCCTCGGCCTTGATCTCTTCCCAGCGCTGCTTGATCGCAGCCTCTTCCAGCCGGGCCATGTCCGGCGCGCCATAGAGATCGCCGTCGGGGAAGACATGGGGGTGACGGCGGACCAGCTTGCGGGTGATTGCATCCACCACACCAGCGAACTCAAAGCGCCCCTCCTCCTTGGCCAACTGGCTGTAATAGACCACCTGGAACAGCAGGTCGCCGAGCTCGCCCGGCAGATGGTCGAAGTCACCGCGCTCGATGGCATCGGCCACCTCGTAGGCTTCCTCGATCGTGTGCGGGACGATGCTGGCGTAGTCCTGCTTGAGGTCCCAGGGGCAGCCGTACTGCGGATCGCGCAGCCGGGCCATGAGGTGCAGCAGGTCATCGAGTTGGTACATGGTGGGGGTCCCGTTATAAACGCCTGTAGGTCGGTGCGGGCCACGCTGGTTAGAGCGAAGCGAAACCCAACGCTCGCCGTTGGGCCTCGCAGGCTCGGACCAACCTACAGATCAGGCAGCCCGGTTGCGACGGGCTTCGATGATATTCGGCAGCTGCGAGATGCGCGCCAGCAACCGGCCCAGCGCGTCCAGGCCGGGGATCTCGATGGTCAGCAGCATGGCGGCGGTGTTGTCTTCCTTGTTGGAGCGGGTATTCACCGCCAGCACGTTGATGCGCTCGTTGAGCAGTACCTGGGAGACGTCACGCAGCAAACCGGAACGGTCGTAGGCGCGGATGATGATGTCCACCGGGTAGGTCTGTACCGGTACCGGTCCCCAGCTCACCTGGATCATCCGCTCGGGCTCACGACCACCCAGTTGCAACACCGATGGGCAGTCCTGGCGGTGAATGCTGACACCGCGACCAAGGGTGATGTAGCCCACGATGGGATCGCCCGGCAGCGGTTGGCAGCAGCCAGCCATCTGCGTGAGCAGGTTGCCCACGCCCTGGATCTGCACGTCTCCGCGCTTGCCAGGCTTGTTATGAGACGGCCTCCGAGGGATCAGCTCCAACTGCTCGCTATGGCCACGCTCCGGCTCTACCAGCGCCTGAGCGGCGTTGACCACATGGGCCAAACGCAGATCGCCGGCGCCGAGGGCCGCGTACATGTCTTCGGCTGTACGCAGATTGCACTTCTCGGCCAGCTTCTCGAAGTCCACCGGCGGCAATGCCAGGCGCGACAGTTCGCGTTCGAGCATCGCCTTGCCCGCTGCGACGTTCTGGTCGCGGGCCTGCAGCTTGAACCAGTGGACGATCTTCGCCCGTGCGCGCGAGGTGGTGATGTAGCCGAGGTTCGGGTTCAGCCAGTCGCGGCTGGGCGCACCGTGCTTGCCGGTGATGATTTCCACCTGCTCGCCAGTCTGCAGTCCGTAGTTCAGCGGCACGATACGACCGTTGACCTTGGCACCGCGGCAGTTGTGGCCGATTTCGGTGTGGACGCGGTAGGCGAAGTCTAGCGGCGTGGCGCCCTTGGGCAGATCGATGGCGTGGCCATCGGGGGTGAAGACATAGACGCGGTCGGGCTCGATATCCACCCGCAGTTGCTCGGCCAGGCCACCGATGTCGCCCAGTTCCTCGTGCCATTCGAGCACCTGGCGCAGCCAGGCGATCTTCTCTTCGTAGTGGTCAGAGCTGGACTTGACGTCAGTGCCCTTGTAGCGCCAATGGGCGCAGACCCCTAGCTCGGCTTCCTCGTGCATGGCGTGGGTGCGGATCTGCACTTCCAGCACCTTGCCGTCCGGGCCGATCACCGCGGTGTGCAGGGAGCGGTAGCCGTTCTCCTTGGGGTTGGCGATGTAGTCGTCGAATTCCTTGGGAATGTGCCGCCATAGGGTGTGGACGATGCCGAGTGCGGTGTAGCAATCACGTACCTCGGGCACCAGCACGCGTACTGCACGTACGTCGTAGATCTGGCTGAATTGCAGGCCCTTGCGCTGCATCTTCCGCCAGATGGAATAGATGTGTTTGGCGCGGCCGCTGATGTCGGCCTTGATGCCGGTGGCGGCCAGCTCCTCGCGAAGCTGCTTCATCACGTCGGCGATGTACTGCTCGCGATCGAGACGGCGCTCATGGAGCAGCTTGGCGATCTGCTTGTACTGCTCCGGCTCCAGGTAGCGGAAGGACAGGTCTTCCAGCTCCCACTTGATGTGGCCGATGCCGAGGCGGTGGGCGAGAGGCGCGTAGATGTCGAACACCTCGCGGGCAACGCGGTGCCGCTTCTCCTCGTCGGTGTTCTTCACTTCACGAATGGCACAGGTACGCTCGGCCAGCTTGATCAGCGCGACTCGTACGTCGTCGACCATGGCGACCAGCATCTTGCGCAGGTTCTCCACCTGCGCCTGGGTGCCGAGGACCATGGATTGCCGGGGGTTGAGGCTGGCGCTGATCGCAGCCATGCGCAACACGCCCTCGATCAGCTTGGCGACCACCGGACCGAATCGCTGTTGCACAGCCTGCAACTGGATCTTGCCTTCACGCACGCCGCGGTAGATCACTGCAGCCACCAGGGATTCCTGGTCCAGCTTCAGGTCAGCCAGGATCTCGGCGATTTCCAGACCGGTCTGGAAGCTCGAGTTGCCCTCCGCCCAACTGTTCTGCGCGGCGATGGCCTGTTGTTCGGCGTCGCGGGCGAACTCGCACGCCTCCTTGAGTACCGCGCGGTCGAGCACCGGATCGAGGCTGATGACATGGTCCAGCCACGCCTCGAGGTTGATGCTGCCGTCCGTATTGACCGGCTGTTGCGCTCTCACCTGTACCATCTTGCCTACCTTCCCTACGACGTGAACCCCTCACGCCGAATTGTCGCCAGCCTCTGTCGTGCCGGTCGGATTACACGGGCTTCCTAGCCCGCCTCGAATAACGCCATGGCCTCGACATGGGCCGTTTGAGGAAACATGTCGAGAATCCCGGCCTTCTTCAGCTGGTATCCCTGCTTGACCAGTTCAGCACTGTCACGCGCCAGGGTCGACGGGTTGCAGGATACATAGACCACTCGTTGCGCACCGGTTGCAGCGATCTGCCGAACGGCTTCGAAAGCACCGTCTCGTGGCGGATCGAGCAGCACAGCGTCGAACCCCTGTCTGGCCCAGGGCGCCTTGGCCAAGGGGTTCGACAGGTCGGCCTGGAAGAAGTGCACATTCTCCAGGCCGTTGGCCGTGGCATTGCCGCGTGCCCGTTGCACCATCGCCTCCACACCTTCCACCGCAACCACCTCGCGCACCTGGCGCGCCAATGGCAGGGCGAAGTTGCCGAGGCCGCAGAACAAGTCCAGCACCCGCTCGCCCGGCTGCGGATTCAACCAGTCTAGCGCCTGCGCCACCATTGCTTCGTTGACCGTTTCATTTACCTGGACGAAATCGCCGGGGCGATATTCAAGCTCCAGGTTCCAACGTTCCAGACGGTAGCCCAGGCGAGCACCAGGCTGATCCGGTTGGGGTTCGCCCTCGCCGTGCAGCCAGAGTTGGGCCTGATGCGCCGCGCAGAACTCGCGAAGGCGCTGCAGGTCGGCCTCGCCAAGTGGCTGCGTGTGACGCAACAGCAACGCCGATGCGGTGCCATGGAATAGCTCCACATGCCCGACTACCTGGGGCTTGTCCAGGCCCCTAAGCAGGCCGGGCAGTGCCCGCATCAACGTTTGCAAGGGCTGTACCAGCACCTGGCAATCCTTGATCCCGACTATCGCCTGGCTGGCGGCCGCGCGGAATCCGACTTCCAGATGGCGGGCCTTGACATCCCAGCGCACGGCGATGCGAGCGCGGCGCCGATAACCGAATTCGGTCCCCACAAGTGGGGCCACCCACTCCTGCGGCTGGAGGTCGGCGAAACGCGCCAGCTGCTCAGCAAGCGTGCGCTGTTTCAGGGCGAGCTGTTCGACATGGGGCAGGTGCTGCAGGGTGCAGCCACCACACTGGCCGGCATGGGCGCAGGGCGGTACCAGGCGCATAGCGTTGGCGCTGAGCACACGCTCGGCACGGGCCTCCACAATCTGGCTGCGAGCCGCAAGGACACGGGCTTCCACTTCTTCACCCGGTAGCGCACCGGCAACGAACCAGGTGCGCCCTTCGACGAAGGCTATGCCACGCCCGTCATGGGCCAGCCGCTCGATGGAGAGCCGCTGCTTCTTGCCCACTGGGACTTGCTGGGACCGCGCTCCGCCGCTGGGCTGGAAGCGCAGGCCTGTGTTACGCCGGGACATGATGAACGCTCTGAAGAGATCGTGAAGAGCGGCCCGAGAGCAAAGCGGCCGGAGCGCAGCGACGAGACATATCGTTTGGACAGGCAAGGAGCGAGCACCGCCCAACGCAGCTATCGGGACGCGCTGTAGATATCTTCACAGCCGTTCTGGGTCTTCGTAGATGCCGGTGGAGAGGTAACGATCGCCACGGTCGCAGATGATCGCCACCATCACGGCATTCTCCACTTCGCGGGACAGGCGCAGCATCGCGGCCACCGCACCGCCGGAGGAGACACCGCAGAAGATGCCTTCTTCGCGGGCCAGGCGGCGCATGGTTTCTTCGGCTTCGATCTGGGCCATGTCGACCACGCGATCGACACGGTCGGCCTGGTAGATCTTCGGCAGGTATTCCTGCGGCCAGCGGCGGATGCCGGGGATGGCCGAGCCTTCCTGCGGCTGCAGGCCGACGATCTGGATATTCGGGTTCTGCTCCTTGAGGTAGCGCGACACGCCCATGATGGTGCCGGTGGTACCCATGGAGCTGACGAAATGGGTGATGGTGCCCTGGGTCTGCTGCCAGATTTCCGGGCCGGTGCCGACGTAGTGGGCTTCCGGGTTGTCGCCGTTGGCGAACTGGTCCAGCACCTTGCCACGTCCACCACGCTGCAGGCTTTCTGCCAGGTCGCGGGCACCTTCCATGCCCTCTTCGCGGCTCACCAGGATCAGCTCGGCACCGTAGGCTGTCATGGCGGCCTTGCGCTCGGCGCTCATGTTGTCCGGCATGATCAGCATCATCTTGTAGCCCTTGATGGCCGCAGCCATGGCCAGAGCGATGCCAGTGTTGCCGGAGGTGGCTTCGATCAGGGTGTCACCGGGTTTGATGTCACCACGCAGTTCGGCGCGCGTAATCATCGACAGGGCTGGGCGATCCTTGACGGAGCCGGCGGGGTTGTTGCCTTCGAGCTTGACCAGGAGGGTATTGCTGGTTTCGCCGGCCAGCCGCTGCAAACGCACCAGCGGGGTATGGCCGATGCAATCGGCGATTGTGGGGTACTGCAGGGTCATGGCGGGTTTCGCAATCCAGACGCAGGGGGTGCATATGATAGCGGCAAACCGCGCTACGCCATATCGCGCTAGCGTTTCGGCTTATGGCGTGGAGCTATATATATGTAGCGGAAAGGCATTTCTCGCGCCCCCGAATAACGAAAGCCCCGGCGGGTTTCCCGGCCGGGGCTTCCGCTTGCTGCGCTTAGAAGTGCACGCTGGCGGTGAACTGCGCAGTACGGCCAGCCGCCTGGCTGACGATGCTGGTCACCACGCCGGCACGATCACCCACCGCGCCCGGGTCCACCACCTCGCTATCCAGGTAGCTGTAGCCGGCGAATACCTGCCACTTGTCGGTCAGCCTGCCGCTGGCAGGTGAGCCAATGGTTGTCGAAATTAATTGACATGTCTTATTCGCATCTTTTTTACAACATTTCCAAAGTAATCCGCGAGCGCAAAAAGGCCCCGAGCGCTTCGGTTTTACAGGCTGAATGAAAATAAATACTATTCGCCTCCATCTCAGTTTTCCCCGGTGCACCGCCATGCTTCTGCACATTCCCGGCATCTTCACTTCAGAAGAGGCAACGCGCATCCGCGAGGCCCTGGAGCAGGCCGACTGGTTGGACGGCAAGGCTACTGCGGGATACCAGTCAGCCAAGGCCAAGCACAACGAGCAATTGGCAGAAGGCGACCCGCTGGCTCGCGAAATCAGCAGTGCCATGCTGCAACGGCTGTGGAACAACCCCCTGTTCGTATCCGCGGTCCTGCCGAACAAGGTCTATCCGCCGCTGTTCAATCGCTACCGGTGCGGCGGCACCTTCGGCTACCACATCGACAACGCCGTGCGCCCAATCAAGGGCAGCTCCGAGCACGTCCGCACCGATGTGTCCGCCACGCTGTTCTTGAGCGAGCCGGATGCCTACGACGGCGGAGACCTGGTTATCCAGGACACCTATGGCGCCCATCGCGTGAAACTGGCAGCCGGCGACCTGGTGATCTACCCCTCCAGCAGCCTGCACCAAGTGGAACCGGTTACCCGTGGTGAACGCCTCGCCTCGTTTTTCTGGATCCAGAGCATGGTCCGCGAGGACAGTCAGCGGACGCTGCTGTTCGAGATGGACCAGGCCATCCAGAGTCTTGCGCGTGACGTTCCGGACCATCCCGCATTGGTCCAGCTCACAGGCAATTACCACAACCTTCTGCGTCGCTGGGTCGAGGTCTAGGCATGCACCTCACCCTGACACGCACTGAAACCCTCAGCAGCGAAGAACTTCGCGAACGTCTGGCCAGCGATCCGCGCCAGGCAGCCCGAACCATTCTTAGCGCCGCGCGGGACGGGGTGACTGAAGCACAGACGCTGCTGGGCCAGATTCTCCTGGACGGCCAGGGCATCGAGCAGGACGCCGCGCTGGCGCGCACCTGGTTCCAGATCGCCGCCGAGCGCGGCGACGCCATGGCGCGGAACATGCTCGGCCGTTGCCTGGAGCAGGGCTGGGGAGGCCTGATCGACCTGCCTGGCGCCGCGTCTCACTTTCGCATGGCCGCGGCAGCGGGACTCGATTGGGGGATGTACAACTTCGCGGGTCTGCTGGCCACCGGACGCGGCGTCCAGCGCGATCAGCACCAGGCCATGGCGCTCTACCTGCGCGCGGCACAATTGGGACATGCCAAGTCGATGAACCTGGTGGGGCGCTATTACGAGGAAGGCATCACTGTTGAGCCTGATTCCAAGGTTGCCTTCGCCTGGTATCGCCGCTCAGCCGAAGCTGGCGACTTCCGCGGCCAGTTCAGCCTCGCTGCGGTGCTGGCGGCCAAAGGCGAGGTGGATGAAGCCGTCCGCTGGCTGGAACAGGCCCTGGCGGGAGGGAACCTCAATTTCCTGCGAGCCAGCCGCGCCAGCCTGGCTGAAGCGGCAGAATCACGCATCCAGGCGCTGGCCCTGCCCTACTACCAGCGCGCGGCCGAACTGGGCGACGACAGCGATCGCGAGGCGCTACAGGAATACCTGTTGATAGCGCACCGGTAAACCAAACGTAAAAACTTTCTTTTGAGAAACCCTCTCATCTGATCCCCTCCATTTTTTCACCGGGGAGAAACTTGCGATGAGCACAAACAGGTCCGAGGGCGCCATTCTGCCTTCGGCAAACCTTAGCCTGGCCGCGAAGAAACGCGGTGGTGCGGACTATTCCGGCAAGGAGATGAAGTTCATCGCCCCGGAAAGCCTCAGCCTGTGGGCCACCTGCAGGCCGTTCGCCGAACTGACCACCAACGTCAGGTTCTGACCTGTGACGGGGCGGCTCAGCTCGGGCTGCCCTGCCAGACCGGCAGACGAAGGTACATGCACAGCCCGGATCGAGGTTACGCGCCCAGACCGCCCCACCCTGCAGGACGATCGCGCTGCGGCGATGCTCAAACCCAAACCGAAGCCGCCATCCCCTGACGTGCCTGGTTGAGCCGGGCGAAGGGTTCGAGCATCAGTTCCAGTTGTTCTTCGAGTACACCTGAGCCTTCGTCGCGGAGATCGTCCTTGATAGCCAGGATTCGAGCGGGAGCGCGATGGATACCTAGCACGGAGATCACCTGCAAACAGGAATGATTACGTAGAGCGCCGGCAATTCTACAAGACGGCCAGCAGATTCCCACCCAATGAGTCGCTACACTGCGCGGAAAGCGCATGGGGAGAGGATGGGCGTGTACAAGGATCTGGGTATCAAGGGCCGCGTGCTCATGCTGACGTTGCTGCCCACCAGCCTGCTGGCACTGGTATTGGGCGGCTATTTCACCTGGGTGCAGCAGGCCGAC
Source organism: Pseudomonas sp. BN606 (assembly GCF_029873115.1). Classification (NCBI taxonomy): domain Bacteria; kingdom Pseudomonadati; phylum Pseudomonadota; class Gammaproteobacteria; order Pseudomonadales; family Pseudomonadaceae; genus Pseudomonas; species Pseudomonas sp. BN606. Next base: position 6,073 of record NZ_SSOF01000028.1, on the reverse strand, counting down.
ATGCAGGCCCAGCTGCTGCAACGCGGCCAGATGATCGCCGAGCACCTGGCGCCTCTCGCTGCTCCCGCATTGATTCGCGGGGACGCTGTGTTGCTGGAGCGCATCGCCGACCACGCGCTGGACCAGGCCGATGTGCGCGCAGTGAGTTTCATCGGTGCTGATCACAAGCGCCTCGCCCATGCCGGGCCCCGCATGCTCAATGAAAGCCCTGATGGCGAAGGCAACAATCTCTCGCTGACGAGCAACACGGAGGCCACTCGCTTCCTGCAGCCAGTGTTCGAGCGCCATCGGGTGCTTTCCGGCGACAAGACACCACTACCCAACGACAACCTGCTGGGTTGGGTTGAACTGGAAATGTCCCACCAGGGCACCTTGCTGCGCGGCTATCGCAGCCTGCTCGCCAGTCTGTTGCTGATCTCCACGGGCCTGGGTGTCACCGCTTTGCTGGCCCTGCGCATGAGCCGCGCGATCAACGACCCCTTACGCCGCATCAAGCAGGGTGTCGCGCTGCTCAAGGAGGGTCGCCTGGAAACCCGCCTGCCCCCGCTGGGTAGCCATGAACTGGACGAACTGGCGTCAGGCATCAATCGCATGGCTGAGGCCCTGCAGACCGCCCAGGAAGAACTGCAGCACAACATCGACCAGGCCACCGAGGACGTCCGCCAGAACCTCGAGACCATCGAGATCCAGAACATCGAACTGGACCTGGCGCGCAAGGAAGCCCTGGAGGCAAGCCGCATCAAGTCAGAGTTCCTCGCCAACATGAGCCACGAGATCCGCACCCCGCTCAACGGCATTCTCGGTTTCACCAACCTGCTGAAGAAAAGCGACCTCACCTCACGCCAGCAGGACTACCTCGCCACCATCGAAAAATCCGCCGACAGCCTGCTGGGAATCATCAACGAGGTGCTCGACTTCTCGAAGATCGAGGCCGGCAAACTGGTCCTGGAGAGCATCCCCTTCAATCTCCGCGACCTGGTCCAGGACACCCTCACCATCCTTGCCCCGGCTGCCCACGAGAAACACCTGGAGCTGGTCAGCCTGGTCTATCGCGACACCCCCCTGCACCTGATGGGCGATCCGATGCGTCTCAAGCAGGTCCTGACCAACCTGGTGAGCAATGCCATCAAGTTCACCCGCGAAGGCAGCATCGCCGTGCGCGCCATGCTCGAAGACGACAGCGACGACGAGCTGGCGCAGTTGCGCATCAGCGTTCAGGACACCGGCATCGGCCTGACCGACGCAGACTTGCGCGCCTTGTTCCAGGCCTTCACCCAGGCCGACAACTCCCTCTCCCGCCAGGCCGGTGGCACCGGTCTCGGCCTGGTGATATCCAAGCGCCTTATCGAACAGATGGGCGGTGAGATTGGCGTCAGCAGCACACCGGGGGTCGGCTCGGAGTTCTGGATCACGCTCAGCCTGCCCAAGTCGCTGGACGAGATGGAGAGCGGTGTACAACCCCAACTGGAAGGCCGTCGCATAGCCGTGCTGGAGCCACAGGAACTGACACGGCAGTCGCTGCATCACCAACTGGAAGACTGCGGCCTGGAAGTGTTGGACTACCCGAGCATCAGCGCTCTGGTGGACGACGTCGCCGCACGCCGCCTGAGCAAGCGCCCAATCGGCCTCGCCGTGATCGGCGCCGACGTCCAGGCACTTTCACCAGAGCAGCTCAGCCAAAGGGTCTGGGATCTCGAACAGCTCGGCTGCAAGAGCCTGGTGCTCTGCCCCACGACCGAACAGGCGCTCTACCATCGCGCCCTGCCCGAAGCGCATAGCCAATTGCAGGCCAAGCCCACCTGCACAATCAAGCTGCAGCAGGCCCTGAGCGGCCTGGTCAGCCCCCGCCAAATGCGCGTCGAGCCGCAGCAACCGAACAACAGCCGTGCGCCACGTCTGCTCTGCGTCGACGACAACCCGGCCAACCTACTTCTGGTGCAGACCCTGCTGACGGACATGGGCGCCGAAGTGCGAGCCGTCGACAGCGGCTTCGACGCCATAGAAGCCGTGCAACGCGAGCGCTTCGACCTGATCCTGATGGATGTGCAGATGCCCGGCATGGATGGCACCCAGGCCACCGAGGCGATCCGCCGCTGGGAAAGCGACCAGCGCATCGATCCGGTGCCCATCGTCGCCCTCACCGCCCACGCTCTGGCGAACGAAAAGCGCGCCCTGCTCCAGGGCGGAATGGACGACTACCTGACCAAGCCCATTGGCGAACGCCAGCTGGCCCAGGTCGTCCTCAAATGGACCGGCCTCAGCCTCGGTAGCCAGCCCGTGCAACGCCAGGGGCGTGAAGGCCGGTTGGATGATGGCCTGGAAGTGCTCGACCCGGAGGAAGGGTTGCGCCTGGCCGCGGGCAAGGCGGACCTTGCCGCGGACATGCTTTCGATGTTGCTGGCCTCTCTCGACGCAGACCGCGAAGCCATCCAGCTCGCCGCCCGCAGTGGCGACCGCACCACCCTGCTGGAACGCGTTCACCGCCTGCACGGCGCCACTCGCTACTGCGGCGTTCCACAACTGCGCGCAGCCTGCCAGCGCAGCGAAACCCTGCTCAAACAGAACGATCCCGGCGCCCCGCAGGCACTGGCTGAACTGGATGCGGCCATCACTCGCCTCGCCGAAGTGGCGCGAATGGAGGCCTGACCCGGAACAACGTGCAGTGGCCAGACGCCAGCTATGCTGCTGGGCAACCAAGGAGAATCCATGCGCACCATTCTGTTCAGCAGTCAGGCCTATGATCGCGAGAGCTTCCTCGGGGCCGGCCCAAACTTCGAGCTGCACTTCCAGCAGACGCGGCTGACCCTCGACACCACGGCTCTGGCCAATGGTTTCGATGTGGTCTGCGCATTCATCAATGACGACCTGTCCGCCCCCGTACTGGAGCGCCTGGCCAGCGGCGGTACACGACTCATCGCCCTGCGTTCGGCCGGCTACAACCATGTCGACCTGGCGGCCGCCAAGCGCCTCGGCCTGACCGTGGTGCGAGTACCGGCCTACTCCCCCCATGCCGTAGCCGAGCACGCGGTAGCGCTGATCCTGGCGCTCAACCGACGCCTGCATCGTGCCTATAACCGCACCCGCGAAGGCGACTTCACCCTCCACGGCCTGACTGGTTTCGATCTGGTAGGCAAGACCGTCGGCGTGGTCGGCACCGGCCAGATCGGCGCCACCTTCGCTCGCATCATGGCCGGCTTCGGCTGCGGCCTGCTGGCCTTCGATCCGCAGCGCAATCCGAGTGTCGAAGCGATGGGCGCGGTCTATGTCGAGCTGCCGGAATTGCTGGCCGATAGCGACGTCATCAGCCTCCATTGCCCGCTCAATGAGGCCACCCGGCATCTGATCAACTCCAGTAGCCTGGAACAGATGAAACCCGGTGCCATGTTGATCAACACCGGGCGCGGTGCCCTGGTGGATACGCCAGCGCTGATCGATGCGCTGAAATCCGGCCAGCTCGGCTACCTGGGCCTGGATGTCTATGAAGAAGAAGCCAACCTGTTCTTCGAGGACCGTTCCGACCTGCCCCTGCAGGACGATGTGCTGGCGCGACTGCTCACCTTTCCCAACGTGATCATCACCGCCCACCAGGCCTTCCTCACCCACGAAGCCTTATCCGCCATAGCCCGCACCACCCTGGATAACATCCTCGCCTGGGCCGCCGGACGGCCGTGCAATCAGGTGGACGCCTAGGCCGTGTTAGCATGCGCGGCGCTTCCGGAGGACCTATGGCCGAACACGATTTCCGTTACAACCTGCTCAATCCCGCCCACACCTTGAACGAATGCCGCGCCCTCTCCCCGGGCCTCTACCAGGTAACGGGTACCGGCGGCTCGATCAAGACTGGCGACACCCTGCTGGTAACCCTCAAAGGCAGCCGCGACCTCAGCATGCGCCTGACCGTGGACAAGGTGCGCCACCTGATCAACCCGCCCGGCCAGTGGCTGGCGGTGGCCAAGGGCCCGGTTTTCAAGGAGCTCTCGATTCACAACTGGCAAGTTGACTGTGACGCCTGCGGCGCGCACCTGGACTTCGAGTTCGCCGTCGACGGCGGCCTCGGCAAGCAGGCCCAGGCCCCCGCCGCCGAAGCGCGTATCGCGGAGCTGGGCTGGCGCAGCCAGGCTGGCAAGCATTACTGCCCGAACTGTCGTCAGGAGGACGCCCAATGATCCCAAAAACCCTGCTGCTGACTGCCGTGGCTGCCGCTCTCACAGGCTGCGCCACTGACCGTCCGCAACTGGAAACCGGCACGACCTATCAGGTGGAGTGGATCGGCGAACGCCCGCTGATCGACCGTAGCCACCTGACCATCACCCTGGGCGACGACAACCGCGCCTACGGCAACGCCGGCTGCAACCACTGGTTCGCGTCCTACACCCTGGAAGGCGACAAGCTCACCTTCGGCGCCGCCGGCAGCACCCGCAAGATGTGCGCCCCAGCACTGATGGAGCAGGAACAGCGCTTCCTCGACTCCCTGGGCAAGGTGCAACGCTGGGACATTTCCCCCATCGACCAACTGCGCCTGTGGCCCGCCGAAGGCAAGCCGATCCGGCTTTGGCCGGCGGAAGGTTGATCTCCTCCTCCCGCGCCATCCTTTCAATGTAGGGGTAAACTCACTCGCCAAGGGCAGCAACGCTGCCCCTCGCGGCGTCGAAGGGCAGGCCTTCGACCTGCTTGGCGAATGAGTTCGCCCCTACAAAAAGGCGGGGCGTGCGTCAGAACAGGGATAGTTGCTCGAGCGAGCCACGCAGGTCCTGCAACCTCACCCCCACGCCAATCAGGCGCACCGGTTTGTCGCCACGGGCGAATGCCGTGCTCAGCAGTTGCCGATAGCTGTCCAGGTCACGACGGGCACCGGCCTGTTCCAGAGTGGTCTGGGTGAAGTCGTGGAACTTCAGCTTCACGAAGGGTTTATCCGGTTTGTAGCTGGCATCCAGCCGCGCCATTCGCCCGCGTAGTTCATCCAGCAGGGCCGGTAGTTGCTCAAGGCAGGCGTCCAGATTCGGCAAATCCTGGTCATAGGTGTTTTCCACGCTGATGGACTGTCGGCGGCTGTCCACCTGCACGATGCGGTCGTCCTGACCACGGGCCAGGTTGTAGAGGCGCTCGCCGAAGCTGCCGAACTCTCGTGCCAGTGCCAGCTTGCTCCAGTCGCGAAGGTCCGCACAGGTGCGTACCCCCAGGCGCGCAAGCTTCTCTGAAGTCACCTTGCCGACCCCATGCAGCTTGCCCACCGGAAGCGCGGCGACGAATTCGTCCACCTGGTCCGGCGTGACCACGAACAGGCCATCCGGCTTGCGCCAGTCACTGGCGATCTTGGCGATGAACTTGTTGGGCGCAACACCAGCGGACACCGTGATATGCAACTCCGCCGCCACTCGCCGGCGAATTTCCTGGGCAATGCGTGTTGCGCTGCCATTGAAATGCGGGCTGTCGGATACATCCAGGTAAGCCTCGTCCAACGACAACGGCTCGATGATCTCGGTGTAGTCGCGAAAAATCTGGTGGATTTGCCGCGACACGGATTTATAGACATCCATCCGCGGACGGACGATGTTCAGGTCCGGGCACAACTTGACGGCCGTGCGCATCGGCATGGCCGAGCGTATTCCGTAGGCCCGTGCGTCGTAGTTGCAGGTAGCCACGACCCCGCGCTTGTCCGGGGAACCACCCACGGCCAGGGGCTTACCCGCCAAAGCAGGGTCATCGCGCATTTCGATAGCGGCGTAGAAGCAGTCGCAGTCAATGTGGATGATTTTTCGTTGCGGCATGGCGGTAGGTGGCGCAGGGGCGGTTCGGGTAACCGGCGATGATACAGCAGCCGTCGCTCCCGCCGGCCGCTCTAGCGTAGTAGTAAGCCAGCCTTGCCCTCTCCGCGGATTGCTAAATATTTGAGGGAAAAAGATTTTTTCTGAGAAATCGTTTGACAGCCCCTCGCAGAACTGTAGAATTGCCGCCGCGGGATGGAGCAGTCTGGTAGCTCGTCGGGCTCATAACCCGAAGGTCGTTGGTTCAAATCCAGCTCCCGCAACCAACATTAGGAAAAGGCCACTCTTCGGAGTGGCCTTTTTCGTTT